>JANMJO010000084.1:0-2325 GCA_031371425.1 Verrucomicrobiales bacterium | reverse complement strand
GTGAAAAGATACGCGTGCGCCAGCCGTCCGCGTTTCAGCGAACGCTGCAGCAGCTCCACGCCTTGCGCGTGATCGGGGAAATCCGTGAATGCCATCGCGGAAGTTATAGTCAGCGTGCGGTGGAAATGGAACAACAGATTTCCGACTCACCGCCACAGCCACGCCAGCAGCGGCGCGATGGCGATGGCTGGCAGGTAATCCGCCAGCTCGACTTTGCGAAGCTCAAAAATCACCACGGCCACGAACACCATCAGCAGGCCGCTGACCGCATTCACGGAATCGATCAGGCCGTGCTGCTCCAGAAACGGCGCGGCGATCAGCCCGCACACCAGCGTGAGCGTGCCCTGATACACGAACACCGGCAGCGCCGCCGCCGCCACGCTCCAGCCGAACATCGCGGCGAAACCCATCGCCGCCAGCGCGTCCATCACCGCCTTGATTGCGAGCGGCAGGAAATTCCCGGATAACCCATCCGCCACCGAGCCCAGCACCGCCAGCGGCGCGGCGCAGAACAGCGCGGCGCAAGTGTTGAAGCCGTCGCCCCACGCCGGTTTGTGGCCGGCGGCTACGCGGGAAAGCTGCTCGCGGGCGGATTCGCCGATGCGGTTGGAAAACTTCTGCAGCCGCAACAGCCGACCAAGCAGCCGCCCAAGAATCAGCGCGAGGAACGCCATGAAAATCTGTTTGCCCACCTGCCCCGCCGAGCCGTTCACGCTCTGCCACGTCAGGCGGATGCCGGCGAACATCGTGAACGCGCCGAGCGCGAGCTTGAGGAAGTTCTGGTTGGCGGCAGAAAGCTGCCCGCGAAACATCAGCCCCGCGATGCCGCCGATGACGATGCCCGCCGCGTTGAGGATGCTGCCGAACATCGCGCTAGTCTTCCGCCGCCGCGTCGGAATTGTGGCCGGGGTCGAGACAGACGCCGCGTTTGGAGGCGGCGAGAAATTCCAGCATGATTTTCGCCGGCGCGCTGGAGAATCCGGCCTGCGCGGCGGCGAGCGCAGCGCGGAAATTCTCTCCGCTGCGGAACAGCCGATGGTAAATCTGTTTCAACTCCAGCCGTTCCGCCGGATTGAAACCCGCGCGCCGCAGCCCGATGATGTTCAGGCCGCAGATGCCGTTGTCGCCGCGTGCAATGGTGAACGGCGGCAGATCCTTGCTGATGGCCGCGCCGCCTTGCATGAGCGCCAGCGTGCCGACGCGCACGAACTGGTGGAGCAGGCAGTTGCCGGAGATGAACGCGCGGTCGCCCACCGTCACGTGCCCGCCCAGCGACGTGCCGTTGGCGATGATGACGTGATCGCCGACGACCGAGTTGTGGCCGACGTGGCTCGTGGCCATGAGATAACAGTGCGAGCCGATGACCGTGTCCTCCTCCGGCTTGTTCGAGCGGTTCACCGTGGAGCATTCGCGGAAGACGTTGCCGTCGCCGATGCGGAGACCCGTTGGCTCGCCGTGATATTTCAAATCCTGTGGCGCGTCGCCGATGACGCAGCTCGCGTGGAAAATATTGTTCACGCCGATGGTCGTCACACCCGTGAGGTGGACGTGCGGGCCGACCACGCAGCCCGCACCGAGGGTCACGCCGGCGTCAATCACCGCGTAAGGACCGACGGCGACGGTGCTATCCACTCTGGCTTGCGGATGGATGACGGCAGTGGCGTGAATCATTTGCCGCGCATTTCAGCACAATTCCGCCGGAATGGAAACAGCAAGTTCGCGTGCAGTTTTGTTTTGCGTGACCATCGCGGGAAAGCTAGATTCAAGCCTGCTTGTCCGATGGTGTAATGGTAACACAGCGCCCTTTGGAGGCGTTATTCATGGTTCGAATCCATGTCGGACAACCACGTTTCGCCTATGCCCCTCATCAAACTCAACCGCATCAACAAGGGCGGAGAGATCGTCGTCAACAGCGACCACATCCTGTATATCGAAGTCGAATCGCGCGTGACCACGCTCCACCTGATTCCCAATCTCCTCTTCTCCGTCGTCGAACCGCTGGATGAAATCACCCGCCAGATCGAGGTCAAGGAATCCGACCGCATCAGAATCGGCATCCAGGAAAGCGGCCTCTGCAACAAGCCGTAATAATCAGTTCCCCCGCTGCATCAACCGATCTCTTGAAGGCCGCGCCACGGCTTTGGTCTCCGTGTCAGATTTGAATTCCGCCGATGGTTGTCGCCAATTCGCCGCCCAACTGCTCCGTGTAATAACGCACCGCCGCAGCGTAGCCTTTGGCCGGAACGTAAAAAAACAAGCGAGCGGGGCGGCGAGAAATATCTACGGCTAATTTTGTTCAATTGCTTTGGCAAGTGAATGACCGAG
>JANMJO010000070.1:0-4661 GCA_031371425.1 Verrucomicrobiales bacterium | reverse complement strand
CTCACAGCGGCCACGAATGCCGGGAGACTCCGAGGTATTCTTGCGTCTCCGTGTTGACGGGCTGCTGCGAGCCGGGACGTCTCGCGCTCCGCCGCTTGACGCTCTTCCCCTCTTTGGTGGTGGTCCCAAAGTGCGCCCTGGGGACAGTTCGCTGGTCACAAATTATTTTGGCAATCCGCCGCCGCCGCGCCACAATGCGGGCAGCAATCATGAACCGAGCTATTTTTCTAGACCGCGACGGCACCCTCATCGTGGAGAAACATTACCTCCACAAAGTGGCGGACGTGGAGATATTCCCCGGCGCGGGCGCGGCGCTCAAACGCCTTCAGGACGCCGGCTACCGGCTCATCATCGTCACCAATCAGGCTGGCGTTGGGCGCGGCTACTACACGCTGGCCGATGCCGAGAATGTCAACCGCCACCTCGCCGCCGAGCTGGCGCGCGAGGGCGTGAGCTTCGCCAAAACCTACATCGCGCCGGAAGCGCCCGATCAGCCCAGTCGCGGACGCAAGCCCTCGCCGCAGTTCCTTCTCGACGCCCGCGATGAGTTCGGCCTCGACCTCGCGCGGAGCTTCATGGTCGGCGACAAGCTGCTCGATCTCGAATGCGGCTGGAACGCCGGTGTGAAAAAAACGTTGCTCGTCCGCACCGGCTACGGCGCGGAACTGGAACGTGCCGAGCCGGAAAAACTCACCCGCGCCGTCGTGGTGGACGGCCTGCCCGCGGCGGCGGAGTGGATTTTGAAGAATGGGTAGGGACGGTGATAATCTAAACCAGAACGATGTAGTTAAAAATGGAAGCCAGTCAAAACGCGGAGGCGCAGAGGCCACAAAGTTTCGCGGAGGGAAAACAAAAGAAGCCAACCAAAAGGTAACTCCAATTTATTAGCCAGCCTCTGCGCTGCTCCGCGTTCTCTGCGCCTCTGCGTTTCGTCCCGGTTCAAAGAGGTCGGCCCGGGGTAATTGCCAAATCAGAAACCACCCAACCGCCCCGACTCCGAGTCGGGGCGGTTTTTTTTTGCGTCATTCAAACCGGAACTCCCGCGTCTGTGCCTGCTCGCGCACGGTCGTGATGACCACGCTATCGAGCGTGTTGGAGGCGGCGCTTTCCTTCATCTTGGTCGCCACAAACTTCGTCCGCGCCTCGTTCAGCTTCTGGATCTGCGTCTGCAATTCTCCGCGCTCCCGGGATTTTTTCTCCACAAATTCCTTCCGCTCGGCGGGCGGCAGCTCCTGCATCGTCGCGGGCAAGTCGGCGGGCTTGAGGCTGTCTAGGCGGAAGTCTTTGTCCTTCGCCGCGTCCACCAAATCCCACGAGCCGTTCTGATAATTCTCAGAAGCCTTTGCCGCCGCCCGCGCCACCAGCGCGCCGGACGACGCGACCGAGGCGGCGTTGCGATCCTGCTTTTCCTGCCGCTGCGCGCCGTCGCTGCCGCCGGCGCCATACGCGAGGTAAGTCCCGTTCAGCGCGCCGCTCAACCGCGCGAGCTCCTTATCCTGCGGCGCTTCGATGTAGGCACAGGCGCGGTCCTGGTCAATGACGAGAAATTTTCCGTCGCCCAGCCGCGCCCCGTCGCGCCACATCGTTTCCACGCCCTCGCGTTCGTTGCCGCAAAAAATTGTGTTCACGATGACGCCACGGTTGTGAGCCGACCGGCAGGAATACGTGTAGTCCCTCGACCCCTGCGTGAATGGTTCGTTGCCGGCGATGAACACGGCCTTGTAGGCGCGCGCCGAAGAACTCCACTCCAGCCTTTCGAGTGCGTCCTTGATGACCCAGCCGCAGTATTCCTGCCCGCCGTCCGTGCGTAGCGCGAACAGCTTTTCCGAAATCAAATCCAGATCAGTCGTGAAGTCCGAGACCTTGCGGATGTAACCCGCCTGCGCGGACAAACGGTTGTTGCCGTATTCGAACAGCGCCACCTGCACCTCCGGCAGTTCGCCGTCCTGCCGCGCGTGACTGAACTCGTTCACGATTTTCCAAAGCTGGCTTTTCGCCTGGCCGATGAGGCCATCCATGCTGTTGCTCGTATCGAGCAGCAGGGCGATCTGCACCACCGGCTTGCGGGTGCGGAAACGGTCTTTTTCCTTCGCAACAGAATAACCGGCGAGCGCCAATACGCAGGCCAACGCGAGCGTGGCGGACAATTTCATTTTAGTTTTCATAAATCCCTTTCGTTTAGTTTGTGTTTGATGACTCACGCTCCGTTGGACGGAAGCCGGCGGCGAATGCTCCGGGAAAAAAAGAATGAAGAATGAAGAAGGGAGAATGAAGAAGCCGGTGCTGGAGCGAATCCGAACGATTTCTTCATTCTGCTTTCCGCCAGCGAGGGTTTGGAGTATTTGTCTGGCACGATGACTCCGGCGGAAGAAAAATCCCTGATCACCGCCTGTCGCGGAGGATTAGCGGCGGCGTGGGATAATCTGTTCGACCTCCACTACGATGCGGCCACGCGGTTCATTTTCCAGCTCGGCTCGGACTTCACGCGCGAGGACGCGGAAGAGATTTGCCAGGAAACTTTCCTCGCCGTCATCCACAACCTCGGCTCGTTCCACGGCGAAAGCCGATTCCAGACCTGGCTGTTCCGCATCGCCGCGAACAAGGCGCGCGACTTCCGCGAGAAACGCAGCGCCGCCAAACGCGGCGGCGGTGCGGCCACGTTCTCCCTCGATGCGGAGGACGCCGCGACCGGCCTCAAGCTTGATCCACCCAGCGCCGCGCCCGCGCCCGACGCCATGCTGGCGGGCGACGAGCAGCTCGCGCTCGTGCGCCGCGCGGTGGAGCGGCTGGATGCGCCGTGCCGCGAGGTCGTGGAGCTGCGTTACTTCGGCGATTTGAGTTACGAGGAGATTTCTGCGACGTTGAAACTGAACGCGAAGACCGTAAGTTCGCGCTTGAGCAAATGCCTCGACAAGCTGGAGGAAATTGCGAAAAAGATTTTTGCGCGGGAGAATGAGGGGGTTTTCCCGTCCAACTCCTAGAACGGATGCAAAAGACGAAAAAGACGGTTCAAACGATGAGGCCAAAAGCGACGGGCCGGAGGCTTGGAGTTCCGCCTTCAGGCGGTTCGGGCCGGCTAAAGCCGGAACTCCAAACATTTTAGTCATGCCAGAAGAACGCGACATCGAGAAGCAACTGCGCGCCGCCGCCAAACAACGGCGCGGCGAAGCGGGCGGCAAGTTTGATCTGCACCCGGCCACGCGCCGGCTGTTGCAGGGCGAGGTTCTGCGCACGCTGGAAAGAAATCCCGGCGCGGCGCAGCGGAAAACATTCTTCGGCCTGACATGGATGCGCTTTGCCACGGCCACTTGCGCCGTGACCGTCCTTTGTTTCGGAACGTGGGCGTTCCTCCACAACCCGAAGCAGATGGCGAAACAACAATTGGCGATGGCCGACAACAAGCCCGCGTCCCCTGCGAAGATGGAGTCGGCGGGCTATGTGCAGACCGCTGCGTCCTTAATCGCCCGTCGCGATCGCGCCGCCGCGTCGCCCGCCGCAATCGCGCCGGCGGGCGTGGCCAAACCGGATTCCGCGAGCCAGCTTTTGGATGAGGACCGGTCGGTGGCGTTGGGGGGACGCGAAAAAAGTGTGGACGCGACATTCGCTCTCGCCGCGCCAACTGCGGCGGCGGATAAACCGTCGGCGAAGTTTGATTCCACAACCGGGTCGCTTGCGAACAAAGCCGTCAGCAGAGACGGCGGCAGGCTTGCGGATAGCCCGGCGGAATCCAAGTTGCGGGAGGTGGACAAGTTGTCTGTGGCCGGCGCGCTCGGGGCGGCGAAGGACGCAGAGCAGTCTGCCGTGCTCGCAAATTTCAACGTCACGCAGACCGGCAACCGCATCCGCATAGTGGATGGCGATGGCTCGGTGTATGACGGCGTGCTGTTGGCGGAGGAGGATTCCAAAAAATCCAAGGCGCTCGCGGTCGAAGCGTTGTCGAAGAAAGCCGGGGAAGACGGCGGCAAGCTGGCGTTCAAGGAAGTTGCCGCCGCTGCGTCGCGGCAGCAGGACTCGCAGAATTTTTTCTTCCGTGCGGCGGGCACGAACTTGAGCTTGCGGCAGAACGTGGCGATTACCGGCCAGTTCATGAACGCGGCGTCGCCGGCGAATGGGGCGCAGAATTATCTCAACGCTGCGCAGAACCGGTCGGAGAGTCAGGCGCGGCTGATGAAGAACGGCGTGCCGATCTCCAATGGCCGCATCATCGGCAAGGCGGTGACGACGGACGGCAGGGAGTTCACGCTGGACGCCGAGTCGGTTTCGCCGTAGCGCGCAACTGTTTCAGCGCGGTCTTGAAGTCTGCCGGCAACGGGGCTTCGCACTTCAATCGTTTTCCCGTCTGCGGATGCGTGAAGGTGATGCGGCTGGCGTGCAGCATCTGGCGCGGCACGATCACGCCGGTTGCTTCGGTGAATTTCTTGTTCTGCTTCACGCCGTAGGTTTCATCGCCGATGACGGGATGGCCGAGGTGTGTGAGGTGGACGCGGATCTGGTGCGTGCGCCCGGTGTGAATCGTCACTTCGACGAATGTCGCGGCGGGAAACCGCTCCTCGACTGCGTAGCTTGTCCATGCGTCGCGGCCCTTGCCGGGCGTGGTCACGGCCATGCGCTTGCGTTCCACGGGATGGCGGGCGATGGCGGCGCGGATTTCGCCGCTGTCC
>JANMJO010000051.1:0-2908 GCA_031371425.1 Verrucomicrobiales bacterium | reverse complement strand
GTGCGGTGAACGTCCAGCAGTCGCGCCAAGTCTGCCGCGCTCATTTTGTGCGCGTCCAGCAGGTGTTGCAAGGCGTCCAGCGCAGTGACTTTGGACGTGCCGAGTTGCGCGTGTTCTTTTTCGTAATCTTCAATCAGGCGGCAGAGCAGGTCAAAGTAGTCCTCTTGATCCGGCGTCAGCTTGTGTCCGGCCATGGCGTCGGTGATTTCGGTGACGTTTTCAAAATCCACCTTGTCATGGAGCGGGCGCGGTGTGAGCGTCCGGCACAGACCGGCGTAGTCTTTGGGCAGGCGGGCAAATTGAATTTTGGCGCGGGTCGTTTTCATAATGTTTCTTTCCAGCGGTCTTTGCTGTATTCGGCGTGCGTCATGAAGCGCAGCGTATAGACGATCTGGCGGTCGAAATGCGCCGCCGCAATCAGGCGGTAATCATTCCGGCGGATGTTAAAAATCAATACCGTCCGCCCGCTGCGGACTTTCACGGCGTCCGTGTCCGGGTAACTTCGCCGAACGTCCACCAGATGTCGCCACGTTGCCGCTTTGACCGTCTTACGCCAAACGTCCAAGTGACGAGCCGCCGGGGGATGTTCCCGCCCAGCCGCCACGAGAAACGCTTCCATGATGATGCGCACGCAGACAATTTGTATTCACCCGTCGGGCTTGTCAAACTTGAACATGCGCCGTTGGACGAGTTGGTGTCTGCGCTCTACGGCCTGACCCCGGAAGAAATCAAAATTGTGGAAGGGGCGTCGAAATGAGCGCCAGCTTTTGGACTCCGGTGGCAAGTCGGACGCGACACCGCTTTAGCACGCACGGCAGGTTGTCAGATGCAGTGGCGTTCTCGTGCGCCCGAAAGCGCCGTCGCCGCTACGCTCTGCCAGCGCACTCCAAAGCCCACGCCCGGAGCGCCGATTTCCAAATCGGCGTGTTGGCACTATTCTGACTCCTTGCCGATTTGGAAATCGGCGTTCCAATTCAAAGCGCGAGCGTGGCGGAACGCTTCAAGGTTTGATACGCCCTGACCACGGAAGAAAAAGCCCTCGTCCAATCCGCCTCCGCCGGGAAACTTCGGCGCGACGAGTCCGCCGCCAAATAAATCAGCGTCCACCCGCCGTGCTCGCGCCCGTCGCGGCAGGTCAGCGTCAATCAGCGGTTAAGAAGCACCTCGCCCCGGCCCTTTCCCCATCCGATGCGGAGAGGGAATCTGCGTTCATCTGCGACATCTGTGGATAAACCTTACGGCAGATCCGTAGCGCCCACCTTCGCAAATGCAGAAGGTAGAATGATGAATGATGAATGAAGAATCAAGGCAGGTTGGTCGAACCCATCAAAAACCTGTCGCACTCGCGCGCCGCGCCGCTCGCGAACATGCCATTGATGTTCGGAATCAACCCGGCACTCGCTTCAGCTTTGTTCATGACGTCTCCTTGCCACCCTTCAAGGCTTTCTTGATGTGCCGGTCAAAGTCCGACTCGAATAACCGGTCCTGCACAATCCGGTATTTTTCAAATTCACTTTCTGCAAATACTTTGGCCACTTCCTGACTCACCTTGCCGGGATGATTCAGAATATCCCGCTCGTTGAATTTCAAGAACGCGTTCAACTTGCCCGCCCAATCCTGCATCGTCATGGGAATCTTCCGTTCCGCCTGATCCTCGGCGTAATCCAGATACATCGTCACGATGCGATCCAGCGACTTCAATTCCTTTTCCGTGAGATAATTTTTCGCCACAACCACATCCGGCTTGATGATTTTCCCGTGCGGCGCGTTTTTCCAAGTGGTCAGGCCCATGCGCTCTTTCTTGCTGTCTGCCCGCGCCACGATCAATTCAGCGGCGGTGCGCCCGTGAATGGCAAAATGCAGCTTGTTCTGCACCGTGGCAAAAAACGTCTGAGTCGCCTCTGCGTCGGGGCTGTAATCCATCGCAGTCGCGTAGATGTCCGCAATCTTCTGATAAAACTTCCGCTCGCTCGCCCGGATCTCGCGAATCTCGGCCAGCAGGTTTTCGTAATACTCCTTGCTCAGGAACGCCCCGTTCTTCAATCGCTCCTTGTCCAGCACATACCCCCGAATGGCATAATCCCGCAGCACGCCTGTAGCCCATTGCCGGAACTGGATGGCGCGGGCGGAATTCACCCGGAAACCGACGGCGATGATGGCGTCGAGATTGTAGAACCGCGTCGTGTAATCCTTGCCGTCCTCGGCAGTGTGTCGGAAATCCCGACACACTGATTTTTCCTCCAGTTCACCGGTGTCGAAGATGTTCTTCAGATGCTCGGTAATGGTGCTGCGGCCCTTGTCAAAAAGAACGCTGATCAGCTTCTGCGTCAGCCAGACTGTTTCCTCCACCACGCGCACCTCGATGCCATCCTCGCCCGCCTGCCGGGTGAAGATCAGAAACTCGGCGGTGCTGTTGCGGATTTGGAGTTTTCTCTCTTTGCTCATGCCTCAAACAATGCGCTGCTTTATTCGTGCGACCCCGTGAGAATGATACAAAAAAACGGCTGCCGCAATGTTTCAGCAGCAGCCGTTTGAATCATAAATCGTCGCTTACGGCAGATCCGTAGCGCCCACCTTCGCAAATGCAGAAGGTAGAATGATGAATGAAGACTCAAGGCAGATCCGTCGCGCCCATCAGGAAGCGGTCGCACTCGCGCGCCGCGCCGCGACCCTCGTTGAACGCCCACACGACGAGGCTCTGGCCGCGCCGGCAATCGCCGCACGCGAAAACTTTCGCCAGGTTCGTGGTGTATTTCTCGAAGTCGGCCTTGGCGTTGGAGCGCGGGTCGCGTTCCACGCCGAGCGCTTCGAGCAACGGCTGTTCCGGCCCGAGGAAGCCCATCGCGAGCAGCACGAGTTGCGCGGGCAAAACCTTTTCCGTGCCGGGAATATTCTTGGGAATGAACTG
>JANMJO010000040.1:0-2474 GCA_031371425.1 Verrucomicrobiales bacterium | reverse complement strand
GAAAGACGATGCAACCCCGTTGGGGTTGGAAATATTTTCGGCACGATTACCCAGGGTAGCTCGTGCCTCGCAACCCTGGGCTGAATGCTGGAATCCCGTTGGGATTCTGGAACACGGATCGAAACTTGGCGCAGACGTATGCAACCCGCGCACTGAATGGAGCATCCGCGCATGAGCGTCGCCCCAACCAACTCTCCTCACGCCAAGAGCGCCAAGGCCGCAAAGGAAATTTCCCCGTTGCGTCCGTCGCGGCCTTTGCGTGAGGCCAAAGAAAACTCCCTGCTCCGCCAGTGGAGCGGCCCGCTCACGAACGACCTCACGCTGCATCCCGGCGATTTTGGTTTGGGCAAAGTTCCCGCACGCCTCCGCCCCGACGCCACCACGCGCTCGATTTGCGGCTACTGCTCCACCGGTTGTTCGCTCGACGTTCACCTGCAATCCGGCGTCGCCGTGAATCTCACGCCGACCGCCGATTATCCCGTGAACCTCGGCATGGCGTGTCCCAAAGGTTGGGAAGCACTCACTTGTTTGGCCGCGACCGACCGCGCCACGACGCCGCTGCTGCGCGATGAAAAGACCGGCAAGCTCGAACCCGTGGATTGGGACGAGGCGATGCAAGTCTTCACGCTCAAGTTCAAAGCCATCATGGATCAGCACGGGCCGGAGAGCGTGGCGTTCTTGAGCACCGGCCAGATTTGCACGGAGGAAATGGCGTTCGTCGGCGCGCTGTGGAAGTTCGGCATGGGCGCGCTGCATTGCGACTCCAACACGCGCCAGTGCATGGCCACTTCGCACGTCGCCTACAAACAAAGTTTCGGCTTCGACGCGCCACCTTACACTTACGCGGACTTCGAGGAATCGGATTGCCTCGTGTTCGTCGGCTCAAATCTTTGCATCGCGCATCCGATCATGTGGCAGCGCGTGATGCGGAATAAAAATAATCCCGACATCATCGTCATTGACCCGCGCCGCACCGAGACGGCGATGAACGCCACGCAACATCTCGCGCTCGCGCCGAAGTCCGACATCACGTTGCTCTACGGCATCGCGAACTTGCTCATCCAAAAAAACTGGATCAATCGCGAATTCATCGCGCAGCACACCACGGGTTTTACCGAGTTCACCAAGTTCGTGCGACAATTCACGCCGGACAAAGTCGCGGCAGAAACTGGCCTCACCGTCGGACAGCTTTTCCGCTTCGCCGAAACCATCGCCACGCGCAAGGCTGTTTCGTTCTGGTGGACGATGGGCGTGAACCAAGGCCACGAATCCACGCGCACCGCGCAGGCCGTCATCAACCTCGCGTTGATGACTGGCAACATTGGTCGCCCCGGCACGGGCGCGAATTCCGTGACCGGCCAATGCAACGCGATGGGCTCGCGCTTGTTCGCCAACGCATCGGGCCTGCTCGGCGGACGCGACTTTCTCAATGCCGAACATCGCGCCGAAGTTTCGCAACTGTTGCACATCGCGCCGGAAAAAATCCCCGGAAAAAACTCGCTCGCCTACGACCAGATTTTACAAGCCATTGACGACGGAAAAATCAAAGGCCTGTGGGTCATTGCCACGAACACCATCCATTCGTGGATTGATTCCGCCCGTGCGACCGGCGCGCTCGACAAGTTGGATTTTCTCGTCGTGCAGGACATGTTCACGACCACCGACACCGCGAAACGCGCGCATCTGATTCTGCCCGCCGCCGGTTGGGGCGAGAAGGAAGGCACGTTCATCAACAGCGAGCGGCGCTACGGTCATGTGAAAAAAGTTTCCCGCGCGCCCGGCCAAGCGTTGAGCGACTTCAACATCTTCCGCCTCATCGCGAACTATTGGGGCTGCGGCGAAATGTTCAGCCAATGGACTTCGCCGCAGGCTGTCTTCCAAATTTTGAAACGCTTGAGCGCCGGGCGTCCGTGCGACATCACGGGCATCGAAGACTACCGGCATCTGGACGCGAGCGGCGGAATCCAGTGGCCGTTCAAAGTAGGGCAGGCGTCTCGCCTGCCCGCCGAAAGCGAAGCTTTCGGCCAGAACCCGCTTGAGCGGAACGCGGCTGGCACTGACGCGCCAGATGGGCAGGCGGGACGCCCGCCCTACATTGAACGCGAACGCCGCCTGTTCGCCGATGGAAAATTTTTCCACGCCGACGGAAAAGCGAAATTCCTTTTCGACCAACCGCGCGTCGTCGCCGAGCCGACGGACGAAGAATTTCCGTTCGTCATGCTCACCGGTCGCGGCACGAGCGCGCAATGGCACACGAACACCCGCACCGGCAAGTCCGCCGTGTTGCGCACGCTGTATCCCGCGAACCCCTACGCCGAGATTCATCCCGCCGACGCCGAACGCCTGGACATTGAGCCGAACACGCCCGTCGCCATAGTCTCGCGGCGTGCGCGCATCGAAGTCACCGCCGTGCTCACGCCCACGGTTTCGCCGGGCCAAATTTTCGTCCCCATGCACTACGACGTGACAAACAA
>JANMJO010000029.1:0-6622 GCA_031371425.1 Verrucomicrobiales bacterium | reverse complement strand
CAAACCGACGCGTCCGGTAAGCTAGAGAATTTCGCGTGCCAGTCAAGCCGACACACCGCAGTCCCGCAGAGACAAATGACAATAGCCCACGGTTATAACCGTGGGTCAGTGTCACAAAAAAATCACAAGCCCCGTAGGGGCGACAGAAATACCCAAGGGGAATTCTGCCGTCCCTCCGGGACTCGATTTGTTTCCAACTTTTACCCACGGTTGAAACCGTGGGCTATTATCGGTCGCCCCAATGGGGCTTTGAACTAACCATGCCGCAAGAATTCAAATTGATCTTGAAGCACGCCGATAAACCGGGTTACACGCCCGACATCGAATGCTATTTGCGGCACGGTGGCTGTGACGCGCTCAAGAAGGCGCTCGCCATCCAGCCCAAGGACTTGCCCGACGGCAAGAAAGCTTCGCCACAGGAACAGATCCGTGATGACGTGAAGCTGTCCGGCTTGCGTGGTCGCGGTGGCGCGGGTTTCTCATGCGGGCTCAAGTGGAGCTTTGTGGATCGTCGCAGCAACAAACCGATTTATCTCATCTGCAACGCCGACGAATCCGAGCCGGGCACGTTCAAGGATCGCCAGATCATCCACAAAGATCCGCATCAGTTGATCGAGGGCATGATCATTTCGTGCTTCGCGAACGACGTGAAGCTCGCCTACATCTACATCCGTGGCGAAATGCCGAAGGGCGCGAAGCTGCTCAATGCGGCGTTGGCCGAAGCTCGTGCGAAGAATTTCCTCGGTAAAAATATTCTCGGCAGCGGCTACGATCTGGAGAGTCACGTCCATCGTGGCGCGGGCGCTTACATTTGCGGCGAGGAAACCGGCCTCATCGATTCGCTCGAAGGCAAGCGCGCCTATCCGCGCATCAAGCCGCCGTATTTTCCGGCGGTGCTCGGCCTCTACATGTGCCCGACCATCGTCAACAACGTCGAGACGCTCTGCAACGTGAAGCACATCGTCGCGATGGGCGCGGGCGAATTTGCGAAGCTCGGCACACCGAACAACACCGGCACACGCATCGTCAGCCTCAGCGGCCAGGTGAAACGCCCCGGCTATTACGAGATCGAAATCGGCAAAGCCACAATCGGCCAGCTCATCAACGATCCCGCGTTCGGCGGCGGCTTGCTCGAAGGACGAAAACTCAAAGCCGTCATCCCCGGCGGCTCGTCGGCGAAAGTTTTCAAAGCCGGCGAGAAGTTCAAACTCAAGCGCAAGGTGGATGGCAAAGATGTCGAGCAGGAAGTGGACATGCTCGATTTGCCTTACGACTTTGATTCCCTCATCGCCGCCGGTTCGATGAGCGGTTCGAGCGCGATCATCGTGATGGACGACAGCGTGGACATCGTCGAGGCGCTCGCGAACATCAGCGAATTTTACGCGCACGAAAGCTGCGGCCAATGTACGCCCTGCCGCGAAGGCTCGCTCTGGATGAGCAAGACGCTGCATCGCCTCACCCACGGCGAAGGCCGCAAGGGCGACGCGGATTATCTCGTGAAGATCGCCGACAACATTCCCGGCGGCCGCACCATCTGCGCGTTCGGCGAAGCCTGCTCGTGGCCGGTTCAAAGTTTTGTGGCGAAGTTCAAAGACGAATTCGTCGCCAAAGGCGCAGCGGATGAAGAAGCGCGCAAGGCAATTGACCGCCGCCGACAAAATTTTCGAGATGGCAAAGCCAATCCGGTTTCCGCTGAAGAAGCCATGCGCCGAGCGGAGGAGGCTATCAGATGAACCAAGCATTCTGGCGCAAATGGCATCGGTGGATCGGCTTTCCCGCCGCGTTGTTCCTTTTGTTCGCGTCGGTCACGGGCTTCATTCTCGCCTTCACCGAATTTTTCGGAGCGGACGAGGCAGTGCGTGAACATAATCGCGCGTTGGTCAGTCCGGTCACGCTGCAATCGCCCACCGCACAATGGTCTGAACCGCTCGCCAAAGCTTTTGCCACGGCTGCGTCACAGGCGGGTGGCACTCCGGTGGACAGCGTCACGATTGCGTTCAAGGGCGACCAGCCGACCGTCACCATTTACACGGGCAAGCCTTCCGGCGGCGAAGACCGCAAGTTTGTTTTCGATGCCAAGACCGGCGCGCTTTTGCACACGGAGGCTTACACGGACAAACCTTTCTTGCTGCGGTTGCACAGCGGCGAGGCGTTCGGCGATGGCGGTTTGGTTCTCGCAATGTGTTGGGCTTTCGCGTTGGTGCTGCTGACGGTTTCGGGAATCATCATCTACCTCAAGATGCGGCGACCCGGCGCGACGGGACTGAAAAAAGTTTTCTGGTTGTTCGCGCTTGGCGCGTTCGCCGCCGCCCAAGCCCGCGCAGATTCGCCTTTCTACACGGATGACCCGGAGTTTTCGCCCGGCTGGGAAATCAAGTTCGGCATGACGGCGGAACACAACACCGGCGGCAACACTTGGACTGCACCGATTCTCGACTTGAACTACGCGGTCGTGCCGAACGTGCGTCTCAACCTCACGCTGGCGGGACGGACGTTAGAGCCAACCACCGGGCCAAGCGTCTTTGGATTTGCGGACACGGAGTTCAAAGTGAAGTGGCGTTTCATTGATGAGAGCACGAACAGTTGGCTGCCAGCCATCGGCATCGCGCCGAAAGTTTATTTTCCCACTTCCGACAAAGACCGTGGACTCGGTGACGGCGTGTGGCGAGCGCAGTTGCCGCTGCAATTCGGCAAGACCATCGGGCGTTTCTACAACTTCGTGGAAGTCGGCTACCAGATGGCGTTCAAGCCGGGCGTGTCGGATGTCGCCTACTACGGCATCGGCACGCTCTACTCGTTCAACAGCCACTTCGCGCTCGGCACGGAACTCTTTGGTTGGACGCCGATGCTCGACAAAAAGAATCATCAAGTGCTGACAACGCTCGGCGCGGTTTATACGTTCAATGAACATTGGGCGTTGAAAGCGTCCATCAGCCGCACGTTGCGCGACGAATCGCGCGGCGGGCCGAATCCATCGGGGGTCTTTTATTTGGTTTGGAATTTTTAATGTCCGCCGCACCTACAACTGAAGTTAAGCCCGCGCCGCCCGCGATCGAAAAGATTAAGGTCAAGGTGGACGGGCGCGAAATCGAAGTGCCGAAGCTCACACCGGATTGGCAGGGCAACCCCGTGCCGACCACGATGCTTCAAGCTTGCGACATCGCGCGGACGGACGTGCCGCATTATTGCTATCACCCAAAGCTGCCCGTCGCCGGCAATTGCCGCATGTGCCTCGTCGAGTTCGGCACGCCCGCGCTCGGCCCGGATCGCAAGCCGGTTTTGAATCCCGACGGCACGCCGAAGATTGCGAAGTCGCCGCGCCCGGCCATCGGTTGCGCCACGCCGGTTTCGCCGGGCATGGAAATTTACACGAGCACACCCGCCGTGAAGGCGATGCGCGAAGGCGTGCTCGAATCGCTGCTGATTAATCACCCGCTCGACTGCCCGATCTGCGACCAGGCCGGCGAGTGCAAGCTCCAGGAATATTCCGTGGACTACGGGCAGAGCGCGAGCCGCTTCGTCGAGGCGAAGGTTCACAAGCCCAAGGCCGTTGACCTCGGCCCGCGCATCATGCTGGACGCCGAACGCTGCATTCTTTGCACGCGCTGCATCCGGTTCACGAAGGACGTCGCGGGCGATGACGCGCTCGGCATCGTGAATCGCGGCAGCTACAACACCATCGCCACGTTCCCCGGTTTGCCGTTCGACAACAACTACACGCTCAACACGGTGGACCTCTGCCCGGTCGGCGCGCTGACGTCGAAAGATTTTCGCTTCCAGATGCGCGTGTGGTTCTTGAAGGAAACCAAGAGCATCTGCACGAGTTGTGCGACGGGCTGCAACATCACCATCGGCGCGCGCGAGGAAAAGATTTACCGCCTCACGCCGCGCGACAACGACGCGGTCAACAGCTCGTGGATGTGCGATTTCGGCCGGCTGAATTACAAATGGATTCAGCAGTCGCCGCGGCTTGCCGAAGTCCGCCACAAAGTCGCCGACGGCGACCGCGAGAAGACGACTTGGAGCATCGCGCTGGGCGAGATTACCGCGCGGTTGAAGAAAATTCCGCAGGGCTCGGCTGCCATCATCGCGTCGTCGCAGCAGACGAACGAGGAGTTGTGGTTGTTGCGGAAGCTCGCCACAAAACTGGGCGCGCTGACCGATTCGGTGCAGCATCTGGGCGAGGGCGACGGGCTGCTGCTCAACACCGACCGCACGCCGAACAAGGCCGGAGCGCGGTTGACAGGAATCACCGGCATGGGCGCGGGCCTCAAGATTTCAATGATCGCCGAAGGCATCCGCAGCGGAAAAATCAAGACGCTCATCGTGTTCGGCGAGGATGTGACCCTGCACGGCATCGCGCCGGAAATGTTGCTCAAGCTGGAAACGCTCATCGTGAGCGATGTCCGGCCGAGCGAGACGACGAGGCGCGCGCATTACTTGCTGCCCGGCTGCGCCGCCGCCGAGAAGCGCGGTTCGTTCACGAACGCGAAAGGCCGCGTGCAGAAGTTCATGAAGGCGGTGGAAGCTATCGGCGATGCGCGGGCGGAATGGGATTTCCTGAACGCGCTCGTGGCTGGCGTCACCGGCGAGAAAAGTTTTGCGACGATTGAGGGTTTGTTCAACGCGATGGCGGCAGATGTGCCGGCGTTCCACGGTTTGACGTGGGCTGGCCTCGGCAACACGGGCGTGACGGTGAAAATTTAGAAAATGATCCAGGCGACCATAGATTGGCTGAAGACTCCGACGGGACAGCTCCTGCTGTTCACGGCGGTGAAGGTCATCGGCGCATTCTCGGTGATGATGTTTATGGTCGCCTACGTCGTGCTGGTGGAGCGGAAGGTTTCCGCGTTCATCCAGGACCGCATCGGGCCGAACCGCGCGGGGCCGTTCGGGCTGTTGCAGCCGGCGTGCGACGCGGTGAAGGCGTTTTTCAAAGAGGAGGTGACGCCGGCGCACGTGCGGAAAATCTATTACGTCCTCGCGCCCGCGATTTGCCTGATGCCCGCGATCCTGAACCTCGCGGTGATTCCCTTCGGCTCAAAAATCGGCAACCAGTCCATGGTGCTGGCCGACTTGAACGTCGGCATCCTCTACACTTTCGGCATCGTCTCGCTCGGCGTTTACAGCATCGTGCTGGCGGGCTACGCGAGTAATTCCAAGTTCCCGTTCCTCGGTGGCATCCGCTCGACAGCGCAGATGATTTCCTACGAGATCGCCATGGGCATGAGCGTCATCCCGCTGTTCATGATCGTGGGCAGCCTGAATTTGAGCGACGTCATCCAGGCGCAGACCGGCACGGCGAAGTGGCTGCCGCTGCTGCCGAACTGGTTCATCCTCCAAAGCCCGATGACGTTGCTGGCGTTCGTCATCTTCCTCGTCGCCGCGTTTGCGGAAACAAACCGCACGCCGTTCGACCTGCCCGAAGCCGAACAGGAACTCGCGGGCGGTTACAACATCGAATACAGCTCCATCAAATTCGCGCTCTTCTTCATGGGCGAATACGCCAACATGATCCTCGTGTCGGCGATGATGGTCACGTTGTTCTTCGGCGGCTGGACTCTGCCGTTCTTCGGCCTCGACCACGCGGCCACGACGTTGCTGGGCGGCATCGCGCACATCGCGATTTTCTTGGCGAAGGTCCTAGCCTTTCTCGTGATGTTCGTCTGGGTGCGGTGGATGTGGCCGCGTTTCCGGTATGATCAACTGATGGATTTGGGCTGGCGTCGGTTCATTCCCGCCGCGCTGGCGAACATTTTGGTCACCGCCATCTGGCTCTGGTGGCAGAGCGGCAAATAACATGATCGTTAAACGCAAAGCATTGAATCTTTGGGAACGGCTTTACCTGCCGGCCATCATCGGCGGGTTCAAAGTCACCATTCGCCATTTCTTCAGCAAGAAAGTGACGATGCAGTATCCCGAGGAGAAATGGGTCGTGCCCGAGGGTTATCGTGGCGCGCCGTATCTCGTGAAGGATCAGGAAGGCAACACCAAGTGCGTGAGCTGCCAGCTCTGCGAATTCGTCTGCCCGCCCAAGGCCATCAAGATTATCCCGCCCGGCCCGGCGGGCCAGCTCGCGGATCGTCCGAACGCGGAGAAGATGCCCCAGGAATTTGAGATCGACATGCTGCGCTGCATCTTCTGCGGCTTCTGCCAGGAAGTCTGTCCCGAGGAAGCGATCTTCCTGCAAAAAGATTATTCGCTCACCGGCACGAGCCGCGCGGAAATGATTTACAACAAAGAAAAACTCCTCGAACTCGGCGGCGTTCACGCTGGCGTTCAGAAATGGAAACACAAAGCCGACGAAGCGAAGGAGCAGGAAAGTTTTCCGGTGAAGGTTTAAGGCAACCACGAATGAACACGAATAAACACGAATCTGTTTGGAGTTCCGCCTTTAGGCGGCTCGGATGGCTCGGATGGCTTGGAAGCGCGGACCGCCTAAAGGCGGAACTCCGAACCTGCCTTTCATTCGTGTCCATTGGTGTTCATTCGTGGTTTCAGAACAGTTAAGCATGGCAATAACCGACATTTTATTTTACGTCTTCGCGTTCCTGACGCTCGCGTGTGGCGCGCTCGTCGTCGCGAATCCGTTCAGCCGCAACCCGGTCACGAGCGCGATGTT
>JANMJO010000009.1:0-26064 GCA_031371425.1 Verrucomicrobiales bacterium | reverse complement strand
GCCCGCGCCGAAACTGCACCGGAAGCCCCCCCGACAATCGCCCCGACAATCGCCCCGGAAGCCGCCGCCAAACCCGTCATCCTGCCTGACGCCATGGCGACTGCGCCCACCCTCACCACCAACGCCGCGACCCGGCAGATGAAGACCGTGGTCGTGACTGGCTCGATGATCCCGACTGCGGACGCCATGCCCATCGCGCCGGTCATCACCATTACGGCAGAGGACATCAAGCGCGAGGGCGCCGCGACGCTTTCAGAAGTCATCAAGCACATGCCGCAAAACCGGGGTTCACTCGACGACAAGTTTCAAAACGGTTTTGCGCCCGGCTCCTCCGAGGTTTCGCTGCGCGGTTTGGGGGCGAAATATACTTTGGTCTTGTTGAATGGTCACCGCGTGGCGCCGTATGGCTACGGCCAAGGGATTTCCGATGCGTTCACGGATTTGAATAGCTTGCCGGCGTCGGCCATCGAGCGCATCGAGATTTTGCCGGAGGGCGCATCGGCACTTTACGGCTCGGACGCCATCGCGGGCGTCGTCAACATCATCCTCAAAAAAGAATTCCAAGGCACCGAACTGACGGCGCGGGTGGGGAACAGTTTCAAGAACGACATGTTCGAGCAGAACTACAGCGTGACCACAGGACTTCAGGACAAAAAGAGGAACACCAGCGTGCTGATCAATGTGGACTATTACCACCGCGATTCGCTGGGGTTGAAAGACCGCCCGTATTCGAAGAGCGCCGACCACACGGCGGAAGGCGGCGATACTTTTCTGAGCAACTTGGGGCCGAACCCGGGATATTTCTACGCACCCGACGGGGCGTCTCTCATCCTCTCGCCAACGATGGGGATTGTGGATGCGCCCTTCAGCGGTAATCCAGACGGGTCTTTTTCCGCAGGCACCGGCGGCAACGCTTTTGATTACAACCGTTACTTGAATGCCTATCCCGAAGCCGAACGCTACGGGGCGTTGCTCATCGCTCAACACAAGATCAACGACAACGTTGATGTCTTTCTCGAAGCCTCATACCGGCATTCGTGGGCCCGTGAAATCTCCGCGCCCACGCCCATCACCGGCGACCAACCGCCCAATCTTTTCGGCAACCCGCTGGGACAAAGTTTCATCGTGCCGGGCAGCAATCCTTACAACATTTTCGGCACGGACTTGAGCTTCCGCTATCGCTTGCTGGAAGCGGGGCCGCGCATTGACGAGATCACCACGGAGACGTTCCGGCTGGTGCCGGGCATCAACTTTCATTTTGACAACGAGTGGGAAGCGACGGCCAGCTTCATCTTCAATCCGCTCGTGACCAAATCCAAGGGCTTCAACTATCTGAATGCCGACGCGGTCCAGGCCGCGCTCAACAGCACCGACCCGGCGACCGCGCTGAATCTGTTCGCGCCAGCCACCAACTACGCCCCGGGACTGGCCAACAATCCGGCCCTGATTGAGAGCCTGAAAGCCAACCCACGGCGCAAGGGTCAATCCGGCCTGATGATGGGCGAGGCCAAAGCCACCGGACCGCTTTTCCAATTGCCCGGTGGAAAACTCCGCATCGCCTTCGGTGGCGACAGCCGCCATGAATCTTTTGAAGACGGCTCTGACGCGCTCACGACCGCAGAAAAAATCATCTCCTCCGGCAACACTTCAGGAGCCGGCCACCGCGATGTGGGCGCTGCCTTCGCAGAAATCATCATCCCCATCTTCGGCGAGGATAACGCCCGTGCCGGCCTGCGCTCATTGGAATTCGATGTGGCGGCGCGCTACGACCAATACAGCGATTTCGGCGGCACGGTGAATCCCAAATACGCCCTGAAATACTCGCCGCACGAAGACCTGGTGTTTCGCGCCTCTTATGGCACCGGCTTCCGCGCCCCGTCGTTGCGGGAATTATATCTGGGACAATCCATCTCCTACGTTTCATTCAGAGACCCGTCCACCAATGCGCCGGATTACAACCAGAACAACAGCGTCGAATACCGCATTCACACTGGCGGCAACCCCTCCCTCAAAGCTGAAACCTCCAAAAACTGGAGCACCCGCCTTGATTATACTCCCAAATTTATCCCCGGCCTTGCGTTGAACGCCGGCTGGGGCAAAATCCATTTCAAGAACGCAATCAGCTCCTTTGATCCCGAATTTATCGCCAGATATTATCCCGACCAAGTATTGCGGAATCCCATCACCCACGAAATCCTGACGGTCACAAACTCCTGGGACAACTTTGGCAGCACCGAAGTGCAATTCATGGACATGGGGGCTAATTACATCCTGCCCACGAGTTGGGGCGATTTCACGTTTGCCACCGCGTTCAGTTGGCAATACAGCTACAAAATTGACGACACCGAGCTTGCGGGCAAATACAACAACCCCGAATGGAGCGGCTACGGCAGCCTCTTCTGGAACTATCAACGCATCACCGCCGGAGTTACCGTCAACTGGGTCGGTTCGTTCGCCCAGCAAGAAGGTTATGATCCGACCTATGGCTTCCCGCGTTCCACGGTCGCCGATTGGGTGACGGTGGACTTGCAGGCGTCCTATGCCTTCCCCAAAGACCTCACCCTGACCGTCGGCGTTCATAATGTCGCCGACGAACCCCCGCCGTTTTCCGCCAGCGAAAGCGAAGGCTACTCCTTCTCCTACCACGACCCCATCGGCCGTTACTGGTATGTGGAAATGAGCAAAAAATTCTGACGCCCCTTTCAACCTGCCACCCCGGCGACAACGTCATTGTTCCGTTGCCGCCTGTTTTTTGTCCCGGCATCGCGCCAATCCGTTCGCAGACCAGTGCGCCAAACTTGGCACTTGCCACCCCGCGCCTACGGTTTAAGATTCGGGACAACTTGGCACATATTTGACGTATGATTCGTTCATTCGCGTTCACCAATCAGGGGCGGCTTCACACAAAGGACATCGAGATGTTTCTCATGCCCACGCTGCTTGCAGACACCAACCTCTTCCTCTGGGTTGACCTAGAAACACCCACGCCGGAGGAGACCAAGGCGGTGCTGGAGGATGTCTTCCATTTCCACCCGCTGTCCATCGAGGACTGCCTCACCGTCAGCCCATCGCCAAAGGTCGAGGAATATTCGCCGAAAGAGGAAGACCTGTTCACGCCCTACCTCTTCATGGTGATCCACGCGGTGGATTACAGCCGGCAGAACGGCCTGTTCGCCACCAGCGAACTCGATTTTTTTCTCGGCAAGAATTTCCTCGTCACCTTCCACCGCGCCCCGCTCCGCAGCGTGTCCATGGTCGAGGAACGCGCCATCAAGGCCACCACCCACATCGCCCGCGCACCCGACCGCGTCGCCCACACACTCCTCGACTCCATCGTGGAAAACTACAAGCCCGCCCTCGATGAACTCTCCCTCGAAATCGCCGAACTCGAACAACTCGCGCTCCAAGTCCCCGGTCAGAAAACCTTGAACCGCATCTTCGAGGTGAAAAAAGAAGTGCTCCACCTCCGCCAGATCATCGGCCCGCAACGCGAAGTCCTCGCCCGCTTCGCCGCCGGCGAATTCAAACTCGTCCGCGCCCACCTCGTCCCCTACTTCCGCGACGTCTATGACCGCCTCTTCCACATCAACGAACTCGCCCAAGGCTACACCGACTCCCTCACCGGCATCCTCCAAGTTTACCTGAACATGTCCTCCAACCAGACCGGCGAAGTCGTCAAACTCCTCACCCTCATCACCGTCATCACCACGCCGCTGATGATGATCGGCACCTGGTATGGCATGAACTTCCACAACATGCCCGAGTTGAGCTGGGAACACGGCTACCTCGTCGCCGCCGGCATCACGCTAGCGTCCACCCTGCTCACCTACTTGTATTTCAAAAAGCGAAACTGGTTCTGATTCCGCTGCGCGGAAGGCAAAAGTAAAAAGGCAAAAGGCAAAAATGAAATCCGCTCCCGATCCCAAGCCGCAAGACATTCGCGAGCGCGCCTTTGATTTCGCCGTGGACGTGGTGAAGTTTTGCCGGATGCTGGACAGCAAACCCACCGCCGACCGCACGCTCGCCAGACAGCTACTCCGCGCCGCCACCAGTATCGGCGCAAATGTTGAGGAAGCCCAAGCCGCCGCTAGCCGGGCTGATTTCATCAACAAGAACACCATCGCGTTGAAAGAAGCCCGCGAGACCCATTATTGGCTGCGTCTGCTTGTCGCCAGCCATCCCGCCCCGCCCTCCGTGCTGACACCGCTCACCGACGAAGCGTTACAGCTCAAACGAATTCTCGGCGCAATCATCGTCTCCGCAAAAAAAAACCAGCCACTATGAACCAAAACTTTCTGCCATTCACATTTTGCCCTTTGCCTTTTGCCTTTTGCCCTTTGCCTTAACCCCCCCCCATGGCCAAATCCTCCTCCAGCTTCCTCGACAAAGTTCTCGGCCGCATCGGACGCCTCGATACCGAAGGCCTCCAAACCGTCGTCCAGCGCCTCGCCCGCGAACGCGTCTTCCTCGAAACCCTCTTCAACGTCATCGAAGACGGCGTCCTCGTCGTGGACGAAAAAGCCCGCGTCCTCTACGCCAACCAATCTGCTGCCAGACTCCTCGGCTTGCAGACCACCGCCATCGAGGGCGAACCCATCGCCGAAATCCTGCCCGACCTCGACTGGAAAAAAATCCTCGCCCACGACACCGCCGGCGGCACCGGCGCCGTGCGTCACGAATTTGAAATCACCTATCCCCGCCAGCGCTACCTCCGCCTCTACGCCGCCCCACTCGATGGCGCCGCCGCCGGCAGCTCCGGCGTGGCGCTCATCCTGCACGACGCCACCGAGGCGCGGCAGAAAACCTTCGAGGCCATCGAAAGCGAACGCATCCAAGCCCTCACCCTCCTCGCCGCCAGCGTCGCCCACGAGATCGGCAATCCGCTCAACGCCATTCACATCCACCTCCAACTCATGGAGCGCGAATTGAAGAAACTCAAAGGCGACGACTCGCGCGGCGCAGGTGGCGCAAAATCCACACCGCCCGCCACCCGCCACCCATCACTCCCGAAACTTGAAAGCTATCTCGAAGTCGCCAAAGGCGAGATCAACCGCCTCGACTACATCGTCACCCAATTCCTCCAAGCCATCCGCCCCACGCCGCCCCAGTTCAAGCCCGTCTTCCTAAACGACGTCGCGCAGAAAACCCTCGACCTCCTCCAACCCGAACTCCACAACCGAGGCGTGACCGTGAAAACCAAATTCGCCCGCCAACTCCCCGCCGCGCCGGTGGACGCCGGCCAACTCCAGCAAGTGCTCGTCAACCTCATCAAGAACGCCATGCAAGCCATGACCAAAAACGGCGCGCTCACCCTCCAGACCGGCCAAGGCAACGACGGCGTGTGGTTGAGCGTGACCGACACCGGCGGCGGCATCCCGCAAGAACAGATCAACCGCATCTTCGACCCCTTCTTCACCACCAAAAAGGAAGGCACCGGCCTCGGCCTCATGATCGTCCAACGCATCGTCCGCGCCCACAGCGGACGCATCGAACTCGAAAGCCACGTCGGCCGCGGCACCACCTTCCGCATCTGGCTGCCACTCCACGAACGCCGCACCCGCCTGCTCGCCGCGCCAACCCATGACTGACAATTTACATCCGCCAATTACGCGAATTTTCGCGAATGAAATGGAGCGCGGCGTTCACGCCGCTTCAACGCACGCAAATCGATCGGCTCAAACCGCATCGAACGCCACCGCACAGCGGACGTTGAAGCGGGCTGAAGCCCGCGCTCCTAAAATTCATTCGCGTCCATTCGCGTAATTCGCGGATCACAAAAGATGAAACCCACTCTCCTGATTGTTGACGACGAGAAACCCACCCGCGAAGGCCTGCGCGCCGCGCTCGAAGAACGCTACGACGTTTATGTGGCCGAGGACGCCTCCGCCGCCATGAGCCTGCTCGAACAGGAACACTTCGACGTCTTGCTCACCGACTTCCGCCTGCCGAACGAAGACGGCATGAAGCTCATCGCCCGCGCCAAGTCACTTTCCAAGCCGCCCATCTGCATCCTCATGACCGCCTACGGCTCGGAAGAACTTGCCGTGGACGCCATGAAACGCGGCGCAGACGACTACATCGCCAAAGGCCGGTTGCAGATTGACGAACTGGAAATGCGCATCGCCCGCGCCCTGCGCCAGCAAAATCTCGAAACCGAAAACGTCTCCCTCCGCCAGCAGCTCGATACCCGGTTCGGCATGGAAAACATCATCGGCGAAGCCCCCGTCATGGGCGAAGTACTGGAAGTCGTCAAGCAAGTCGCGCCCACCCGCGCCACCGTTCTGCTGCGCGGCGAAAGCGGCACCGGCAAGGAACTCATCGCCAAAGCCATTCACCTCCTCAGCCCGCGCGCCAAAGCCCCGCTCGTCACCGTCCACTGCGCCGCGCTCGCGCCCACGCTGCTGGAGAGCGAATTGTTCGGGCACGAAAAAGGCGCGTTCACCGGCGCGCACGAACGGCGCATCGGCCGCTTCGAACTCGCGCAAGGCGGCACACTCTTCCTCGACGAGATCGGCGAGATTGACGCCACCCTCCAGATTAAGCTCCTGCGCTTCCTCGGCGAACGCACCTTCGAACGCGTCGGCTCGAACAAGACCCAGACCGCCGACGTGCGGCTCATCACCGCCACAAACAAAAACCTGGAGGAACTCGTCAAGGCCGGGAAGTTCCGCGAAGACCTGTTCTTCCGCCTGCGCGTGGTCGAGATCGTGATGCCGCCATTGCGGGAACGCGCCGCAGACATCCCGCTGCTCGCGCAAACATTCCTGCGCGAGTTCGCCAAGGAAAACAGCAAGCCCGTGAAAGATTTCACCACCGACGCCATGCAGTCGCTCACCGATTACGCGTGGCCCGGCAACGTGCGCGAGCTGCGCACCGCCGTCGAACACGCCGTCGTGCTCGCGCACGGCGAACGCATCACGCTCCGCGACCTGCCGGTGTCCGTGAAAAACGCCGGCCCGCCCGCCGCGCCGCAACGGTCGCTCACCTCATCCGACCTCACCGTCAAGGACGCGGAGAAACAGCTCATCATCCGCGCCCTCAAGGATTGCGATGGCAACCGCACCCGCGCCGCGCAGAAGCTCGGCATGAGCCGCCGCACCATGCACCGCAAACTGCACGTCTATCAGTTGGAAAATTTCTGAAGTCTGAATCCCCCGCTTCACGGTGGCAGCAATTGGCCCGACGGCAGGGCTGTGGCTAAATTTGCCCCGGGGTGTGATTGGAAGTGCCGCGCAGAGATTGTTGGAGTTCACGCTTTAGCGTGTCGGGGCGGCGGCCAGTGTGACGGGAACAAGCTAAAGCTTGAACTCCAACTCGGGGCGGGACTCCGCTGCGCGGCAGTTTCAGTCACACTCTTTGCTCCGCCCCCACGTTGACGCCGACGACGCCCGCTGCCAACCTTGCCGCCATGTTTGACCTCGTTGCGCCTTATGAACCCGCCGGCGATCAGCCGCAAGCTATTGCGAAGCTGACGGCGGGCATCGTGTCTGGCGCGCAGCACCAGACGCTCCTCGGCGTCACGGGTTCGGGCAAAACTTTCACCGTCGCCAACGTCATCCGCAATGTGGAAAAGCCCACGCTCGTCATCTCGCACAACAAGACGCTCGCGGCGCAGCTTTACGCGGAGTTCAAAAGTTTCTTCCCCAACAACGCCGTCGAATACTTCGTCAGCTACTTCGATTATTACCAGCCGGAAGCCTACATCCCGCGCACCGACACGTTCATCGAGAAGGATTCCGCCATCAACGAGGAGATCGAGCGGCTGCGGCTCTCCACGATGAGTTCGCTGTTCTCGCGCCGCGATGTGATCGTGGTCGCCAGCGTCTCGTGCATCTACGGCATCGGCAACCGGGAGGATTACGAGGCGATGGTCATCGGCCTGCGCGTGGGGCAGGAGATTTCCCGCGAGCAACTGCTGTCGCGCTTCGTGGAGCTGCAATACTCGCGCAACGATATCGCTTTCGAGCGCGGCAATTTCCGCGTGCGCGGCGACACGGTGGAAGTCCGCCCCGCCGGTCGCGAGGACGGGTTGCGCGTGGAATTTTTCGGCGACACCATCGAGCGACTCACGCGCTTCGAGACGTTGACGGGCAAGAAGCTGGACGCGCCGCAGACCACGATGGTTTTCCCGGCCAAGCAATTCGTCACCACCAGCGACAAGCTGAAGAGCGCCATCCTCCGCATCCGCGAGGAGCTTGGCGAACGCATCGCGTGGTTCGAGCAGCGCGGCAAGCTGCTCGAAGCGCAGCGCATCAAGATGCGCACCGAATACGATTTGGAGATGATGGAGGAGATGGGCTTCTGCTCTGGCATCGAGAATTATTCCCGCCACATCGCCAACCGCGCGCCGGGTTCGCAGCCGCACACGCTGTTTGATTTCTTCCCGAAGGATTTCATGCTGGTGATTGACGAGTCGCACGTGACCGTCTCGCAGATTGGCGGGATGTTCGAGGGCGACCGCTCGCGCAAGACGGTGCTGGTGGATCACGGTTTCCGCCTGCCCAGCGCGCTGGACAATCGCCCGATGAACTTCATGGAATTCCAGTCCATGCAAGGGCAGACGATTTACGCCAGCGCCACGCCAGCACCGCGCGAACTCGCGTGGTCGCGGGCGAGCGCAGGCCAAAGTAGGGCAGGCGTCTC
Source organism: Verrucomicrobiales bacterium (assembly GCA_031371425.1). Taxonomy (GTDB): domain Bacteria; phylum Verrucomicrobiota; class Verrucomicrobiia; order Limisphaerales; family JAFMIX01; genus JAFMIX01. The sequence goes on along the minus strand of JANMJO010000009.1, from coordinate 17,421 downwards.
GCCTGCCCAGCCGATGGCGCAGCCATCGGCTGAAAATCGCTTGAGCGAAAATTCGCCCGCGCTGTCGCGCTCGCTGGGCAGGCGAGACGCCTGCCCTACTTTAGAGCAACCCGGCGTGGCGGAACTCGTGGTGCGTCCGACGGGACTCATTGATCCGAAGGTCACACTCAAACCGCTCAAGGGACAGATTGACGACCTCATCGAGGAAGCCCGCAAGCGCGCCGACGCCAACGAGCGCGTGCTCGTCACCACGCTCACCAAGCGCACCGCCGAGGAGTTGACCGACTACCTACGCAACATCGGCATCCGCGTGCAATACCTGCACAGCGACATTGACGCGATCGAGCGCGTGGAGATTTTGCGCTCGCTGCGCAAAGGCGAGTTCACCGTGCTTGTCGGCATCAACCTGCTGCGCGAGGGTCTCGACTTGCCGGAAGTTTCGCTCGTGGCAATTCTGGACGCGGACAAGGAAGGATTTCTCCGCAGCGAGACCAGCTTGATCCAGACGGCGGGGCGCGCGGCGAGGCATCTGAACGGCGAGGTCATCCTCTACGCCGATGTGATGACGAACAGCATCAAGAAATTTCTCGCCGTCACGGAGCGACGGCGCGAGCGACAGATTGCCTACAACAAGGAACACGGCATCACGCCCCGCAGCGTCGTCCGCGCGGTGGAGGAAAGCTTGGCGTCGTCCGCGCGCGAATCCGATAGCAAGGCCGCGGCGGTCATCAACGACGCGGGCGGCAACTTCGATGTGACCGAGACCCTGCGCCAGCTCGAAGCGGAGATGCTCGCCGCCGCCGAGGAGTTGAAGTTCGAGCAGGCCGCGCATCTGCGCGACCAGATCCGGGAGTTGAAGCAGTCCATGGATGGTTCAGGGAAAGAGAAGGCGGCGGCGCGGCCGGTGAGTTACAAGGGGAAAAGGTCTTCGCGTCGCTGATTTTGAAAGTCACCACGGTTTTGTGGCGGGAGCAGTTGCGCGGTGTGGTGCCGTATTAAAATTTGAATAGGAAGGAATAGAATGTATTGTCTTCCGAAGAAGAAACCCATTATCCGCCCAACACCTGTTCATCAATCCTTCTGTGAGTCTCCGATTTTTTATTACCCTGGTTGTGATCGTCCAATGGCTGTTGTGTGGCCAGGCAAGTCGTGGGCAGGTTTTTTTGAATGAACTCTGCGCGGATAACGGCGGCGCGGCGGTTTCTCCGGGAGGCACTTCGCCGGACTACATCGAGCTATACAACACCAATTCGGCGGCGGTGGATTTGAGCACCTGGACGCTGACCGACGATGTGGCGCTTCCCGCGAAGTATCAATTCCCGTCCGGCACGCTGATTCCGGCCAGAGGCCGCGTGGTGGTGTGGCTGGAGTCCTCCTCGACCACCTACACGGGGTTGGCCACGACAAATTTCAATCTCAAATCCTCCGGCGAGGAAGTTGCTCTTTATCAAAGCGGCGTGCAGAAGGATCACGTCCAGTTCGGTCCGCAGATCAAAGACATGGTGATCAACCGCTCGCCCGACGGCACCGGCGGCTGGAAACTAGGAACGCCTACTCCCTTGGCGACAAATGCCGCAGTGGCGGCGTCTGCGTTTGGCACGAACGCCGCGTTGCGGATTAACGAATGGCTTGGCACCAATTCGGCGGGAGCAACCTTCGACTGGCTGGAACTCTACAACCCCGGGACGAACGGCATCGTCGTTCTGGGCGGACTGGTCGTCAGTGATATGACCAACTCGGTCACCACGGCGGCCATCATCACCAATACCTACATCAGTCCCGGCGGGTTCGTCCGTTTTTGGTGTGACAGCACCACGAATCTTGGCAACCACTTGGAATTTAAAATCAGCAGCGCTTTGGGCGAGACGCTCTCGGTGTATCAGGCGAACCGGACGACGATCATCGACCGCGTCGCTTTCGGGCCGCAGACGGTGGATGTCTCGCAGGGTCGGCTGCCAGACGGCGGCAGCGGCCTGTTTTACTTTGCAGGCACTAATCTCATGACGCCCGGCGCGGCGAACTATTTCAAGCCGCTGACCAATATTGTCATCAACGAGGTGCTCGCCCACACGGACCTGCCGCTGGAAGACGCCATCGAACTTTACAACTCCACCGCGTCGCCCGTGGACATCAGCTATTGGTGGATCAGCAACGCCGAGGAGTTCCCGCTCAAGTTCCAGATTCCCGCCGGCACCGTCATTGCCGCCAGAGGCTACAAGGTATTTTACGAACAGAACCAGTCCACCGCCGTTTCCGCAACACCCGGTTTCAACCGTTCCGGCAGCGGCAGCATGCCGGAGTTCACCTTCAACTCCGCCCACGGCGACTTCGCGGTGCTGACGGAAGGGGTGAGCAACGGCACCCTCACCGGCTATCGCACCTCGAAGAATTTCGGCGGGTCGGAAAACGGCGTCTCCTTCGGTCGCCATGTGAAAAGCAACGGCGGCACGGACTTCGTGCCCATGGCGGCCCGCACCTTCGGAAACGATTCTCCCGCGACCATCACGCAGTTCCGCAGCGGCGTCGGCCTCACCAATAGTTATCCCCTCATCGGCCCGGTGATCATCAGCGAAATACTCTACTACCCTCCGCCCGTCGTCAGCGGCGGCGTGACCAACGACAACACCCTTGACGAATTCATCGAACTCGCCAGCGTGACAAACGGCACGCTCCACCTTTACGACACGGTATATCCGACCAATCGCTGGCGTTTGAGCGGCGCGGTGGATTTCACGTTCCCCACGAACACCAGCCTGACCGCGACCGGCCGGGTGCTCGTCGTGAGCTTCAACCCCAAGACCAACCTCGTTCAGCTCGCCGCCTTCCGCTCCACCTACAGCGTCGCGACCAACATCCCTGTCTTTGGCCCCTACAGCCGCAATCTGGGCAATGTTTCCGACACCGTGGTGCTGGAAAAACCCGACACCATCCAGCTCCCGCCCCATCCCGATGCTGGCTTTGTCCCATTCGTGCTGGTCGAAAAAGTGACTTATCAGACCACCAACGGCTGGCCGGCCAACGCGGCGGGATCTGGTCGCTCCATTCAGCGCCAGAGTTCGATCCGTTACGCCAACGACCCCATCAACTGGCTCGCCTCCACCCCCACGGCGGGGCTGGCCAACCACATCATCGTGTCTCCCATCATCACCGCGATTGCGCCGGGGACAACGACTCGGATCACGATTAATTCCATCCTAGGGGTCAACTACGTCCTCGAATACGAGACCTCATTGAGTTTCTCCAACTGGACGGGCGTCGCCCCAATCGCAGCCGGCACCGGAGGCAGCCTCACCCTGAGCGACACCAATAATATCAGCAGCCAGAGATTTTACCGAGTCCGCGCGGAGTGATTGGCACAAGGGACTGCTGATTGAAACGGGTCGCCTGTGCTACCCACCAGAATGACCGTCGCCACTTCGGAGGCTGGGTTAATGCCGGATTCCGAAATAAGAATGGGAGCGCACGCGTACCGCCTGCACTTTCAACACACCCATCAAAATTTTGGAGGTGGGGGAAATTTTGCGGACGAGATTTTCGGCGCGACGCCAAAAATCACCCGCCAGAGGCGGGTGCTACCAAAAACTTACCCGCGCGTTTGCTTTCCATTTTGGAGTGCGGGTTAATGCCCGACGGCAAGGCGCGCACCGGCGGAGATGGTTTCATCCCAAAGACAGATGAGCTCGTGCAGTTTTTCCAGCCACGGCAGGGCGCGGTGTTCGAGCGCGTTGGACAGCGCAAAGGTATCGTCCGACCAGCAGGCTTCATCCACGCTCTTGATGATGGTGGCGAGTTGCTGGAGCTGCCATTTGCGGAGCTGCTTGAGCGAGACGCCGCCGTTGACCGGGCCGCAGGCGTCTTCCGGCAACAGGCTCAGGGTGAGCAGCGGCTCCTTGAGTTCGCGGACGAGATCCCACCAGAATTCGCGCGCGATCTGGCCGTCGTTGATGAGCACGAGTGAGACGGCGGATTCCACATGACTGCGAGCGGTGGCGGTTTGTTGCCGGGCGGTCTTGAGGAGTTGCAGCGGCATGTCGTCCAGCTCGATGCTCTCGCCCTCCACGCGGGCGAAGTCGGCGGGGATGGCGGAGAGTTTGGCGAGGTCGGTCGGATGACCGTCCACGGTGATCGAACACAGGATGCGCTGGTGCTCCATGGCGAGCGTTTCAAGAAACGACCGGATGGCGGGCAGTGAGCGGCGACCTGTGGGCAAACCGACTGGCAAGCCATCGAGCATGACCAGAATGTCGCCACGAGACAACGGTGAGTCGGAGGGGAGGGGGTTCATACGGCAAGTTGGTTCGCATAGTTTGTGCCTTTTGCCTGCGGGAAGGGGAAATTACACGGACGAGTTATTCACAAGCCGGGTCACTGACGGCGGACTTCTGGACAGAGCGGTTTTTGTGGAGATTTGCGTGCAGTTGGCCGTGGAACGGCGGGTGACGCGGCGGACACGGACTGGTTTGCCACCCGGCGGCTGTCCACAAGCCGGACAGGGAGTGTCAAAATCAAGAAAGGCCGTCAATCTTCTGCCGCGCCCAGTCGCGGGCGGCTTCGGCGCTGGTCAATTCGTCCGCGAGCTGTTTTTCGCGCAGCTCGGCGAGCAGCCGGCCCATCGCCTCGCCGGGCTTCATGCCGAGCGCGATCAAATCCGCGCCCATCAGCAGCGGCGGGCGGATGGAGGGCTGGCTTTTCAACTCCTCGGCCTGCTGTTTCAGGAAGTCATGCACTTCCAGCCGGCCGTGCGAGCCGAGGCAGTCCAGCCGGTGCAGCTCCAACTCCAGCGGAAACGTCTCGCGCAGCAGCAGGCGGCGCAGCGTGGACTTGCGCATCTGCGGCGCGTCTTTGAACTGCATGTGGTGGAGCACGCAGGCGGCGATGGTCTCAATCTGCTTCCTCGGAAACCGCAGCCGCTCCAGGATTTTCTCCGCCATGTCCGCGCCAATCTTTTCGTGCGCGTAAAAATGGATGCTGCCTGTCTCCGCATCGCGCTCGGCTGTGATCGGCTTCGCGATGTCGTGCATCAGCACGGTCCACGGCAACGACTCATCCGCTTCGGCGGGCATCTTGTCCAGCATCAGCCGGAGATGCTCGAAGACGCTGCCTTCCGGGTGGTAGTCCGGCGATTGCTCGCACGTCACGGTGGCGGCCAGCTCCGGCAGAATGTGTTCCAGCAGGCCGCTATCGCGCAGCAAGACCAGCCCGCGAGCGGCGGGTGAATGGTTTGGAGTTCCGCCGTAAGGGGGCGTGGTCCCGGCGGCCCCCATGGCGCCGGGAGGCGGGACTCCAAACCGCGGCGCGAAGAGTTTGATGAGTTCATCGCGGATGCGTTCGGCGCTGATGAGTTTGATCTTGGGCGCGAGAGTCTGGACGGCGGCGAAGGTTTGCGGCTCGATCTCGAAGCCGAGCTGCGCGGCGAAGCGCACGGCGCGGAGCATCCGCAGATGGTCTTCGCCAAAGCGTTCTTCCGGCGCGCCGATGGTGCGGATGATTTTCGCGCGCAAATCCTTTTCGCCGCCGACCCAGTCGTGCAGTTCGTCGGCGATGGGGTCGAAGAAAAGTCCGTTGACGGTGAAATCGCGGCGCTGCGCGTCGGCGCGCGGGTCGCCGAACGCAACGGTGCTGGGGTGGCGGCCATCGGTGTAGTCGGACTCGGCGCGGAAGGTGGCGACTTGGAATTGCTGGCCGCCTTCGACGACGACCATGACGCCGAACTGCCTGCCGACAGCGACAGTTTTCGGAAAAAGTTTTTCCACGGCGTCGGGCAGCGCGTTGGTGGCGATGTCGAAATCGCCGGGCGCGCGGCCGAGCAGGGTGTCGCGCACGCAACCGCCGACGAGGAACGCGGCGAACCCGGCGTCCTGCAAGCGGCAGACGATGGAGGTGGCGGTGGCGCGCATCATTCGCCACTGATTGAACACGGATGAAACACGGATTGTGAAGCAGAATCGGTGTTCAATCCGTGTTTCATCTGTGGCTCAGTCTTCGCCCCAGAGGTTTTTGATGTGGGCGACGCCGGCTTTGAGATCTTCGACAGTCATGTGGGGGTTGAACTCGAAGACCTTGACGTGGCCGGGCTGGACGAAGGGCTTGAGTGCGGCGAAATCAATCACGCCCGTGCCGGGCGTGCAGTGGTCGCGGCCAGGGAATTGCACGTCGTGGATGTGGAGGCCGAAGAGTTTGTCGCGGAGCGAGGCGAGGTGGGCGGCGTGTTTGATGAAGCCGAGGTTGTCCTTGATCTGCGCGTGGCCGGTGTCGTGCCAGTAGGCGAGCGCGGGGCTGGGCAGGTCGCGGAACAAGGCGTGAAAATCGGTCTCGATGGGCAGCTCCTCGAGGGCTTCGCGGTTTTCGCAGCCGAGCTTGATGCCGCGGCGTTCGGCTTCGGGGATGATTCTGCGGAGGGTGTCGTAGAGGTGGGCGATGGCCTTGCCTTTGCGCCGCTCGCGTTTTTCGATGAGTTCGGTGCAGAGGTTTTCGTATTTGGAGGATTCGCCTTCGTCGCGGCTGAGCATTTCTAGAAGGCGGTCGGTGTAGTCGCGCATCTCGACGCTGCCGAGGTGGAGGACGACGACGGGGGCTTTGAGGCGAGCGGCGAATTCGATGGTCTTGAGCGTGTAGCGGATGGCGAGTTCGCGTTCGCGTTCGCGGTCGGCTGTGAATTTGTAGAGGTTCGGTGCGGAGAAAGTGACGCCCATCGGCAGTGGGCAGAAGTTGTGGAGGCTGGAGAATTTCATCTCGCCAGCGTCGTAGGCGTCCACGATGCCGGGGATGAGGCTGATGCGTGTGCCGTGGGAAAGCTCGGCGTATTCAAAGCCGAGGTCGCGGATTTCACGCAGCATTTCCCGGCCGTCGGTGTGGCGGTGGGAATTCCAGCAGGTGGAGAGTGAATACATAAAATGCCGGACGCAGTGAACCGTTCACCGCGCCCGGCCGATTTTCGAATGATTACAGGTCGGCGTAACGGGCGCTGAGCATGGCCGAGAAACGGGCCACTTTCATCTTGCGGCGTTTGCGTTCGCTGGGCTTCTCGAAAGTCCGCTTGGCGCGCACGGTCTTGAGCGTTCCTTCGCGGTCAATCTTCTTCTTGAGGCGGCGCAGGGCTTTTTCCACTGGCTCGCCTTTTTTCAGTTTAATCTCTGTCAAATTAAGTCACATCCTCTCGGCGACTCGGAATCCGGCCGGACAAAGCCCGACTGGTTCGATGGAGTCGAGCGGTCAGGATATTTTTGCGCGCCGCAGGTGTCAATCGGCAAAAGCAGGTGAAAAGCTGCGTCGCCACCCGCAAACCTGCTTGCGCCCGCACCCAGATTGGCGCATCGTCAGGCATGGCCTTGCCCCAGCAGCCCGTCACCCTGACCGCCGAGCAGATCGCGGATTTGAACGCGAAGCTCGCCACCTTGCGCCATGACATCAACAACAACCTGCTCCTGATTATGGCTTCCGCCGAGCTGGTGCGCTACAAGCCGGAGACCGCCGAGCAGATGATGTCCACGCTGCTCGACCAGCCCCAGAAAATCACCGAGAAGATGAGCCAGTTCTCCGCCGACTTCGAACAGCTTTTTGGCATCCCCAAGCCTTGAACGGCTGCCCAACAACCGCCACCCCAGCCCGCACTCTCCCTCCACCCCCTGCACCAGCCCGCTTTATGAACAAGAACCCCATCCGCCACACCCTCGTCGCCGCCCTCCTGCTGCTGGCCGCGCAACCCACCCTTCGCGCCGCCGAAACCAACCTCCCACCCGCCCGCCCCATCTCCACCAACCATTTCACAGCCACCAACAAACCCACCAACGCCGAACGCCGCGCCGCAATCGAAGCCTGGCGCACCGAACGCGCTGGCACCAACCACACCAAGCGCACCGTCCACGCCACACCCGCCGAGGACACCCGCAAGATGCCCATTCCCGAACGCCGCGTCCGCCTCCGCGCAAAACTCGCCGACCTCCGCGCAAAAAAAATGTCCGGCATCCTCACCCCTCAGGAGCAGACCCAGCTCAATTACCTCGAAGCCCACCAGATGCCAGCCCCAGCCACAACCAATGCGCCCGCGACGCATCCTGCCGTCACAAAATAATCCCACCGGTCGCACCTTTTGACTTTGCCCCCAAAAGTTGGGCATAGTGACCACCATGGAAAAGTCTGACGCCGAACTCATCGCCGCCGTCCTCAAGGGCGATGCCGCCAGCTTCGAGCCGTTGGTCCAGAAATACCTCCCCCGCGTCTTCGCCACCGCCCGCCGCTACGCCCGCCGCGAAAGCGAGATCGAAGACATCACCCAGGAAGTCTGGCTCAAATCCTTCCAGAAACTCTCCAGCTTCCGCGGCGAAGCCCCCTTCGAACACTGGCTCATGCGCCTCACCGTCCGCACCTGCTACGATTTTCTCCGCAGCCACAAACGCAACCGCGAAACCTCCTTCACCGAACTCAGCGCCCCCGAAACCGAATGGCTCGACCGCTTCGTCGCCGACCCGTCCGCAGCCAGTGAAGACGCCGCCGGCGCCAAGCAACTCATTGACCGCCTGCTCGAACAACTTTCCCCCGCGAACCGCCTCATCATCACCCTGCTCGAAATCGAAGACCGCTCCGTCAAAGACATCTCCAAAATCACAGGCTGGTCCGTGCCCCTCGTGAAAGTCCGCGCCTTCCGCGCCCGCGCCGAAATGCGCAAGCTCCTCGCCAAAATCGCCAAGGACAAGTATCTGTAACCCCACCCCACTCACACACGTCAAACACCCTGTAGAGACCATGAAACTGGACCAACTCAACCAAAAGCTCATCGCCGCCGCGCGCCGCAACCCGCCCAGCGACCACGTCCCATACGCCTTCGAGAAACGCATCATGGCGCACCTCGCCCGCAGCCCCAAGGCCGACACACTCGGCTTCTGGGCGCAAGCCCTCTTCCGCTCCGCCATCGCCACCTCCGCCATCGCCTTGCTGCTCTGCATCGGCACGACCTACCTACCCACCACCGAAACGCCTTCCGTCACCGCAGCCAGCGCAGAACTTTCTCAGGACTTCCAGGAAACGCTGCTCGCCGCCGTGGACGTCAATGAAATGACCGACCTGAACAACCCCGCCAGCGAAGACGCCGACTTCACTGATTCGTTCGAAGAACTCCTGTGAAAATCTGGAAGGTCATCCTCGCCACCCTCGCCATCTTCACCGCCGGAGTCTTCACCGGCGCCCTAGTGACCGGCGTGAATCTCCGAGGCCCGTTCCGTAGCCACCACAACTTCCTGCGTGAACCGTTCGGAAAATTCCACCCGCCCGCCGTCACCAACACACCCGCCATCACCAACCGCGACACCGACAAACTCGGAATGCCCTTCATGTCCAGACCCCCCGGCCGCGGACAAGGCAGAGAATTCCTGGAACGCCTCGACCGCGACCTCAATCTTACACCCGACCAGCACCAGCAGCTTGAAAAAATCCTCAACGAAAGCCAGAAGCGCTCCAAAGAAATCTGGGAAAAAATCTCCCCCGAACTCCGCGAAGAAATGAAAACCTCCCGCGAGAAAATGCGCGCCACCCTCACCCCCGGACAAATCGCCCGCTTCGATGAACTCATGAAGCCCAAGCAATCCAAGCCCCCCGGCCAAGGCCAACCGCCCGTCCCCGAGCCGAAGCCGTGATCTTGGGAAGGGACGGCGGCACGCCTTCCCCCATTCGCGTCAGCCTTTGCTTCGCCAGCCGCCGCGCGTTCTCGATCAAGTCCGGCAAACCCAGCACCGCCGTGTTGGTGCAGACCCCGAGTTCACCGAGGAATGGAGGTTTTGAGCCCGCGTTCTTGAAACTTTTTGACACCGTCAGGATCGCCGTTTAGCTTTCAGCCATGAAAGTTTTGCTCACGCCGCATCAGGAAAAATTCGTCGGCCAAAAGATGAAGGGCGGCGGCTATCTCTCCAAAGACGAGGTCGTCCGCGAGGCCTTGCGGGTGTATGAACTGGTCGAGCAGGAAGACAACCACCCGCGGCTGGAAGCGGCGTTGCGCCACGCGCTCCGCAGTCCACTGAAGAAATACCAGCCCGGCCACTTTGCCGCGCTCGCCACCCGCAACGGTCGGCGCGCCCTCGCCGCGTGAATCGGATTGAAATTTTTGTCCGGCACGACGCCGAGCTGGACGCCTTCGGTTATTTCCAGCGCATCTTGGAACACCATCCCGCCGCCGCCGCCCATTTCCTGGAGGCGATTGATCTTACGGTTGCGGGTTTGGCACTGCAGCCGTTCAAGGGCCGGCTGCGAAAATTTCACGGGCGTGACCTGAAAAACATCCGCTCGTGGCGCGTGGATGATTTTGAGAACTATCTGATCTTTTATCGTTTCAATGGACTGCGGTTGGAAATTCTCCGCATCAAACACGGCGCGATGGATTTTCCACAAGCCTTGCGGCCAGATTAAAACTTCCTCCACCTCGCCAGCCGCAGCGCGTTCCCGATCACGACCAAGTCCGATAAACCCATCGCCGCCGCGCACAGGATCGGACTCATGAAACCCAGCGCCGCCAACGGCACCGCCGCCGCGTTGTAGAAGAACGCCCAAAACAAATTCTGCCGGATCGTCCGCAACGCCGCCCGCGCCAACCCCAACGCCTCCGGCACCGCCCCAATCTCCGAGCGCAGCAGGATAATATCCGCCGCCTCGCGAGCCACATCGCTCGCCCGGCTCACCGCGATGCCCAAGTCCGCCTGCGTCAGCGCCGGCGCGTCATTGATGCCATCGCCCACGAACGCCACCCGCTCGCCACGCGCCTGCAATTTTTTCACGAACTCCGCCTTCTGCTCCGGCCTGACCTCGGCAAAAACATTCTCCGCCGCAATGCCCACCGACTGCGCGATGCCCGCCGCCGTGAGCGCGTTGTCGCCCGTGAGCAGAAAAGTTTTCAACCCCTGCCGCTGCAACTGCTCCACGACCTGCGCCGCGCCCGGCTTCAGCGTGTCCTTCACCGCGAACAGCGCGGTCAAATCCTTTTCCACCGCCAGCCCCACAACCGTCGCCCCCTGCGCCGACCACTCGGCGATAAATTTTTCTCCCGCCGCCAAATCCACGCCGCACTCGCCCAGCCACCGCAGCGAACCAAGCCGCACAATTGCTGAATTCGAAATTTGAAATTCAGAATTTAAAATTTTCGCCTCCACGCCGCTGCCGCGAATTTCTCGCCAATCTTCCAGTGTAGCCGCGTTTGTGAGAACGCGATCCGCGCTTTGACAAGACGCGGCTACGGCCTGGCTGATCGGATGCGTCGAACTGCGAGCAAGCGCCGCCGCAATATTTTCTTCATTTTTCATTCTTCCTTCTGCATTCCAGACCGCCGCCACCGCCGGCTTACCCGCCGTCAGCGTTCCCGTCTTGTCGAAAATCACCGCCGTCACATTCCCCGCCTTCTCCAGCGCCACACCATCGCGGATGAGAATGCCGCGCCGCGCCGCCGCGTTCGCCGCCGCCATGATCGCCGCCGGCGTGGCCAAGCCCATCGCGCACGGACACGCCACAATCAACACCGCCGCCGCAATGATGAACGCCGCCGCCGCGCCCGCCGGCACATGCGCAGGCCACAGAAACGGCGCGAGCCAGGCGTGAACTTGGCTGGCTGATTCCGGCGCGAACCCCCACCCCACCGCCGCCGCCACCGCGATGACCACCACCACCGGCACGAACACATTGCTCACGCGGTCGCCGAGCCGCTGGATGTTGGCGCGGCTCGTCTGTGCGCGCTGCACGGCGGCGATAATATTCGCGAGCGCGGTCGCCTCGCCCGTGGCCGTCACGCGCATGACAAGCCGGCCGTTCAGATTCACCGTGCCGGCGAAAAGCTCGCTGCCAATCTTTTTATCCACCGGCACGGATTCGCCGGTGAGCATGGCCTCCTCCACGGCGGAATCGCCTTCAACCACGATGCCATCCACCGGCACGCGGTCGCCGGGGCGCAGCGCGACGAGATCGCCAGGCCGGAGGTCGGTGACGGCAACATCCTCTTCGCTTGTAGCAGCCGACGTAAGGAGGCTCTGAATAAAACCGGAAGACAATATTTGAGCCTCCTCACGTCGGCTGCTACAAGATGAATTTATTCGCCTCGCCGTCGGTGGCGCGAGTTGCAGCAGGGATTTCAATGCGTTGCTCGCCTTCGCCCCGACTCGCGCCTCCAGCCAGTGGCCGGTGCTGACGAGTGTGATGATGCCCGCCGCCTCCATGAAATAGACGTGCCCGCCGTGGCCGGAGAGCAACGCCCACGCGCTGAAGCCGAACGCCGTCGTCGAGCCGAGCGCGACGAGCGTGTCCATGTTCGAGCTGCCGGCCTTGAGCTGCCGCCACGCGCCGCGATAAAATTCCGCGCCGCACCAGACCTGCACCGCGCTCGCCAGCGCGAAGGCGAGCCATTGAAACCACGGCTGCATCGCCACGCCGAAAACCCATTCGCCCAGCATGAGCGCGGCGGTGACGCCACCGCCGAGCCAGAGGTTGAGCTGCCAGTCGGCGCGGCTGGTGTTGTCGGATTCCGTTCCGGCAAGTGTCGCGTCGTAGCCAGCGGCGGCGAGCGCGGTGAAAAGTTTTGCCGTGTCAGGCGTGGCTTCTGCGTTCCAACGGATGGATGCGCGGCGGGCTTCGAGGTTGACCGCGATGCTGTGGACGCCGGGGACGGCTTGCAGCGCGGTGGTGACTTTGCGGGCGCAGTTGCCGCAGGTCATGCCGCTGACGAGAAGTTCAGTCACAGCGGGAATCTACGCTGGCGGCGGAAGTCCGTCGAATGCGGAGTGTGACCGGCGCAACGGCGGCCCTCACCCCGGCCCTCTCCCGTCCGACGGGAGAGGGAGAGCCGACGGACGGCAGTTGGTAAGTTCGAGCATTCGGATGCTGATGACGCCAGTCTGTTTTTAAGCTGCGCCGCCGGACGCGTCCGCCAGCACCGACTGGGCACAAGGATTCGCAGGTGTTCTTGGCTGTTCCCTCTTCCCATCGGATGGGAGAGGGTCAGGGTGAGGGTTCTGGTTGCGACTGCTTTTATCCCGACTTCCGAAGCGGAAATGGCGCGGGCAAGTGGGGCAAATGCCGACTGCGGCGCTCGGGTTCATCGGAGCCAGGCGAGTTCGGCGGCTACGGCTGCATCACCGCTGCAAATCGCAGGCCGCGGGTGCTGACGCGGAGTTCGGTGAAGCCGAGTTCCTCCATCACGGTCTCGTAAATCACCGCGCCGGTGAGGATCACATCGGCGCGCTTGGACGGCAGGCCGATAACTTGTTTGCGCTCGGCCAACGGCAAACTCCACAGCCGCTCGACGTGCGCACGAACACCCGCCGCGCTCAAGCGCACGGCTTCGATGCGGTCGCGGTCGAAATCGTCCAGCTGCGCTTCCATCCGCGCGAGAATCGTCGTCGTGCCGCCTGTGCCGACGAGCCGCACCCGGTCGAATTTGAATTCGTAGCGGAGTTCGGCGTCGAGTTTGGGGCGGACTTCGCGGCGGAGAAACTCTTTCAGGTATGCGCGGCAGGCGGCGAGTTCGGCGGGCGCGGGCGGGTCGCTGATGGGAAATTTTTCAAGCAGCCGCACCGAGCCGAGCGGGAAGCTGTGGCAGAAATCTTTCCGCGAGCCGTGGCCGAGTATGAACTCGGTGCTGCCGCCGCCGACATCGAGCAACAGCAGCGGGTGAGCGGCAAGTTCGGGATCGCTGGTCACGCCGCGAAATGCGAGGTGGGCCTCCTGTTCGCCGGTGATGATCTCGATGGCGAGGCCGGAGGCGTGCGCGACGGCATCGGTGAGGTCGCGTGGGTTTTTCGCGTCGCGAGCGGCGCTGGTGGCGATGACGCGGATGGTTTCCGCGCCGAACGCGCTTGCGCTGGTGGCGAAAGTTTTCACGGCATCGGCGGTTTGCGCGATGGCGTCCGCTTGCAACTGGTGCGTCTCGTAGAAGCCTTTGCCGAGGCGGGTCTGTTTGCTGGCTTCGTGGAGGGGGCGCACGTCGTGGCCGGCGACAGCGGCGACGAGGAGTTTCACGGAGTTCGTGCCGATGTCTATGACGGCGCGTTTTTGAGAGGACGAGGGTGGAGCGGCGGTGGCTTTGCGGTCTTCCATCTTCAATCCTCCATCCTCGCGTTTCACTTGGCCGCGAGCACGGCGGTGATTTTCTTTTGGAGTGAGTTGGTCACGATATCCACGGGGCGGCTGCCGTTGACGATGGTGAAACCGTAGTTGCGTTGCAGCCGCCGGAACGACGCCTGCATGGCGGTCTGGTATTTGAGGAAGCTATCGAACACATCGCGGGAGAGGCCGAGGTCCATGCCGCTTTCCCAGTAATCGAGCGTGGCGTTCTTGGAGAGGTTGCGCTGGACGAGTTCCTCGGGCGGGACTTCGAGGTAGAAGACGGCGTCGGGTTTGAGGGCCATGCCGTAGAGATTTTTCAGCCATGCCGCGTCCATGCCGCGCACGAGGTCGCGCGCCATGAGGGTGTAAATATAACGGTCGGCCAGCACGATGAATCCGGCGCGCAACGCGGGCAGGATGGTGTTCTCCAACTGGTCGGCGAAGTCGGTGGCGTAGAACAGTGAGAGCGTGGTGCGGCTCAAAATATTTCCGTTCTGCGCCTTCTCCAGTTCTTCGCTGACGAGGGTGGAGCGTTTGAGTCCGACTTGCACGGTGGCGTGGCCGAGGGTTTCAAGCCAGTCCACGAGCGCGGCGATCTGGGAGGAACGGCCCGAGCCATCCGCGCCTTCGACGACGATGAGTTTGCCGGCGAGGTCGTCGAGCTTGACGCCGGGGATGCCGTGGCCGAAGAAGCGGCGCGTGCTGACGGACGGCACGGCGGCGGGTTGGCGCGTGGTGGTTTTCATGCGGCGGAATCCTCCTCCATGCCGGCGGCGGAGATTGACAACACCGGCGGCGGCAAGGGCAGCGGGCTGCGGCGGCGGAACTCATCCAAGTCAATCCGTTCGCTGACGATTTTGCGCACCAACGACTGCTGAGTTTCGATGCGCTGGTTGGCGTCCATGAGCGTGAAGTTGAATTCCTTGCTCATGCCGAGGTATCGCTCGAGGATGCGGCCCTGAAAAATGCGGAAGCTTTCGTAGGGGTCGGGCGAGAGCCGGAGGTCCATTCCGGCTTCAAAGAATTTCAATTTCGGCCGGCCGTCGAGGATGCGGTTCAGCGAGACTTCCAAGTCCGCCTTGAAAAAGAAGGTGAGGTCCGGCAGCGCGGCGAAGCTATAAATTCCGCGCACCCAATCGGGCGGGCAACCGCGCGTCACGTCGCGTGCGAACGCGGTGAAAATGTAGCGGTCGCACAGCACGACGTAGCCGGCGCGCAGCAACGGCAGCAGGTGACGCTCATAGCGGTCTGCGAAGTCCGTGGCGTGAATGAGGCTGAAGGTGGTGGGCGTGAGCAGTTCGCGCTTCTTGCCTTTGCTCGTGGCGGACTTGACCAGCTCGGAGGAATTCCATTCGCTGAAATAGACCTTGATGCCCTCGGCCTCGAGCCAGCGTTTGAGCAGATAGATTTGCGTGGACTTGCCCGAGCCATCGAGTCCCTCGACTGCGATGAGGCGTCCGGGAAAGCCGAGTTGCGCGAATGTTTTCATCCTGTTGCGCGACCAAGCTAAACCTTCAGCCCGCCAAGACAACATTTTTTCCGCCGGGCTGGTCGCGGCGGGTGTGGCTGGCTCTGGTTCGGAGTTCCGCCTTCAGGCGGTGCGGCGGGAAACTCCTGCGGGCCGCCTGAAGGCGGAACTCCAAACACAAGGTCCACGCGCGGCTTCCACCGGGATTTTATTTTGACACAATCAGGAAGCCGCCTACGCTCCGGGGCGTGCGGATTGGCATCAACACTTTTCTTTTCGTTTCTCCTTTCACGGATGCGGACACGCGGCGCTTTGCGCAGTTCGCGCGCTGGGGGTTCGACTGCGTGGAGATCGCAGTCGAGCAGCCGCAAGGCATCCGCCCGGCGCATGTGCGGCGCGAACTGGAGCGGCACGGTCTGCGAGCCGGGCCGGTCTGCGCGTGTTTTCCACCGGGTCGTGATTTGCGCGGCACGCGGGCGCAGCAGTCCGCCACCGTGGATTATGTCTGCGCGCTGGTGGACATGGCGGGGGTACTCGCTGCCCCGGGCGTGGCCGGGCCGATGTATTCCGCCACGGGCCGCGCGGACGCAGTGCCGCCGCGCGAGCGCCGGCAACAGCGGGCAACCGTCGTCAAAAACCTCCGCCAGATCGTCCGCTATGCCGAGGTGCGCGGAAAAAAAATATTCATCGAACCGCTGAACCGGTTTGAGACGGACTTTCTCAACACCGTGGATCAGGGCCTGGCATTGCTGGCGGAAGTGGGGAGTCCCGCGTTGCAGCTTCACCTCGACACGTTCCACATGAACATCGAGGAGAAGTCATTGCCTGCGGCGATCCGCAGGGCGGGGAAACATCTCGGCCACTTGCACGCCTGCGGCAGCGACCGCGGCACGCCGGGCGGCGACCACACGGACTGGCCGGGCATCGCGGCGGCGCTCCGGGCGATCCGTTATGACGGCGATGTGGTGATTGAATCATTCACGCCGGATGTGAAGGTCATCGCCCGCGCGGCGGCCATCTGGCGGCAGATCGAGCCGAGCCGCGAGACGATTGCGGTGAATGGGCTGAAGTTTTTGCGCCGCGTGCTGAAATGAATTTTGTCTGCAAACCAAAGGTTCAATATGAATAAATTAATGCTCCTGTTGCTGGCTGCCACCACGATTTCCGGGTGCGCCGCCAATAAAAAAATCGTCTTCCTCGCCGGCACGCCGAGCCATGGGCCCGGAGAACACGAGCATCGCGCAGGCTGCCTGTTGCTCCAGTCGTGCCTGGCCGGCGTGCCGGGCGTGACTTCCGTGGTGTGCACGAACGGCTGGCCGGAAGATGTGCGCGTCTTCGACGGCGCGGCGGCGGTGGTCATTTACAGCGATGGCGGCGGCGGGCATCCGTTCCTGCAGACGAACCGGCTCGCGACCTTGGGCACGCTCCTGGACAAGGGCGTCGGGCTGGCGTGCATCCATTACGGCTGCGAGCCGACGAAGGAAAAGGGCCAGGCGGAATTTCTCGACTGGATCGGCGGCGCGTTTGAAATCCACTGGTCGGTGAATCCCCATTGGGACGCGGATTTTAAGTCGTTTCCGAAACATCCCATTACGCGCGGCGTGCAGGCATTCAGCATGGATGATGAATGGTATTTTCACATGCGTTTCCGCGAAGGCATGAAGGGGGTGACGCCGATTCTCAGCGCGATTGCGCCCGAGAGAACGATGGAACGCCCCGACGGCCCGCACAGCGGCAACCCCGCCGTGCGCGACGCCGTGAAGCGCGGCGAACCCCAGCACGTCGCGTGGGCGACAGAACGCGCTAACGGCGGGCGCGGCTTCGGTTTCACCGGCGGACATTACCACAAGAACTGGGGCGAGGAGAATTTCCGCAAGCTCGTG
>JANMJO010000317.1:0-1728 GCA_031371425.1 Verrucomicrobiales bacterium | reverse complement strand
CCGCCGCGCAGAGCACCGCGATCATCAGCAGCATCGTGGTGGATTTTTTCATGGGTTGAATCCAAAGGGTCTCACGCCACGGAATGATTCTTCAATCCAGCGGCTTGATGGAAATATTGCGGAACATCACGGGGTCATCGTGGCCGGCGAAACCGAAGTGGCCGCTCGCGCGGTCCTTGCCGGGATGCGCATGACCGCCGGCGAATTCGGTGACCTTGCTCAAGTCCGCGTCGAGAATCACGGTGCCGTTCAGCTCGACCTTGATTGTCGAACCCCGGACGCTGACCTCCTCGTAGTTCCATTCGCCGATGGGATGTTGATAGCCACGCGCGGCGGCGACCATGCCGTAGGCGGAGCCGTGCGCTTGGCGCGGGTCAATCTTATTGCCCGTGGCCTGCTCGTAATTGTCGTCAAGCACCTGACATTCGCACATGCCGAGGTAAGCGGTGTCGCCGTTGCCGGGATAGCGGATGGCCAAGCCGTTGTTGCCGCCGGGCGGGAGCTTGAACTCAACGCGTGCGACAAAGTTTGTGAATTCGGCTTGCGTGAAAATCGTGCCGCCTTTCCCCGCCTGGCAGACGATCGAGCCATCGCGCACCTCGTAATTATCCACCGGCCCGGCCCAGCCAGCGAAGTCTTTGCCGTTGAAGGCGGGCTTGAATCCCGCGCCGTCCGCACCGCGCAGGAGTTGATTAGCCTCGTCGCTGCCGAGTTCGCGAATGAAAATATTGCGCCAGCGAATTTCGCCGCCGTGCGTCTGCAACTGGATCGGGCCACGCGCCGGCACGGGCAAACTGCGGTTGAAATAATTCTCCAACACCGCGCCGTCCGCCGTCGCCTTGCCGTTGAGCCAGACCCAGACACGCGAGCCTGCCATGACGATGCGGAGATGATTCCAGACACCGAAAGGTTTGTCGGCCTTCACGAGCGGATTTTTGCCGGGCGCGCCGGGGCTATTGTTCCAGAGTCCACCAGAACCTTTATCCGCGCCCAACGCGAACTTCGCCTGCTCGGTGCTGTCCCATATCTGCACCTGCGGACAGCCGCGCAGATAGATGCCGCTGTCCGCGAGCGGAACGGTCTTGTAATCCAGCACCAACTCGAAATCGCCGTAGAATCTGTCGCTCGTGAGGAACAACCCCTTGCCTGCGCTGACCAACTCGCCGCTCTCCACGCGCCAGTGACGGCGGATGTCGGCGAGCGAGGCGTCGTGCTTCTTCTGAAATTCCTCTGGTTGTAGCGCGATGTATTTGCGGGGGTCTTCGGTGCTCGCGCCCCACCAGCCGGCGAGGTCCTTGCCGTTCCACAGCGCAGTGAATCCGCGCGGCGGCGCGGCTTTCACGGCGGCGCAGCCGGGCAGCGCGATGAGTGCGAGGGCGAGAGCGAGAAGGAGAACCGAGTTGAGACGGTGGTGTGTCATGCGTTGATTGTCATCGCGCGGTGCGGGCCGGGCAATTAAATATTTTCCGGGATGGACGGCGAGCGGCGGTTGCAACTGCCCGGTCGGAGTTGCGGCGGTTAAAACTTCGCCTCGGGAAACCGTTCACGAATGCGGCGGCGCAGGCGCTCCTCATCATCCGGCGTCAGGCGGCGGCGCGTGACCATGCGCTGCACGGCATCGAGCAGGAGCATCCAGTCTTCCAACGGAGGTTCGGGGATCGGCTGCCATTGGTCGAAGCGCCTGCCCCGCGCGAAGAACCGCCAGTCGCGGCTCACGCGCTGGGCATA
>JANMJO010000312.1:0-12104 GCA_031371425.1 Verrucomicrobiales bacterium | reverse complement strand
AACCTCTGGAACGTGGCCTCCTCCATCAACTGGACGAACGGCTCCAGCTTGGTCTCCTTCCACACCGGCGACCGCGTCACCTTCAATGATTCCGGCGCGGCCAATTCGCCCGTTGACCTCCGCGCGGTTGTCGAGCCTGCGTCCATCCTCGTGACCGGCACGAGCGCCTACGTCTTCAGCGCCACGACTGGTGCCGGCAGAATTTACGGCACGAGCAACACACTCACCGTGACCGGGACGGGCAGCCTGACGCTGGACATGACGAATTCCATCGGCGGTGCGACCACCATCGGCGTCGGCTCCACGCTCAATGTCGGCACGGGCAACTCTGCCAGCCTCGGCAGCGGCAGCGTCAGCAACAACGGCGCGCTCATCTTCAACCAGACGAACACCGTTTCCCTTGCCGACATCAGCGGCAGCGGCAGCCTGACGAAGAACGGCGGCAGCACATTGACGCTCGCTGGCGGCTACGCTTACGCGGGCAGCACCACCATCGGCGCGGGCGCGACGCTCCAGGCCGGCACGAACGGCGTCACCGGCCCGCTGCTCGGCGCGGTGGTTGCCAACGGCACATTGATCATGAACCAGTCGGGAAACCTGACCAATGCCGGCGGCATCAGCGGCTCGGGCACGTTCATCAAGAACGGCAGCTCTGTCTTCACTCTGGCTGGCGCGAACACCTATCTGGGCAACACCTACATCAACAGCGGCACGCTCAAACTCGGCGCATCCCAAGTGGTCCCCGATGCCGGCACGGCTCCCGGCAGCATCGGCTGGTTCATCTTGGATGGTGGCGCGACCACCGCCGGCACTTTCGACCTGAACGGATTCAACGAGACCGTCAACCTGCTCATCGGTGCCTCGGGCACCGTGCCGAGCCGCATTACCAACAGCGCCTCGTCCGGCACGAACACGCTGACCTTCGGCAATGATTTCGGCAGCCCCAGCACCACGTTCGCGGGTGTGATTACCGAAGACGCCGCGGGCGCGAAGATTGCGCTCGTCAAGCAGGGCGCCAGCACGAACGTGCTGACCGCAGCCAACACCTACAGCGGCGGCACAATCATCAAGGGCGGCACGCTAACGCTGGCGAACGGCTCCGCGCTCGGCAGCGCCGGAATTTCCTTGAGCAACAGCGCGACGCTCGGCATCGCTTCCGACACTGGCGGGAACTCAATCTTTGTCGGGAACGGAATTCTCACCGGCCCCGGAGCGATGGCCACCATCACCTCGTCGTTCTTGTCCAGCACCATCAACGGCTTGTTCACTTCCGGCGACGGCAATAGCACGAATGTTATTACCGGAAACGTTTCAATTGCTTCAAGTGCCACCAAGCAATTCCAGTCGTTCACCGGCACGGTGGTCGTGGCCGCTGGCAGTCAGTTGCGCTTCTCCTCCTCGACTCTCAGCGTGAATGGCGGCGACAACGCCACGTTCATCATCGAAGGCTACATCAACACGCGCAACGGCACCGGCAACGCCGCCAACTCCGGCGTTTCGCTCGGGGCGCTCGCCGGTTCGGGCATTCTCAACGGTGCTGGCAATGCCGCCGGCAACAGTGTTTACACCATCGGCGCGAAGGGGATTGACTCCACGTTCACCGGCGTGATTCAGGACACCGCCAATGGCAACGTGAGCATCGTCAAGGTGGGTGCGGCCAAACTGACCTTGAGCGGAACGGTCACCAACACCGGCAGCATGACCATCAACGGCGGCACGCTGGCGCTGGTCGAACCGGTTTCGCTGGATAACAGCGCGACGCTCAAGCTTGGGGCCGCCACGGCCACCATTGATGCCTCCGCGCGGGCGGATGGCAACCTCAACCTCGGCATCGTGAAGGCGCAGGCCTTGAGCGGCATCGGCAACGTCACCGGCAATCTCGCCGTTGCGGCCAATTCTTCCGTCAGTGTCGGCTTGGGCAACTTGACCGTGACCGGCACCGCCACGCTCAACGGCCCTGTGACCTTGCAACTCAACCGCACGAACGTGACCACGCATTCGGAGATCATCGCCGCTGGCATCGCTGTCAGTAGTTCGCTCACGGTCCAGAACATCGGCCCGGCGTTGCAGGGCGGCGATACGTTCCAACTGTTCAGCACGGCGGTCTCGGGCTTCACCGCCACCAACCTCCCCGCGCTCAACGGCGCGTTGTATTGGACGAACAAGCTCGCGCTCAACGGCAGCATCGCAGTGATCAATCCGATCAACACCAACCGGCCTCCGCTCTTGAGCAGCTTCAATGGCACGACCCTGACCTTGAGTTGGCCGACAAACTCCGGCTGGACGCTGCAGATGCAGGCCAACAGCTTGTCCGTGGGAGTGAGCAACAACTGGGTGGATGTCCCCGGCAGCACCACCATCACCACCACCAACATCGTCGTCAACCCAGCCTTGCCCACCGTGTTCTATCGTCTGAAATACTGATTAACCACAACGCCATAACGAATATGAAATCAAACCCGAATTCGCCGCGATTGTTCAAGGGGTTCACCTTGATCGAACTGCTCGTCGTCATCGCCATCATCGCCATCCTTGCCGGCCTGCTGCTCCCCGCGCTGGCCATCGCCAAGGAACGTGCGCGTCGCACGACGTGCATCAACAACCAGCGCCAGCTCGGCCTCGCCTACACGATGTATGCCGATGACAACTCCTCGGATTTTCCCTACACCCAGGCTGGCGGGAATCCCAAAAACATCATCAACGCCGGTTTCTACACGCGCTGGATTTGGTTTGGGCCGGGCAGCACAAAATTGACTACATCAATTGCGAGCGGCAGTTTCACCGATTTCGGGTTGCTCTATCCCACGAAATTTGTCGGTGCAGGCGACATTTTCTACTGCCCCAGCCTCACGGGCAAGAACTCGCCGCTGGGCGCCGGCCTGTATCAGCCGACTCTGACCTCGGATGCCGCCGGCAACGTGCGTGGCAGCTACATCTGCAACCCGTGGGTGCTCGACCCAAACGGCACCAACGCCACAGTATCCGCCGCCAACAAAAAACTCCGCGCCTTTGCCAAGTCCAGCCAGCTTATCTCCGGCAGGAAAATGTTCGGCATGGATTTCATTGATTGGACGCAGATCGTGAACGGTGCGGTGGACATCAAAGGCCCGAACTTCGCCCACAGCAGGAGCAAGGGTTGGAACGTTCTTTTCAGCGACGGCAGCGTGGAATTTCGTATCGCGACCAGCGCGGTCGCCGCCGCCTACAAGCCCACAGACGCTTACGACATCAGGGACATCTGCAACATGGCCGTGGTTTTTGAACACTGACCATTCTGGGAAACATCGCACCGCAATCAAATAAGGGGAATCACATGTCATTAAAATTAATCGGTGCGCTTCTTCTCTCCGGCGTCTTGACGCTGGCTGCGGCGGATGCCGTGCCGTCCTGCAATATCTCCACGCACGGCGCCGTGGGCGATGGCCGGACGCTCAACACCAAAGCCATCCAGTCAGCCATTGATGCGTGCGCCGCGTCCGGCGGCGGCACGGTGGTCGTGCCAAAAGGCGTGTTCGTCACGGGCTCCATTTTCCTGAAGCAGGGCGTCCACCTCCGCGTCGAAAAGGATGCCGTCCTGAAAGGCTCGCAGAACACCAACGATTATCCGTGGATTGATACACGCATCGCCGGTCTCGAAATGAAATGGCCCGCCGCGCTCATCAACGCCGACGGTGTCACCAACCTCCAGATCACCGGCACGGGCACGATTGATGGTTCGGGCGAAACGTGGTGGCGCGAATACTGGCGCGTGCGGGCGCTGGAGAAGGGAGGCATTGACCCGCACTTCAAGGTGCCGCGCCCGCGCCTCGTCCACATCATCCGCTCCGGGAAGGTTCTCGTGAAGGATGTCACTCTCAAAGACTCCGCGTTCTGGAATTTGCAGCTCACCTACTGTGATGGCGTCGAGGTGCGCGGCATCAAAGTCCGCGTCCCCGGCGGCAAGCTCCGCGCCGCCAGCACCGACGGCATTGATGTGGATTCCACCCGCAATGTCCTCATCGTCGGCTGCGACATCGAATGCGACGACGATGCTATCTGCCTGAAATCCGGTCGCGACGCCGACGGATTGCGCGTGAACCGCCCCACCGAGAATGTCGTCATCCGCGACTGTCTCGTGACTCGCGGTGCCGGACTGGTGGTCATCGGCAGCGAGACCGCCGGTGGCATCCGCCATGTGCGCGTGGAGAACTGCCGCGCCGGCGCTGCTTGCGAAGAAGTGGTGCGGTTCAAGACGCGCATGGGTCGCGGCGGCGTGGTCGAAGACATCGTTTACGAGAACATCCAGGCCGAGGGAGTGCGGCGTGTATTCAGCTTCAACATGGACGCATTCGCCACGACGTGGTTGCCGGAGGAATTCCGCACGCCCGTGTCGCCGGAAAAAGGCACGCCCGTCTTCCGCAACATCACCGTGCGCAATCTCACCGCCAAGAATTGCGAATCCGCCGGGAACATCGTGGGGTTGTTCGGAAGTCCCATCCTCCATCTCAAGCTGCAAAACGTGGACATTCAAAACACCACGAAAGGGTTCGTCGTCAAGAACACCCGCGAGTTCCTTTGTGAAAACGTCAGGCTGAACGGCAAGTTGTTCAGCGCACCATCCGAAGTCCACGCGAGAATAAGCCAGTAGCCGCCGCGAGTGGTTTTGTCTGGCTAGGTCTCGCTTACAACTGACCCTGTGATACGCCACCTGATTGCCGCCTGCTTGTGCGCGCTGATTTGTTTCAGCGCGGCCAGCGTCTCCGCGCACGCGCCCTTCGATTGCTCCGCGCGGGTGATCGTTCACGCAGACTCGGCGGAAGTGATCGTCATGACAGGTGCGGACCTCGCGGTAAATATTCTTCAGACGGCGGGGATAAAATCATCGCCTTTGATCGCAGGCCGCCGCCCTGCGGCACTGCCGCTGTCACTGGCGGCGGGATTTTTCGACGTGTCTGCCGATGGTAAAACCTTGTCGCCGCAAATGGTCGATGTGGTGGGCGACGGGCTGGAGTTCAGTTTTCGGATGGTCTATCCGCTGGCGACCACACCCTCGCTTCGGTTGAACGCAAAGTTTCTTCCGGCGTTGCTCGCGCCTCGCAGTCTGGCGTTGGTCGTGTGCGACGAAAATAACAACATCCTTGGCACCGCCATTCTTTCGCCGCAAAAGGACACCGCCGACTTCACGCTGCCCGCAAGGTTGTTTCCGGCTGTGACGGCCACCGAGTCGCCGCTGCTCACCCTGCCGACCCGGTTGAAAACTCCGTCGCCCGCGCCGGTCGAGGTTCGTGCGCGTCCGGGCTTCATGGAATTTCTCCGCCTCGGCATCGGACACATCCTGACGGGTTTTGATCACCTGCTTTTCTTGTGCGCGCTGCTGCTGGGCTGCCGCCGGCTGAAACCCATGCTGCTAGTCATCACCGGATTCACGCTGGCTCATTCGGTCACGCTCGCGCTGGCAGCGCTGGAGGTGGTCACATTGTCGCCGCGCGTGGTCGAGCCGCTCATCGCGTTGTCCATCGTCATCGCGGCGGCGAAGAATCTGATGGGGGCGGAGAAACCGTGGTATCTTTATGTGCTGACGTGCGGATTCGGGCTGGTCCACGGGTTTGGTTTTGCCGGCGCGCTGCGGGCGACGGGGCTGGCGGCCAACGGCGCGGAGCTGGCGTTGCCATTGTTCGCCTTCAATCTGGGTGTCGAGGTGGGGCAGTTGGCGGTGGCGGCGGTGTTCTTGCCGGTGTTGTTCGGACTGCGGCGCTGGCCTTTGTTTGAGCGGCAGGGAACGCGGGTGGTGTCGGTGATTGTGATTGTAGTGTCGGCCGGCTGGTTCGGGCAGCGGCTCGCCATTCGGTAGCGTCCGGAAGATGAAGCGAATGAAAAGTAGGCATTTATTTTACGTTGCATGGCTTGCGCTGTGGGCCGGGTTGCCCTGCGAGAGTCTTGTTTTCGCGAACATCCCCGGCGGCGGCACGAACGGCGCGAACGTCACTCTCACCGACAATGGCGACGGCACGGTGACCATGGCCAACGGCATTGCCTCCATCCACCTCAACAAGTCCTCCGGCGCCATCGACGTTTTTAATTACACCTTCAAGAACTCGGCGAGCACGCAGACGGTCAATATGTTCGGCGGCGGCTACAGCGGCGGGAAATTTTATTGGGAGAACAGCTCGGACCTCGGGCCGGCATTCACCTACGCGGTGGTGGCCAACCCGACGAACAACGGCGGCAATTACGCCGAGGTCGTGCTCACCGCCTCCGGCTCGGCGAACGTCACCAACATCGTGATGGAGGCGCATTACTCGATGCTGCGCGGCAACTCGGGTTTTTACGTCACGCCGATTTGGATTCACCGAGGTGCGGACTTCGCCTTCAGCATGGGCGAGTGCCGCGACAACATTTACTCCGGCTCGATCTTCAACTGGATGTCCGTGGACGCCACGCGCAACAAGCTGATGCCCGTCTATTCAGGCTCGGCCATCGGCGTGGATAGCGCGCCGGTGGAGGTCTCGTTGTGGACCAACGGCATCTACGCCGGTCAATACGAGGACAAATACAAATACACCGCCGACTACGGCGGGCTGCGTGCGTGGGGCTGGAGCAGCGTCGGCAGCGGCGGCAAGAACGTCGGCCTGTGGGACGTGGCGGGCAGTTTTGAATACATGGCCAGCGGGCCGATGCGGCGCGAGTTGGTCTGCCACATGGGGAGGACTATCCTCAACACGCCGCACGGCGGGCACTACGGCTTCTGCACCGATTCGACGTGGGCCGACGGCGAAGTCTGGGCCAAGGTCTGCGGCCCGCACTTCATCTACTGCAACGCCATCACCAACACCATCACCGCCACCAACACTGCGGCGCAGACGCTCTACGCCGACGCGCTCACGCAGGCCGACGCCGAGACCGCCGCGTGGCCGTATTCTTGGTTCACCAATTCCAACTACTCGACCGCCGCGCAACGCGGCACCGTCACCGGCAAAATCGTCATTGCCGACGCCTACAATCCCAACGCCAGCGCCTCCAACCTCTGGGTCGGCGTCGAGGTGCAGCCGTCCACAAACAGCACCATCACCTACGATTTTCAGAAGTGGTATAAGCCGTATCATTTCTGGACCAAGACCGATTCCAACGGCAACTTCACCATCCCCGCCGTCATCGCGACGAATAATTACACGCTCTACGCGTTCGGCCCGGGCGCGGCGGGCACGTTTCAATCGCAGGCGCAGAACGGCGGCAGCGCGCCGAACGAGTTGAATATTCCCGCCTCGCCGTTCAGCGTCACCGTCACCGCCGGCGCGACGAACAACCTCGGCAACGTGACGTGGACGCCCGTGCGCGTCGGGCCGACGGTTTTTGAGATTGGCTCTCCCGACCGCACCGCCGGAAAATTCCGCCACGGCGAGGACTGGTGGGTGGGCGACATCGGCCCGAGCGCGTCCGCGCCCAGCCCGGTCTGGAGCAAGTTTCTGGAATACGCCTACGATTTCCCGAACGGGCCGAACTACATCGTCGGCCAGAGCCGCTGGACGACGGACTGGAATTTCATCCAGCCGGCCGTCATCAATAACACCGGCGCTTACGACCCGTGGAGCAACACGAGCGACACGTCTTCGCTCATCACCTTCAACCTGCCTTCCGCTCCGGCGGGCAACGCCTCGCTATATCTCAGCCTCTCCTCGGACATGCAGGCGGCCATCATCATCGAAGTCAACGGCAACCTCATCACCAGCAGCACCGGCTATTACGCGGACTACGCGTCGTCCGGGGATGGCAGCAACTCCGCGCTTCGCGAAGGCAACCACGGTCTGTTTTCGGACAACCGCCTGACCGTTTCGAGCAGTTACCTGCATCAGGGAGTGAACACCCTCAAGATTCAGATCCGCCAGACCGGCGGCAATTATCTCGGCGACCACGCCATGTATGATTACCTCCGCCTCGAACTGCCCGGCTACATCCCGCCGCCGCCGGGCAGCGCGACGGCATTTGCCGGCAACAACCGCAACCTCATCTCCTGGCCAGCGCAACCCGGCGCGACCAGCTACAACATCCTCCGCTCCATCACCAGCGGCAGCGGCTACGTTTCCCTCACCAACGGCGTCACCGGCCCGGTCTGCGGCAGCGGCTGGAACAACGCCACATGGCTCGACACGACTGCGGCAAACAGCACGGCCTATTACTACGTCGTGCGCTCGGTCAACCCCGCCGGCAGCAGCACCAATTCGCCCGAAGCCGCAGCAACGCCGAGCGCGGCCATTTCTGCGAGCGCGCCCGCCGCGCCCACCAACCTCGTCGTCACCGGCGTCGCGCATCAGAGCGTGACGTTGAATTGGAGCGCCATTTCCAACGCGAATTTCTACACGGTGTATCGCTCGACGCTCTTCAACAACGGCGGCGGCGCATCGAACGTGCTGGGAACAATCGTGCTGGCCAACAACATCACCAACGCGAGCTACACCGATACCTCGCCGACCGACGGCACCATCCACAGCTACGCCGTCAGCGCCACCGGCACGGGCGGCGCGAGCACCAATTCGCCCGAAGCCGTCGCCGTGCCGAAGCCGTCGCCGCCGTCGTCGCTGCCGCCGTCGCTCTTCATCACCTCCGTCATCACCACGTACCCCGCGCAAGACATCACGCTCACCTGGAACGCCGTTGCCGGCGCGACGGGCTACGCGATTTACCGCGCCACGAGTTCGGGCGGCTCTTTCACCTTTATCCAAAGCGTCGGCACGACGAGCTTCATCAACTGGGGCATGGCGACCAACACAACGTATTATTATCGCGTCATGGCGTTGAACGCGGGCGGTATTTCGGCCAACGCCACGAACCTGATTAATCCCAAGCAGCCCGCGCCGGTCAGCCTCGCCGCCGTCGCCACTAACGCCCAGATCGCGCTGGCTTGGAGCGCCGCCACTGGCGCCACCAGCTACACGCTCAAGCGCGGCACCAGCACGGGCAGCGAGACCGTCACCGTCGTCAGTGGCTACGGCGGCACGAGCTACACCAACACCGGGCTGGCCAACGGCACGACTTATTATTACGTCGTCGCCGCCACCGGCGCGAACGGCGCCAGCGGCAATTCGCCCGAAGCCAG
Organism: Verrucomicrobiales bacterium; assembly: GCA_031371425.1. Taxonomy (GTDB): domain Bacteria; phylum Verrucomicrobiota; class Verrucomicrobiia; order Limisphaerales; family JAFMIX01; genus JAFMIX01. The sequence goes on along the minus strand of JANMJO010000312.1, from coordinate 3,034 downwards.
CGCCACGCCGGTGGTCGCGGGCAACGGCATCTGGATTTCTCCCGCCAGCGGCAACTGGGGCGCGGCGGCCAACTGGTTCGGTAATTCCGTCGCCTCCGGCTCCGGTCGCACCGCCGACTTCAGCACCATCGGCCTCGCGTCCAACTCCACGGTCACGCTCGACAGCGCGCGCACCATCAGCGGTCTGACGTTCGGCGATACCGCCGCCGCCTACAACTGGACTGTCTCCGGCACGAACACACTCACGCTCAGCGCCAACCCGAGCGTCAACGTCATCAACCAGTCTGCGACCCTCGCTGCGCCGGTGGCGGGGACGAACGGGTTGACCAAGACCGGCGCGGGCGCGCTGGTTTTCGGCGGCGCGACGAACACCATTTCGGGGAACATCACCGCCGCCGCTGGCAGCCTCGTCTTGAATTTCTCCATCGCCGGTTCGCCCGTGACGAATCTCCTGCCCGCGACGAACGCCCTCATCGCCGGTGGTGCGACGTTGCAAGTCATCGGCTCGGCCACGGCGACCAGCACGCAGGCGTTCAATGGACTTTCGATCACCGCCGGGCCGTCGGTCATTTCCGCCGCGCCAGTGTCCGGCGCGAACATTCCCACCGTGAACCTTGGCTCGATGCCGACCACACCGCCTCCCGGCGCGACTCTTAAATTTGTCGGCCCGGCGACCACCAATTCCTCCGGCAACGTGGCCGCCACGGCGAACATCACCACCACCACCGCCGCCACCGGGCCGAACGGCGCCATCGCCGCCTTCGGCCTCGGGCTGAACGGATATTTCGCCACGGTCGGGCTGTATGACTGGGCCGCCACCAACGGCTCTGGCGTCAGCCCCTACACCATCGTCGGCGGCAGTCAGGTCGCGGGTTTTTACCAGACCACCGGCGTCACTACTGCTGGCAACTACGATGTCGTCAGCGGCGGTGCCAACAGCATCGGCAACGCGGGCGGCGCCAACAGCGTTCGTTTCAACCAGACCGCCGCGCTGACTATCAACAACACGGCCTTCACTTGGCAGAATGTGCAGGGCATTTTGGTGACGCCCAAGTGCGGCGCGTTCAACCAAGCCATCACCGGCAACACGCTCCAGTTCCGCCGCACCACGAGCAGCGGCCAAAGCTACGGCGTCATCTGGCAGAACAACGCGTTGGGCTATCTGAATTGCACCATCACCCTCGGCGATGGACGGCAGGCGAGCCAGAACAACGGCCTCGTGCAGGCCGGGCCGGGCACGGTGGTTTACGGCGCGGCGAACTTTTACGCGCTCGCCACCTACCTCAACGGCGGCTGCTCCGTCGTCACGAGCTACGGCGGGTTCGGCCAGACGAACAACGGCTACACCGCAGTCTCGGCGGTGAATCTCAACGGCGGCACGGTGGTGGGCAACGCGACCTTCACCCACAGCCAGAGCGGACTGAACGCGCGCCCGTTCGTGCTGGGCGACACCGGCGGCGCGTTGGCCGCGACGGTGGGGAACACGATGACGGTGGATGGTTTCGTGAGCGGCGTGGGCGCGTTGACCGTCGGCATTCCAGCCTCTACGGCGAACGGCAACACAGTGGGGCTGCTGCCCGGCAGCGGCGCGGGCACGGCGAACACCACGCCTGTTTACGGCAGCGGCACGGTGGCGCTGAACTACGCGCCGGGGAACGCCTTCACCGGCGGCGTCACGATTCTCGGCGGAGCGACCTTGAACATCAACAGCGAGTGGGCGGTGGGCGGCGCGGTGTATGGCGGGATGACGTTCAACAACGGCACGCTGCAATACGCGACGACGCTGATCAATAGCACGGACATCTCGCAGGACTCGACGGGCGCGGCGAAGCTGGTGACCTTCGCAGGCGCGGCGACGGTTGACGTGAACGGCAACAACATCACGCTCGCCAGTCCCATCGGCAACGGTGGCAGCGGTGGGTTGACGGTGAAGAGCACGGCGGCGGGCGGCGGCCTCAACCTTCAGGGCGCGAATAATTATTCCGGCAACACCACCGTCACGAACGCGAGGCTGACGGCCAGCAACCTCGCCGGCTCCGCCACCGGCTACGGCGATGTGCTCGTGCTGAACGGCGGCGTCCTCTCCGGCAATGGCGCGGTAGCCGGCTCGGTGGTCGTCGCGTCCGGAGGCGCGTTGTCGCTCGGCAGCACCGCAGATTCGCTGGTCGTCGGGAACAACCTCACGCTGAACTCCGGCAGCACGACGACGCTGCAGATCCAGCGTTCGCCGGCGGCCAATTCCAGCGTGAGCGTCGGTGCCACCGTGACGTTCGGCGGCACGCTGGTGGTGACCAACATGGGCGGCGCGCTCACCAACGGCGACAGTTTCCAGTTGTTCAGCGCGGCGAATTATTCCGGCACGTTCGGCGGCTACGTCCTGCCCGCGATTGCGACCAACCTGGTTTGGAACACTAACTCGCTGGTGGCATCGGGCGTGATTACTGTCGCGTCACGGACCGTTCCCATCATCACGAGCGTGCAGTTTGACGGCGTCAATCTCATCGTCAGCGGCTACGGCGGCCTCAACGCCTGGCCGTATTACCTCGTCGCCTCCACCAACCTGACTCTGCCGCTGGCGAACTGGACGCGCCTCGCGACGAATACTTTTGATTCCGCCGGCGGGTTCGGCTTCACGAACGCCGTCAACGCCGGCACGCCTCAATGTTTTTACCGCGTGATCGTGCCTTGAAATCGCTTGTGATTTCAGCGGGTGATAATCGTGGCAAGGTTCTTCGCTGTTTTCGGTGGAGCCGATTTGCAGAATGAACTCCACTCTGGAACGGTCGTGCGACCAGCCCTCACCCCACCCCTCTCCCATCCGATGGGAGAGGGAGAGCTTGCGAACGCTTTCGGGACTCGGATGCGCTGAACGCAGAACACGCGCCGGGACTGTTCAACGAATTGGCAACTGCTGTGTTTATCCAGCCGGCAACCGCAGCCCAGCAAACGTCCGCCCGCTGTCCCCCTCTCCCATCCGATGGGAGAGGGAGAGCTTGCGAACGCTTTCTGGACTCGGATGCGCTGAACGCAGAAC
>JANMJO010000206.1:0-2972 GCA_031371425.1 Verrucomicrobiales bacterium | reverse complement strand
CCACCGCGCTGGAGCGCAGAGCATTGCTCGGCGCTCCTTTTCTTTCGCGGTGCGCGGCAGTTTCTGTCACACCCGTTCGACTTCGCGTTTGTAGGCGAGGATGCCGTTGACGATGGCGCGGGCCATCTCGCGGCGGTAGGCGGCGGTGAATATTTTTCCGCCTTCGGCGGGATGGGACATGAAGCCGGCCTCGATGAGCGCGGCGGGCATGGTGGCATCGCGCAGGACGGCGAAGCGCGCGCGCCGCACGCCACGGTCTTCGGCGTGGAGGTTGCGGCCGAGAGATTTTTGGATCTGGTAGGCGAGGAAGATGCTTTTGTCGTTGTTGCGGTTGCCGGTGACTTGGGAGGGATTGCCTTCGCCTCGGGTGTTGGTGGAGCTGGCGCCGGCGGGGGTGAGGCAATAGACCTCCGAGCCGTGGACTTCTGCGCGGCCTTCGCGGACGGCGTTGAAGTGCAGGCTCAGGAAGAGGTCGGCACCGAGCTTCTGGGCTTTGGCGGGGCGGGCGGGGAGTTCCACGAAGGTGTCGGTGCTGCGGGTGAAGGCGACTTTGATGCCGGATTTTTTGAGCTGGTCGCGGATTTCCTGGGCGAGGAGCAGGGTGAATTTTTTTTCGGCTTGTGAGCCGACGCAGTTGCCGGTGTCTTTGCCGCCGTGGCCGGGGTCGAGGACGATGAGCTTGAGTTTTTTGCCGGGCGTGTTTCTCGGAGGGGACACGAGCGGCTGGATGGCGGTGTGCAGATCGAAGCGGGTGAGGCACGGGCCGGTGGCATCGCCGGCGGCGACGGGGTGGGAGAGCCAGACGTTCACGCCGTTGATTTCGGCCTGGGTGGAGTTGACGGTGAAGACGAGTCGCTGTGTGGCGTTGGTGAGAGCGATGATTTTGTTGCGTTGCACCCAGGAAACCTTGAGGTGGTTGTCGGTCGCCCAATCGCGGATCGGCACGTAGTCGCGCTCTGCAAGCGCGGGCTGGCGCGAACGGTGCGCGGGGTTTCCGGCGCGGACGCTGGCGGGAAGCAGCGCCAGCAGGCAGCAGAACATGGCGGCCAGGATTTTCATCGGCCGCGCAATCTGGCCGCCGGCGCCGCGTGATTCAAGAAAAATGGCCGGGCTGGCGGCACGTTTTTTCATCAGCCTACCCAAAAATTTTAACTGCAAGGTTGCGAAGCTGGCGGGCTTTGCTTATTTTTGCGGACGAGATTTGCAGGCAAATCGAGGTCGTATCTGAAATTTTTATGAGCACCAACGCGGAACTCAAACTCGACGGTAAAACCTACTCCCTCCCCACCCTCGCGGGCACCGAAGGCGAACGCGCGGTGGATATCTCGCAGCTCCGCGCACAGTCCGGCCACATCACGATTGACGAGGGTTACGGCAACACCGGCGCGTGCAAGAGCGCGATCACTTTCATTGACGGCGACCTGGGCATCCTGCGCTACCGCGGCATTCCCATCGAGGAGCTCGCGGAGAAATCCACATTCATCGAGGTCGCGCACCTGCTCATCAGCGGCAAGCTGCCGAACAGCACCGAGCTGAAGCGATTCTCCGACCTGCTCACCGCGAATGAACTGCTTCACGAAGACCTCAAGCACAACTTCGAGGGCTTCCCCCGCAACGCCCACCCGATGGCCATCCTCTCCTCGATGATCAACGCCGTGAGCTGCTTTTATCCCGAGCTGCTCGACACGAGCACGCACAAGGAGCATTTCGAGATCGAGGCCGCGCGCCTGCTCTCGCAAGTCCGCACCATCGCGGCATTCGCCTTTCGCAAGTCGCGTGGCCTGCCCATTAACTATCCCAAGCCCGAGCTTAAATACACCGCCAACCTGCTCCACATGCTGTTCTCCCAGCCGTATGATGACTACGCGCTCGACCCCGTGGTCGTCCGCGCGCTCGACCTCATCTTCCTGCTCCACGCTGACCACGAGCAAAACTGCTCCACCTCCACCGTCCGCATGGTCGCCTCCAGCAAAGCAAACATGTTCGCCAGTTGCGCCGCGGGCGTCTGCGCCCTGTGGGGGCCGCTCCACGGCGGCGCCAACCAGGCCGTCCTCGAAATGCTCGGCGAAATCCACGCCTCCGGCGACGACGGCTCCAAATTCATCAACGCCGCCAAAGATAAGAACAGCGGCAAGAAACTCATGGGCTTCGGCCACCGCGTTTACAAGAACTACGACCCCCGCGCCAAGATCATCAAGAAAGCCTGCGACGAAGTCCTCCTCAAACTCAAGATCAACGACCCCCTCCTCGACATCGCCAAGAAACTCGAGGAAGCCGCGCTCCGGGAATCCTATTTCGTCGAACGCAAACTCTATCCCAACGTGGACTTCTACAGCGGCATCATCATGCGCGCCCTCGGCATCCCGCTGGAAATGTTCACCGTCATTTTTGCCATCGGCCGCATGCCCGGCTGGATCGCCAACTACCGCGAAGTCATGGAAGACCCCGCTGGCCGCATCAGCCGCCCGCGCCAGATTTACACCGGCCCGGTGAATCAAAGTTACGTTCCCATCAAGGAACGGAAGTGAGTTTCTAGTTTCGAGTTTCGGGTTTCGAGTTCTGTATGCTCGTGCGCTCGATTCCAACTCGAAACTAGAAACCCGAAACTCGAAACCAAACAATGGCGACCATCACCAAGTTCGAAGACATCCAAGCCTGGCAAAAAGGGCGGGAGTTGAAACAGGCCGTCTACCGACACACCAAGCGCGGGGACTTTGCCAAGGACTTCGCGTTGCGCGACCAAATCCGTCGCGCCGCCATATCCATAACTGCCAACATCGCCGAGGGATTCGAACGCGATGGCAATCGTGAATTCATCCAGTTCTTAAGCGTCTCCAAAGGCTCGACCGGCGAAGTGCAAGACCACCTCTACACCGCCCTCGACGAGGAATACATCACCCAGCCGGAGTTTGATGCGCTCTACGCCCACGCCGCCGAAGTCGCCAAGTTGACTGGCAGCTTCATGAGCTACC
>JANMJO010000186.1:0-13401 GCA_031371425.1 Verrucomicrobiales bacterium | reverse complement strand
ATTCGGGAACTTTCACGCCCATCCAAAGCGCCCACCACTCGGCGAACTTGAGCGCCTTGGCCATGACGTAAAAGTAGCAGAACGCGACGCCCGAAAGAAACAGCCCCACCCCGACGAACGCCGCGCGCAACACGTATTTCTTTTCCTTGATCTTCAGCGCTGGCAGGACGAACTGCGCCAAGAAGAAAAAAATGAACGGCGACCCCATCAGAATGCCACCGTAAAACGCCAGTTGCATGGACGACATGAACGGCGCGGACGGGTCGAGATACACCAAGTCGGTCGCCGACTTGAGCATCGTGGAGACCGGCGGATTGGGTTCGGCGCGGACGGTGAGGAAGATGTTGCTGCCGAAAGCCACCGGTTCAAGTTGGATGACGGAAAACCAGTTCGTGCCGAGGTCGAGACTGCCGATGCGGTTTGTCTCCAACTGGAGCGTCCCCACGGTGTTCGTTCCAAACCTCACCACAGTGCGTCGTTCGTCCGACGACGCTCGCACCAGCGCGGCCCGTTGGAGTGGCCATTTCAGAACCCAGACAATCTGCGGGATGGCGTAGAGACAGATGATGAAGCAGACGCCGAGCGCGGCGGCGCATTTGACCAGCAGCCAGCGGAAATCCTCCAGGTGATCGAGAAAACCTTTCACCGGACCGCCGCCTTCTTCCGCATCCTGCGGCTGGGGGTCTTCAGTGAAATCGGACATGGCGTCGTCGGCTTGGTATCAGGGGATGCTTGCGGGAAATCGGAGCGGATACGGACAGCCGGACAAGCCGGCCGCCATCAGACCACCTTCGTTTCCGGCGGGTTGGAATGCTGCGAAGCCTGCGGCGTGGCGGGCGTGGCGGGGGCTTTCGGCGTCGGCGCGGCCTGCTCGTTGTCCATCGCGTCGGTCACTTCGCGGGAAGCCTTCTTGAATTCATTGATGCCCTTGCCCAAGCCTTTGGCAAATTCGGGAATCCGCTTCGCGCCGAACAGCACGAGGATGACCACCAGTACCAAGACCAGTTCGCCGCCGCCGAGACCAAGGACTGCTAAAATTGCGTTCATAAAATAATCTCTTTCTGACACAAAAATACTTCCGCACATCCCATTAGTAAAGCCGCAAAGCGGGCCGCAAAAAAACAGGGCGCATCTTGCCCCCAGTTCTTGTTCGGAGTTCCGCCTTCAGGCGGTGATGGGCGAAACCCACGCTGGCCGCCTGAAGGCGGAACTCCAAACGCCAAGCCCGCGCTGGTTGAGAGCTGGTGCAAGATGCACCCAAAAAAAACGCCCCGCTCTTTCGAGCGGGGCGTTTCCAAACCAAATAACAAATCAAATCACTTCGGTGCGGTCAGCACCACGAACTCGCCGCGGCGGTTCTTCTTCCACGCCGCCTCGTTGTTGCCCTGCACAGCCGGCTTGTCCTCGCCGTAGCTCACGGTGTCCACCGTGGCGGGCGTGATGCCGGAGTTGATGAGATATTCGCGGATGGCCAGCGCACGGCGTTCGCCGAGGGCGCGGTTGTATTCCTCCGTGCCGCGCTCGTCGCAATTGCCTTCCACCTTCACGGCGGCGGACGAGTGCGACTTCAGATAACCGGCCACGGTCTCGATCTTGGACTTCTCGCTCGCCTTGATGGTGGAGCTGTCGTAATCGAAATAAACCGTCTCCGTCTTGAGCGTCTCGCGGTCTTCCATCCAACCCGGATGGCCAGCGCCAGCAGGGTAACCGGTCGCGCCCGTGCCGCCGGTCGTGCCACCCGTGCTGTCACCACCCGGCAAAATTCCGCCCGGCGGCATTTCTCCCACCGAGCCGCCCGACTTCGCATTCGGCAGCGGCGTGACGCCGACGGGTTTCTTTTTGCAGCCGACGGTCGCAAATGAGGCGAGCACCAAAACGCAAGCCAACAGACTGAACCAATTTTTTGTTTTCATGATATTAAAATTTTGCAGTGATTACTTTGCCCAACTGGGCTGTGAATTGCTACCCGAAATTCGGCTGACATCCTTGTATTGTTTCGTGAACACGTCAAGCACAGACAACGCTCGGCCATTGCCTGTCCGCCGCGCGAACACCACCGTCCGCGAGTTCGGCGACCACGACGGGTCCTCGCCCTCGACCAGCGTGACCGCCGCGCCGCCCGCCGCCGGGACGACGCAGATGGTGAAGCCGCCGCCCTGCGATGTGAACACGATCCACTTGCCGTCCGGCGACCAGTCCGGCTCGGAGGGGTTCGATACGCCGGAGGTCGGGATGCGCACCGGCTCACCGCCGCTCGGCGAAACTTTCATCAGCACGCGCCGCTCGCCGCTCTTGCCGGCGAACAAAATCCATTGCCCATCCGGCGACCAGCAGGGTGAGGACTCATCCTGCGGCGACCGCGTGAGGCGTTTCAGCCCCGTGCCGTCGGTGTTGCTGACGTAGAGGTCCACCCAGCCGTCCTTGCTCAAGATCATCGCCACCTTGCTGCCATCCGGCGAGATGGCGGGGCTGAAGTTCGCGCCGCCGTAGCGCGCGAACGCCGAGCGCGCGCCCGTGCCGAGGTCGTGATGGAAAATATGCGCGTTGCCGAGCTTGTAGGAAACGTAGTAGAGCGCGAGCCGCCCCGGCACCCACACGGGCGCGGCGACGATGGTGTTGTCGCGCGTGACTTGGTGGGCGTTGTGGCCGTCGAAGTCGGCGATGTAAATCTCGCTCGCCGCGCCGGTGTCCACCTTGAACGCGATTTTCGTCTGGCCGATGCCCTTGTGCTTGGTCAACGCCGCCACCACATCGTCCGCGAGCGCGTGCGCCTGTGTCCGCAGCGAGCCGCCGTTGTAGGCCTTGGAGAAAAGCGTCGCCTTGCCGATGCGGTCGGAGAGGCGGCCTTGCACGCTGCCGGAGTTGCCGCCGGTGACTTCGTATTGCGGAGTGCCGTCGCTCACGAGCTTGAAGCCCTGCACTTCGAGGTCGAAGCGCAACACCTGTTCCACCTCGCCGGAGAAGCCGCTCACGGTGATGGGCACGGGTTTGGTGAAGCCCATCACGTCGCCTTCCTTCACGATGGGACGGTAAACTTCGCTCTGCGCCGGCGCGGGCGCGGTGGAGAGGAGCGAGGCGATGACGGTGACGATGGTAATGAATTTGGTTTTGGTTTTCATCCGATGAGTTTGCGGAACTTGGGTTGGAATTCGAAATTAAAAGTGCGCGTGGCGTCCTTCGATCCTTCGGGGAACGGCTCGAAGGATTTGACGCGGTTCAGGGCGCGCTCGACCGAGCGGTCCAGCACCGCGTTGCCAGAAGAATGGATGACGCGCGCCGAGATGACCGAGCCATCGCGGGCGAGCGTGACCTTGACCTTGACCGAGGCGTTGTCGTCGCTCGCCTCGTCGGGGAGCGTCCACGCGTGGTAATAAGTGCTGGCAAGGGCGTCGGCGTAATTCGCGTAAGCCGCGCCGCCGGGGCCGGGAATGTCCACATCCACACCGGTCGAGAGATTGCTGTTCAGCCGGCTCAATGACTTGCCGATGGCCGCCGCTCGCGCCTTGCTGTCGGCAAGCCGCTGCGCCCGCGCCTCGGCTGCGGTGTCCACCTCGGAGGTCGCCTTGCTCGTGGTGGTGGACTTGGCGGTGCGGATAACTTTCTGGAGCGGGGCGTCGTCCTTGATTTTGCCGGGCGCGGTCTTGACGACTTTGTGGAGCGCCAGATCGTCCTTCTCCGGCGGCGCGGGTTTCGCGGGCTCGGGCTTGGCTGGCTCCGGCGGCGCGGGCGTGGGCTTGACCGGAACTGCCGTCGGCGCGGGAGGAATTGGAGCGGGTGTCGGCGCGGGCGCGGGCGTGGGCGGGGCGGGGTTCGGCGTGCCGCCGCCGGAGAACGCCTCGTCAATCAGCTTGCCGGGGATGACATCCATGATCTTGAAATCTTTGTCCTCGGTCTTCCGCGAGTGCGCCGCGAGGAACGCCGGGCCGACCAGCAGGATGACCACCAGCAGCAGGTGCAGGCCGGATGCGGCGATGAAACATTTTTTTTGCAGGCGGCTCATTTGCGGTCGGGCGGTTCGGTGCGGAGCGAGAAGCGTGTGATGCCGTTGCGCTGGCAGCAGTCAATCACGGCATACAAATCCTTGTTGAAACCCATCTCGTCGGCGCGGATGTAAACGATGGTCTTCGGGTTCGCCCGGAACGCCTGCCGCAGCGCGACCTCGATTTGGCCGAGCGACAGGCGCCGTTTATCGAGCGTGTAAATCCCCTGCGCGCTGACTTCCACGGTGCGGATGTCGCGCTTGTCCACGGTCTGATCGGCGGCGGAACTGGCCTTGGGCAGCTTGAGTTCCAGCCCTTTTTCCAGCAGCGGCGTGGTGATGATGAAGATGATCAGCAACACGAACGCGAGGTCGAGCAGCGGCGTGATGTTAATCTCGCTCAGCGTGACCAAGTGACTGCGTTGGGAGAAGCGGCGCAAGGTGGTTACAGGTTGAAAGTTGAAGGTTGCATGTTTGACAGGTCAGGTCTTGCTGGGTTTTCGCACACGCGAATTGCTCGGATGACTTTCCAGATAACGGATGAAGGTCGCGAGTCGCCGGGAGAGCACGGTGGCTGAATCGCGCAACGAGTTAAATTCTGCTTCGCTCATGTATTCCTGATCCAGCGCAGCATAAAGCTGCGCGCGGACTTCGCCGGCCGAACCTTTGGCGATGTTAAGAAACTGCACAAACTCTTTCCGGCTGCCGCGCTCAAAGCCTTCCGCGATGTTGGACATGGCGGAAACTGCCGCCCGCCGGATTTGATCACGCAAGCCGAAGTCGCGGCTGAAAGCCCGCTGCTTGGACACGGCGTAAATCGCCCGCACCAATTCGCGCGCGTCCTGCCACACGCCCAAGTCTTCAAATTGCTGCACTGTCGCCATTAATTTAATTTCAATTTTTTACCACGCGCCGCGCACTCAACCTGCAACCTTCAACTTTCAACCTGCAACTCACTTCACTTCTCCTCCAGATACTCCGTCTCCATCTTCGAGGTGAGTTCCTGCGCGAAGTTGTCCAGCTCGACCGTCTGCACGCGCAGATTATGGACGAGCCAGTTGTAGCCAAACATCGAGGGGATCGCCACCAGCAGGCCGGCGACGGTGGTGATGAGCGCGGCGGCCACGCCGGGAGCCATCGCCGCGAGCGTGGCGCTGCCTTGCTGCGCGATGTGGCCGAACGTGCTCATCACGCCCCAGACCGTGCCGAGCAATCCCAGGAACGGCCCGCCGCTCACCGCGATAGCGAGCAGGATGAGGCCGGACTCCAGCTTGAGCGATTCCTGCGCGACGGTGTTTTCGAGCGAGCGCTTGACGTGCTCCATGCCTTTGAGCGAGACGAATTTTTTGCGGCTGCCGTCAGCGGTTTTCAGACGCGCGTCGAGTTCCAGACTGCCGGCCTGATACACGGCGAACTGCGGGCAGCCGTCGGCCTGAATGCGCTGGTCGAAGAGGTCCAGCGGCGTCTTCTGCGTCTTGAACGCGCCGCCGAAAAGGTGGTTCAACTTCTTCGCACGGCGCATCTGGAGCGCCTTGGAGATCATCACCGACCACGCCATGATGGAAAAGAAAATGAGGAAGACGATGATGGTCTTGGCCTCCGGCGTGGCCTGGTGCCAGACATAAACGAGTTCCGCCTGATTGGCGGCGGCCCCCACAACGGCGAAAGAAAATGTGTTCATGAAAATGGTCAACCCGCGTGAAACTCAACTTGGATTCCGTCGTGGAGGGGGCGACAATCACCAAGCAACATGTGCCACTGCACTTTGTCGGACGCATTTTCTACCTGCGCGTTCGATAAATGCAAAGATTTTATTCGTGAAACATCGCGGCTTCCTGCAACGGACGGAACACCAGGCCGTATCCTGATTTAAACCCGAACTCCGAAGCTGGGGAGCACGCCCGCCCCGGGCGTCGCTGCCCCCGACATCGGATGTCGGGGGCAGCATCTTGCGGGCGCGTGTTGGCCAAGAACCTTTGGATGACTTCGGTGCGCCCGGGTTTTCCGCGAGGGCGCGGAAAACTGCGCCCGGGGCGGGCGCGCTCCCATTCCTATTTCGGAGTTCGGGTTAAAATCCGGCGGAGCGCGACTGTGCGCGAAGCGTCAGCCGCAGCAGTGTGAAAAGAGCGACGGCTGGTCTGCGACACAGCTGCGCTCCGTTCTGCCAGAACACCAAACCCGCTTTACACCCGCCGCAATTTCGCCAAAACTCCGCGCATGAAAAAGCATCTGCTTCTGCTCCTCGCCGTCCTGCTGTGCGCCGCGCCCATCGCCGCCCGCGCGGGCGGCAAATCCGACGCCCAGGTTGCCAGAACCGTGCCCGGCGCGGAGAAGGTCGCCCAGACCGTTTCCATGATCACCGGCGTCGCCATCTCGCCCCTCATGGGCGTCGGCGCGGTTGGCGCGTGGCAATACTTCGGCGCAAAGACGCCCGAAGCCAGAGCGCGCCTGCCGTGGTATGCCAACCCGCTCTTCTGGGTGCCAGCGCTGCTCCTCGTCCTCGTCTGCGTCATCAAGGACACCGCCGGCGCGGCCCTGCCCACCGCCGTCAAGAAGCCGCTCGACGTCTGCGAAACCGTCGAACACAAAATCTCCGGCCTCGTCGCCACCGGCGCGTTCGTGCCCATCGCCGCCTCCGTCTTCCACTCCACCGGCGGCGATAGCGCCATGCTCGGCGCGCTCGGTTTCGCCGGTGTGGACATGAGTTGGCTCTACAACGCCCTCATGATTCCCGTCGCGATGATCGCCTTCTTCATCGTCTTCATCGCGTCCAACGCCATCAATATTTTGATCCTCCTCAGCCCCTTCACCACCGTGGACGCCGGCCTGAAAGCCTTCCGCACCGCCATCCTCGCCACCGTCGCCGGCACCGCGTTCGTGAACCCCTGGATCGGCCTCGCGTGGGCGCTCATCATCATCCTCATCTCCTACCTCATCGCAGGATGGTCGTTCCGCCTCTCGCACTTCGGCCTCGTGTATGTCTGGGACTTCATCAGCGGACGCCGCAAACGCTTCACCCCCGACCTCAAGTCGAACAGGATGTTCCTCGGCCGCAAAACCAACAGTGTCCCCGCCCGCACCTACGGCAAAGTCTCCTGCGATGACAAAGGCCGTCTCGTCCTGAACTACCGCCCGTGGCTACTCCTGCCCGAACGCACGCTCGTCCTGCCCGAAGGCCGCTACGCCGTGGGCGAAGGCCTGTTCAACTCCGAAATTCTCAAGCTCGAAGGCGACGACGCCAAGACCGCCCTGCTCCTCCCGCCGCGCTATCGCACGCACGAAAACCAACTCGTCGGCATCTACGGCCTCGTGGATGTGCGCCCCATCGGCCTGCTCGCTGCGTGGGCGTGGTTCAAGGGATTGTTCGGCAGCGGAAAAACGGCGACAGCCTGACAGCGGTTCACTGCCGAGACGCCGCCACGCCATTTCCCACCGTGCCGTCTTTGCGGAAGCTGGTAGGGCGCGTCACTCCGTGCGCGCCGTCGTGGTGAATCAGAACGCGTCCGTTTGCAGCCAGCGGCGGGCAGAGGACTGCCCGCCCTACCGTTTCCCGCGCCGATTGTTCCGCCGCCGCTCATGCCGCCGCAGCCCAAGCCAAAACCACTCAAACCCGCCACCAACTGGGAGCAGTTCATGGGCGTGAAAGCCTTCGCGGTTGCTGCCAAAGGCGTCACCGCCCGCGTAGTGTTCCTGTTGGAGTCCAAGCTTTAGCTTGTCAGTGCGGAGCAGGCTAAAGCCTGAACTCCAACAACGCGGCGAACTCAATTTACCCGCCGAGATACGCGCTCTTCACCTGCGGATTCTGGCGCAGCTTCGAGGAGTCGTCCTGCAAGATGATCTTGCCCGTCTCCAAAACGTAGCCGTAGTGCGAGACTTCCAGCGCGAGATTGGCGTTCTGTTCCACGAGCAGAATCGTGAGGCCGTGCGTGCGGTTGATCTCCACGATTTTCTCAAAGATGGTTTTCACCAGCAGCGGCGCGAGGCCGAGCGAGGGTTCATCGAGCATCAGGAACTTCGGCTTGCTCATCAGTGCGCGGCCGATGGCCAGCATCTGCTGCTCGCCGCCGCTCAACGTGCCGGCGATTTGTTTCTCGCGCTCCTGCAAGCGCGGGAACGTGGCGAACACCAGTTCCAGTTCGCGCCGCACGACGGCGGCATCGCGTTGGAGATACGCGCCCATCATCAGATTCTCGTGGACGGTGAGGTTGGCGAAAACCATCCGGCCTTCGGGCACGTGCGAGAGGCCGCGCTTCACGATCTCGTGCGCGGGTAAGCCGGCGATGTTCTGTCCGTCGAAAATGATTTCGCCCGTACGTGGCTTAAGCAGGCCGGAGACGGTCTTAAGCGTGGTCGTCTTGCCCGCGCCGTTGCTGCCGATGAGTGTGACGATGCGCCCCGCCTCGACGCGCAACGAGATTCCGTGCAGCGCGTTGATCGCGCCGTAGCTGACCGCAAGGTTTTTGATTTCGAGCATCGTTAATTTGTAGCAGCCGACGTGAGGAGGCTCATTTCAATTTCAGGTTTCATTTTTTAGTCAGAGCCTCCTCACGTCGGCTGCTACTTAATCGCCCAAATACGCCTCGATCACCTTCGGATTCTCGCGCACTTCGGCGGGCGTTCCCTCGGCGATCTTCACGCCGTAATCCAGCACGGCGATGCGCTCGCAAATGTCCATGACCACCTTCATGTCGTGCTCGACCAGCAGGACGGCGATCTGAAACTTCTCTTTGATGAATCGGATCAGCTTCGTCAACTCGGCTTTCTCGGTCGGGTTCATACCCGCCGCCGGCTCGTCGAGCAACAGTAACTTCGGCTGCGTGGCAAGCGCGCGGACGATTTCCAAACGCCGCTGGTCGCCGTAAGGCAGCGACTTCGCCAGTTCGTCGCGGTGCTTGCCGAGCGAAAAAATCTCCAACAACTCCATGACTTGTTTTTCCACCGCCGCTTCGCCGTCGCGGAAATTTTTGCCGCGCCAGAGCGCATCGCGGATGCCGTGCTGGCGATGCAATTGCACCGCCGTGCGCACATTGTCGAACACACTCATGCTGGCGAAGAGCCGGATGTTCTGGAACGTCCGCGCGATGCCGCGCCGCGCGAGGTGATGCGGCTTGAGATTTGCAGTCGGTTGGCCGTTGAAGGTGATCGCACCGTCGCTCGGCTGATAGACGCCGGTGATGAGGTTGAACGCCGTCGTCTTGCCCGCGCCGTTCGGGCCGATGAGGCCGACGAGTTCGTTGTTGCCGACGCTCAAGTCCAGTTCCGAAACGGCGGTGAGTCCGCCGAAGCGGATGGTCACGCGGTTGAGTTGAAGCAAGGCGGACATTATTTTTCGCCACAGATGGACACAGATGAAACACAGATGGGGCATCCGCAGATGGCACAGATTAACGCAGATTTCAGTTCAGATTTAATCTGCGTTAATCCGCGAAATCTGCGGACAAAATCTTTTCCCATCTGTGGTTTATCTGTGTCCATCTGTTGCTAATTATTTTTTCTAAATGTAAACAACCCCTGCGGCCTTGCAATCATCAGCCCGACGATTAGCAGTGCGTAGATGATCATCCGGTATTCCGCGAAGCCGCGCAGGAATTCCGGCAGCAGCGTCAGCAGCACCGCCGCGACGATGACGCCCGCCGTCCGCCCCATGCCGCCGAGAATCACCATTACCACGATGTCAATGGACTTCATGAAATCGAAACCGGTGGGCGAGAGGAACTGCTTGTGGTGCGCGTAAAGCCCGCCCGCGATGCCCGCGAAGAACGCGCCGACCACGAACGCGGTGACCTTGTAGCGCACCGGGTTCACGCCCATCGCGCTCGCCGCCACTTCGTCGTCGTGGACGGCGATGAAGCCGCGGCCGTAAGTGGAGTTCACGAGACACGCGACGACGAACACCGTCACCGCCGCGAGCGCGAACGCCCAGAACAGATTCGTGTATCCGGGAATTCCCTTCAGCCCGCTCGCCGCGCCGACGGAATCCATGTTCTGCAAAATCACGCGGATGATTTCGCCGAAGCCGAGCGTGACGATGGCGAGGTAATCGCCGCGCAACCGCAGCGTCGGGATGCCGACGGCAAGACCGGCGAGCGCGGCCATCAATCCGCCGAGCGCGAGCGCGGCGAGGAACACGAACGGCATCGCGGCGGGCGGCAGCGTTTTGGAGAGCGCGAGCGTGAACGACGCGGCGGTGTAGCCGCCCACGGCCATGAAGCCCGCGTGGCCGAGGCTGAACTGGCCGGTGTGGCCGTTGATGAGGTTGAGGCTGACGGCGAGGATGATGTTGATGCCGACGTCAATCGCGATGCCGAGGTAGTAGCGGTTGAACTGCGCGGAGAAATGCGACACGACCGCCGCCACGAGGATGGCCGCGAGCAGAAATCGTTTTGCGCCGGAGTG
Source organism: Verrucomicrobiales bacterium (assembly GCA_031371425.1). Taxonomy (GTDB): domain Bacteria; phylum Verrucomicrobiota; class Verrucomicrobiia; order Limisphaerales; family JAFMIX01; genus JAFMIX01. The sequence goes on along the minus strand of JANMJO010000186.1, from coordinate 3,026 downwards.
CATGAAGGATGTCCTGCTCAACCTTGCAAATTCAGCAACCGAAGCAAAGCCTCTTTCACCCGCTTGAATTCTTCCGGGTTCAATTCGCCGAGCTTCGCATCAAAACGCGCCAGCGAGATCGGCTGGATTTGTTGCAGATGAAACGCGCCGGGTTTGAGAAACGGCTTGGGCAGCGCCAGTTCCCAGCGGTTGCCCCGCAAAGCGGTCGTGTGCGGGATAACTATAAGGAGAGCCAACTCCTCGTCGCTGGGGTAATCGCTCAAGATGAGCGCAGGCCGGACTTTGGCGGCGAGGCCGAAATCTACCCGCCAGATTTCACCGGGCAGGGTTCTTTTCATCCTCGGATTCCATGGCATCAAGCATCTGGAATCGCTCCAGCGCGAGCCGGTCACACTCGACGAGTGTGGCAGCGTCTTCCTCCGCTTCGACAATGCAGCACATGATTTCCCGCCGCTCGTGGTGCGAGAGTTTTGGGATTTCAGAAATGATTTCCGCCTGACTCATGGTGGGAATTTAGGTTCAACGACATGGCTTGGCAAGAGACCGTTTTGTGCCGGAGTGAATCAGACTTTCTCCACCGTTGATTTGCCGAGCAGGCCGGCGGGTTTGAACAGCAGCACGAGAATCAAAATTGCGAACGCGATGCCGTCGCGGTAGTTCGACACGCCGGGGATGCCACCCGCGCTGCCTTGGAAGCACCTAATCCAACTGCAATTCTTGTTTAACCTGCGCCCACGGAATGCGCGGTTTGCCGACGTTGGCGCGTTTGGCGCGTTCAATCGTGCGTGCGTCCTCGATGTCTTCGACGGTCTGACTCATCTGGCGCAGCAAGGTTTTGGCTTGGGTGAGTTGCTTGTTGAGCTGCGTCCAGTTGCCCGGGGGCTTGGCGGATGTCAAAGTGGCGTTACTCATAAATGTCTTTCCTGTCGCCGACATCATACACCACGAGGCACGCGGTAATTTCCGGCGCGCAGGCGATACTTGTTCTTGAAGCCCTTCAGTTTTTTGATGTCGCCAGCCAGATAGTGCTGGGCGCGGTCAAGTTTGACGCCAATCAAACGGCGGGCGTCCCTGGGCAACGCGCGGAGTTGTTCCAATGCCGACGGAAGGAATTCGATTTGATAGTGCATTTGCCCGCGACAGGTTGCGGTGATTGAACTTCAAGTTGCGATTGCGCGCAAGCGGGTTTTCCCGGCGGCAATCAGTCGAGTCGCCCGCGCTACCCATTAAACTTTTTCCACCGTTGATTTGCCGAGCAGGCCGGCGGGTTTGAACAGCAGCACGAGGATTAAAATCGCGAACGCGATGCCGTCGCGGTAGTTCGACACGCCGGGGATGCCGCCCGCGAAGGTCTCGAGCAGGCCGAGGATGAGGCCGCCGAGCGCTGCGCCCGGCAGGTTGCCGATGCCGCCGAACACCGCCGCGATGAACGCCTTCAGCCCGACCGTCACGCCCATGAGCGGCTCGATGCTCGCGTAGTTCATCGCGAACAAAATGCCGCCCGCGCCCGCCAGCGCCGAGCCGAGGCCGAACGTGAACGAGATGATGGCGTTGAGGTTCACACCCATGAGCGCCGCCGCCTGCGGGTTGAACGCCACCGCGCGCATGGCCGTGCCCACGCGCGTGCGCTGCACGATGAACTTGAGTGCCACGAGCAGCAGCGCGGTGGTGACGAACACGATGACCTGGCTGGAGTCGAGCACCAGCCCGCCGATTTGCCATGTGGTGAACGGAATCAATTTTGGGAATGCCTTGGGCGCAGCGCCGAAAACTTTGTCGTGCTGGCAGGTGTATTCGATGAACAGCGACACGCCGATGGCGGTGATGAGGACGGTGAGCTTGGGGCGGTTGCGGAGCGGACGGTAGGCGAGGAATTCAATCAACATCCCGATGAGCGCGCACACGGCCATTGAGAGAATCAAGACGAGCGCGCCGCTGGCGTAACTTTGCGCGGGCAGGAATTTGTTCACCGCCGGCGCGAGGAAATATCCGGCGAACGCGCCGAGCATGAAGACATCGCCATGCGCGAAATTGATGAAGCGCAGGACGCCATAGACCATCGTGTAGCCGAGCGCGATGAGCGCGTAGATCGCGCCGAGCGAGAGGCCGTTGATGAGTTGCTGGAGGAATTCGTTCACAGATGGCTGGGCAGTTAGGAAATCATTTTAATAGATGCTACGGCTAAACCCAAACTGTCTTCAAGGACGTGATTGCCGCTCAACGTAGGGCGGGCGTCTCGCCTGCCCAGGCAGCGCAGTCGCCGTTACTGCTCGCGCTTTCGCGCTTCGCTGGGCAGGCGAGACGCGTGCCCTACGTTGTCACGGCTCAACCGTCTCAAGATACTTAAACTTGCCGCCCTCGACTTTGAGGATGACGGCGGACTTGGTGGCGTCGCGGTTTTCATTGAGCGTGAGAGTGCCGGTGACGGCGGGGAAGTTCTTCGTGGCGGCGAGGGCGTCGCGGAGCTTCGGGCCGTCGGTCGTGCCGGCGCGCTTGATGGCGTCGGCGAGGACGAGGGCGGAGTCGTAGCCACAGGCGGCGAGGGCGTCGGGTGACTTGCCGCTCCAGCGTTTCTTGTAGGCGGCGACGAAATGTTTGCTCAACTCGCTGCCGACTTCCGGGCTGTAGTGGGTGGAAAGATAATTGCCCTCCACCGCGTCGCCGCCGATCTCGAATAGCACATGCGACTCCCAGCCATCGCCGCCGAAGAGGGGGACGCTGATGCCAAGCTGCTTTGCCTGCACGGAAATCAGCGCGGCCTCGGTGTAATAGCCGGGCACGAACACGCCGTCGGGGTTCGCGGCCTTGATGGCGGTGAGCTGCGCTTTGAAATCCTTGTCGCCGGTGTTGAAATCAAGCTCGGTGATAATTTCGCCGCCGTTGGCGCGGAACTTTTCCTTGAAGAATTTCGCCAGCCCCTTGCTGTAATCGCTCTTCACGTCGGTCAGCACGGCGACGCGTTTGGCCTTCAGTGTCTTGGTGGCGAAGTTCGCCATGACCGTGCCTTGGAACGGATCAATGAAGCA
>JANMJO010000165.1:0-4247 GCA_031371425.1 Verrucomicrobiales bacterium | reverse complement strand
GAATCCCTTGGACGGGGGGCAATCCCAACCGGAGTCGCGCCTTGGCCGGCCAGCGCGCCCAGTTTAGACTCCCTTGGACGGGGGGCAATCCCAAACTGCCTAGTTGTCCATATCATAACTTGCGGGAGTTTAGAATCCCTTGGACGGGGGGCAATCCCAAACACAGGGAGATATAACACAAGCTCAAGCTGAAGTTTAGAATCCCTTGGACGGGGGGCAATCCCAAACAGTCCGCCGTATGCTCGCAATGGCATGGCCAGTTTAGAATCCCTTGGACGGGGGGCAATCCCAAACCAGCCCCGCGAACGTCAGCGCGCTGCGGCGCTGCGGGCAATGTTTAGCCTGCTCTGGCGCGCTGACGTTCGCGGGGCTGGTTTCAATTTCACCTCGTCCCAAAATGAAGTCGCTTTCCCGATTGCTTTTATGATTTTACCGCAGCGTCCCGCCGGCTTGCTCTTAACCCGAACTCCGAAGTGGCGACGGTCATTCCGATGGTAGCACAGGCCACTGGCCTGTGCCGAGGGGCGACCCGCCGCTCGGAACGGGGAGCGCGCCCGAACTTACTCAAGCGTCCGCTTCCCCGGCCAACGTCCTCCCCGTTCCGTCCGGCCAGTGGCCGGACGGCACAGGCGAGTCGCCTGTGCTACCCATTTCCATTTCGGCGTTCGGGCTTAAGATGTGGCACGCTGCATCTCGCAGAGGTCTGCAAGCCCTACCCATTCTGTCCCGCGTTCGCAGCTTATTGATGGGCTTGTCCTGGAGAAGACGACGCCTTCTCGACTTTTCGCCGCCGTCCCCTACACTCCCCGGCCATGGAAAGCATAGGAATGCATCGCCCGCGCAACTTGGGCTGGGCTCGCGCCGCCGCCCTGCTCTACGGCGACTGGGGCACGAGCAAGGCCTACGTCATCGGTTTGGCGTTCGTGGCGGCGGGCTTCTCCTCCTTTCCCATCATCCTCGCCGTCTGCGGCCTGACGGGATTGGTCGGCTACAACTACGTCATCGTCTGCAAAAAATTCCCCGATGGCGGCGGCGTCTATTCCGCTGCGCGGGAACAAAGCCGCGTGCTGGCGGTGCTCGGCTCGCTGCTGTTGCTCGCCGACTTCATGGTCACGGCGGCGATGAGCTGCTGGGATGCGATGAGTTATTTCGGCATCAGCCGCGAGCATCTCAAGCTGGCCACGATGGGCTTCATCCTGCTGGTCGGCTTCATCAATTACTTCGGCCCGAAACATTCCGGCAGCCTCGCAGTGGCGCTGGCCTTGCCGATGGTCGTCGTCGTCGTGGGCATCATCGCCTTGAGCGCGCCACACCTCACCTTCGCCCACATGGAAGCGCCGCACGAAAGCTTCGGCATGAACTGGATCGCCTTCTGCGGCGTCATCCTCGCGTTGAGCGGCGTGGAAGCCATCGCCAACCTCACCGGCGTGATGAAGCTCAACCCCGGCTCGACACCCGAAGCCCCCAACGTCAGCGCCACCGCCAAGAAATCCATCTACCCCATCGCCTTCGAAGTCGTCTTCGGCACCGCGCTGCTGGGCTGGGCGATGCTCTCATTGAACGACGTCTCCACCGCCGACATCAAGGCGCGCTACGAGGATATGCTGCGCTTTCTGGGCGAACACTACGGCACGCTCGCCTTCGGCCCGCACGCGGGACAAATCTTCGGCGTCTTCGTCGGCTTGGTGGTGGGCTTGCTCCTCTTGAGCGCAGTCAACACCGCCATCGCGGCGATGATCGGCCTCATGTATATGCTCGCGCGCGACCGCGAGATGCCGCAGCCCTTCACCAAACTCAACTCGCACGGCGTGCCGTGGCTGCCGTTGACCGTGGCCATCGTGTTGCCGCTGATTCTCGTCGTCATTTCCCACGACCTCCACGCGCTGGCCGACATGTATGCCATCGGCGTCGTCGGCGCCATCACCGTCAACCTCGGCTCATGCTGCTTCAACAAACGGCTGCAACTGAAATTGTGGGAACGCGGCATCATGATCGCCACGTTCCTCATCCTCTTCACCGTGGAAATCACCATCGCCAAAACCAAACCCGCCGCCCTCTTCTTCGCCGCGTGCGTGCTCGGCATCGGCTTTGCCCTGCGCTGGTGGGCCATGAAACACGCGGGCTTCGAGACCATCATCATCAAACGCGAACTCGCCGCCGCCGTCAGCCCCGAACTCGCCGCCCAGTTCCGCCCCAACCTCACGCCCGGCCAGTCCATCCTCGTCGCCGCGCGCGGACTCACACCCGTGCTGCGCTTCGCCATCGAGGAAGCCAAATTCCGCCAGGGCAACCTCTACATCCTCTACATCAAGGAACTCGCCGTAAACCTCCCCGGCCCGCTCGCCAACCTCGACCGCCCGCACTGGCAGGACGACACCCAGGCCGCCAAAATCATGTATGGCATGATCCAACTCGGCCAGGAAATCGGCGTCACCGTCATCCCCATCTACATCGTGAGCGACAACCCCGCTGCCACCATCCTCGACATCACCGCCACCATCGGCGCAGACGTCCTCATGCTCGGCGCATCCCACCGCACCAACCTCGCCCGCCTCCTCAAAGGCAGCGTCATCACCGAAGTCGCCAAGAGCCTCCCGGAAAACATCCAGCTCGTCATCCACAGCTAACCATCGGAGCGCCGATTAACCATCGGAACGCCGATTTCCAAATCGGCACGCTATCCGCAAACCTCAACCACCCGCCGATTTGGAAATCGGCGCTCCGGCGCGTTCCGCCCGCCAAATTGCTTCCCTCCCGTCGCTGGTCAAAAAACCTCACCGTGGTCAATTCACGCCGCGCCCTCGCACACCGCAAGAAATTGCAGGAAAACATTCTTCACCACATTCCGCCAATGGCAGCAGGCCATTCCCGCGTTCCGGCTCACGCCGAAAACACCTTGGCATCCCCGTTGCTAAACCACGCCAAGCTTGTGAACCACGCACGGAGCGGGTTTTCAAAATGGCAAAACGACAGACAACCAACATATGAAAAAAATCGAAGCGATCATCAAACCGTTCAAACTCGAGGAAGTAAAAGACGCCCTCAGCGAAGTCGGCATCGAAGGCATGACCGTCACCGAAGTCAAAGGCTTTGGCCGCCAGAAGGGGCACACCGAAATCTACCGCGGCAGCGAATACACGGTGGACTTCCTGCCCAAGATCAAACTCGAGCTCGTCGTAGCAGACGGCAGCGTGGAAGCCGCCGTGACCGCCATCGTCAAAGCCGCCAAGACCGGCAAGATCGGCGACGGCAAAATCTTCGTCTCCGCCGTCGAACAAGCCATCCGCATCCGCACCGAAGAAAAAGGTGAAGCCGCCGTATAAACCGACCCTCCCAGAACTCCACACCATAAAAATATGAAACGATTCATCCTCACACTCGGCCTGATCGCCACAACGACGTTCGCCGCCCTGACCGTGCGCGCCGAAGACAAGCCCGCCGCGACCCCGCCGCCCGCGCCGACGCTCGAACAACGCCTCGCTTCCGTCGAGGCCTACGTGAACAACACCGACCCCACCGTCGCGCTGAAGGACGCCAAGGGCGTCATCCCCACCGGCCTCGTCACGCCGACCTCGGCCACAGCCGGCCCCGGCCACAACGCGTGGATGATGACCAGCTCCGCGCTCGTGCTGTTCATGACGCTGCCCGGACTGTTCCTCTTCTACGGCGGCCTCGTGCGCCGCAAGAACATCCTCTCCGTCATCGCCCAATGCTTCGGCATCGCGGGCTTGGTGACGGTGCTCTGGGTTGTGTTCGGCTACAGCATGGTCTTCGCTGACGGCACAGACATCATCAAGGGCGTCGTCGGCAACATGAAATTCGCCATGCTCAACGCCGTGGATTCATTGCCGAATACCAATTACGCCTACTGGGTTTCCCACAACGTGTTCTCCATGTATCAACTGATGTTCGCCATCATCACCCCCGCGCTCATCCTCGGCGCGATCGCCGAACGCATGAAGTTCAGCGCCATCCTCGCCTTCGTGGCCATCTGGATGGTCGTTGTTTACTTCCCGCTCGCGCACATGATCTGGGGCATCAACGGCTGCATGAACGGCGTGTGGAACGCCGCGGCCTCCATCAAGGCGATTGATTTCGCCGGCGGCACGGTCGTTCACATGAGTTCCGGCTGGTCCGCGCTCATCCTTTGCTTGATCCTCGGCAAGCGCCGTGGCTTCGGCAAGGAATCCATGGCACCGCACAGCATGGTGCTCTGCGCCATCGGCACGGGCATGCTCTGGGTTGGC
>JANMJO010000158.1:0-2471 GCA_031371425.1 Verrucomicrobiales bacterium | reverse complement strand
GCGGTGCGTGATGGCGGTGACGTGGAAGACGGGATACGGCTCGGGCAACGTGTAATAGCCGGTGTGGTCGCCGAACGGGCCTTCGTCGCGCAGCGGCTCGGTCGGGTCAACGTAGCCTTCGATGACGAAGTCGGCCTGCCTTGCCGAAGCCTTGTGCGGAGGCTGGCATTGGGCAAAACGGTTTTCAATTCGGGCAAAAATGTTTTCAAGGCTCGGCCAACTCGGCGAAAACGAATGTTGAGTTCAAAGCCATTCTGCGCCAGACTGGGAGCATGGCAACGCTATCGCTAACCGATGAGCAGGTGGTGCAGTTGGTGAAACAACTCCCGCCGCAAAGCAAACAGCGCGTCCTCACGAACCTCACCGCCGAACGCGACCCGTGGTGGCAATCGGCGGCCCGCGACGGCGAGAAAGATATGCGACGGCGCGCGGCGGCGCGCGGTTTGGATTGGGACACGATGACTGAGGCGCAGCGCGAAGCCTTTGTGGACGACATCCTCCACGAATCGTGAATGGGATTCCCCGCGTCGTCTTCGACACGAACATTCTCTTTTCTGCCGTCGGCTGGCTGGGGAATCCGCACCAGTGCGTTCAAGCCGCGCGTCAGGGCAAATGCCTGTCCGTCACCTGCGAAGCCATCCTCGCTGAACTCGCGGAGAAGCTTCAACTCAAACGCGGCTTTGACACCACCAAAGCGGCGGAAACCACTGATGAGATTCGCGCCTTCTCCAAAATCATCGTAATCCCAGGCACATTGAAAGTCATCGTTGCCGACCCCGATGATGATGCCGTGCTGGAATGCGCGGTTGTTGGGCAGGCACCATACCTTGTCAGCGGAGACCGGCATCTGCTCGCCGTCGGGAATTACCAAGGCATTCAAATTGTAAAAGCGGCTGAGTTTCTTGCGGTGATTCAGAGCGTGTCCAAAGCTTGAAAAATGGCGGTGCGTGATGGCGGTGACGTGGAAGACGGGATAACGGCTCGGGCAACGTGTAATAGCCGGTGTGGTCGCCGAACGGGCCTTCACGACGCAGGGGCGATTGCACGTCCTCGGCGGGCGCGATCCGGAGGCGCAATGGGCGCGGCCTTGGGATGGCCAGTGGCGGCTCGTGCTCTTCGACGTGCCCACGGGACAAAACGCGCAACGCGAACGGCTGCGCCGCTACCTGCGCGACAAAGGCTTCGGTTACCTGCAAAACAGCGTGTGGATAAGCCCTGATCCACTGACCGCGGAGCGTGAAGTTCTCGGTGGTGGCAAGATCAATGTTGAATCGCTGATCCTCCTGGAAGCGCGACCGTGCGCGGGCGAATCGGACGCGGAAATTGTGGCGGGCGCGTGGGAATTCGAGCGCATCAACCGCCGCTATGTCCGGCATCTGAAAATCCTCGATGAGCGGCCGGGTGACGCGCTTGGGAACGTCGCGGCGGCGAAGGCGTTGTTGCGCTGGAGCGCTACGGAGCGCGAGGCGTGGCTGGACGCGGTGATCAACGATCCGCTGCTGCCGGGCCGGATACTGCCGTCGGATTATCTGGGGCAACAAGCCTGGCGACGGCGGGTGGAAGTGCTCCGGGCCGCCAACCGGCAACTACGCACGTTCAAACCCGAATAGTTGCCCTGCAAACCTTTGTTGCATATGCAACAAAAGTTCGTCATGGGCGCGGGCGGGGAGAAAGAGCCGCAACCGCATTGCGGCAATCCCAACGGGATTATGGCCTCCAGCCCAAGGTTGCCGAGCTTGCGAGGCTACCTTGGGTTACGGTTCGGATATGAATTCAACCGCAACGCGGTTGTGGCAAATCCCGCGATGGCTACGATTCAATCCCACACGTATTTCTCGTCCCATTCGATCTCGTGTCGTTTCAACAACGCACGCAACTCGTCCTGAAATCCAATCTTGTGATGATGCTCCTCCTGTCCGGCGATGTATTGCTTCACCTGTTCGAGGTTGGACTGGCTCACGGAGAAATCCGCGTAGCCGCCTTGCCACTCGAAGTCGGCGTAATCACGACCGCGTTCCTTTAGCCAGAGGTTGGAGACGCGTTTCAATTCCTTCACCCATTCCGCCTGTGTGATGGTGCGTCCGAAGCGCGCGAGCAGATGGACGTGGTCTTCCACGCCGCCGACGAGGAGGGGCGGGCAATCGAGTTGTTTGGAGACGCCGCCGAGATACGAGTGCAGCGCGTCGCGCGTGGGTTTGTCGCGCAGGAACGGCCGGCGGTCTTTGGTGGAGAAGACCAGATGAATGTAAACGGCGGAAAGGGATTGCGGCATGACGGGAGGATGCCAAATCGGAAACGGTTCGCCAGCGTAAATCGGCGTTGCGAATCGGTGTTCAATCCCAAAGGGATTGTGTCCACCAGCCCAGGGTTGCGAGGAACGAGCTACCCTGGGTCATCGTTCAACAAACATTCCCAACCGCAACGCGGTTGCGGCCATTCCGGTTTCGTTCGGCGCGCGTGTGAAAACGGCC
>JANMJO010000156.1:0-22919 GCA_031371425.1 Verrucomicrobiales bacterium | reverse complement strand
TGCATCGCGTGTGAATTCTGATTTGGCCGCGCGACGATTTGATTCAACCCTTTCAGGGTTGAGGATTGGTTTGGACGATGACCCAGCGTAGCTCGTGCCTCGCAACGCTGGGCTGATTGATTCCAATCCCGTTGGGATTGGGCGGGAGCGCAATCCTGTAGCGGCGGTCTGTGACCGACGACGGCGCTGACACAGCGCCGCTACAACCGATGATGCCGCGCCGTAGCAACGCGAAGGCGGGGGAATTTTTGGTTTGGATTTCTACAAAGATGTCGCGCCTGCGGCGCTTACTGGTTGCCCTACGAAGTCGCCAGCCAAGGCAATAGATTTTTATTCTGCCGACCTTCCAGCAACCACGGAACTTCCAGCAAAGGTTGAAAGACGTGATTGTATGCGGACTTATCAAGATGCCAAACAATCCACGCTGCGCACTGTTCTCGCGACTTCACAGCACGCGGCATTTCAAAAAGAACCTCGGACATGGTGCGCGGGGTGGTCAGCCAGCCAGTGAACATGACTACTTCACGAAATTTCAAACTCAACACACAACTGGCAGAAAGTTTGAAATTGCCAAAATCAAAACTAAGACCAGGCATGACATCCGACATAACAGCCGCATCTGGCATGAAGCCAAAATCCTGAAGCACTTGCCAAGTTGAAGCAGTTTCAGAGTTCATTTGCTCGCAAGCTTGATTTACAAAATGTCTATGTCTTCACCACCACCGCTTCCGTCTCGCAACTTTCTTTCCCACACCCGCAACCACCTTCTTCCTGATCGCTGAAATCGTGGCTGTCCCAGTTCGGGTCGAGGCCGAGATCTTTGAGCATCTGGAGGTCTTTTTCGACGGGCTGGTTCAGCGTGGTGAGATAGTTGCCGACCATCAGCGCGCTTGCGCCGGCCATGAAGATCATGCTTTGCGCGTCGCGCAGGTTCACGGTGCGTCCGCCGGCGATCATGATTTCCTGTCGCGGCAAAATGAAACGGAAGCACGCGATGGTCTTCAAAATTTCCATGACGGGCAGCGGTTCAAGTTTTTCAAACGGCGTGCCGGGAATCGGGTTGAGGATGTTGACGGGCACGACGTTCGCGCCGATGGCTTTCAATTCAAACGCGAGGTCGCAGCGGTCGGCGCGCGTTTCGCCCATGCCGATGATGCCGCCGGAGCAAATCTTGATGCCCGCCTTTTTCAGATAGCCGATGGTTTCCAGCCGGTCGTCGAACGTGTGCGTGGAGCAGGTCTGCGGGAAAAAGCGGCGCGAGCTTTCGAGGTTGTGGCCGTAACATTCGAGTCCGGCTTCCTTCAGGCGGTTGGCGACTTCCTGTTTCTTGATGATGCCGAGCGAGGCGTCGGGGCGCGTCTTGCCGCCGGCTTTCAATTCCTTGATGCGGTCGCAGACTTCATCGAGCATCGGGCCTTCGTTCAGACCTTTCCACGCGGCGACGAGGCCGACGGCGGTGACTTGGTTCAGGTTGGCTTCGCTCGCAGCTTCGGCGACGGGTTCGGGTTCGATGAAGCCGTATTTCGGCGAGCCGGTCTGGTAATGCGAGGATTGGGCGCAGAAGCTGCAATTCTCCGAGCACGCGCCCGCCTTGGCGTTGACGATGGAGCAGAGATGAATCTTGTTCCCTTTGAATTGTTCGCGGATGCGGTTCGCCCAGGAGAGGAGATCGAGAATGTCGGCTGACGTTTCGAGATTGAAAAGAAACGTCGCTTCCTCGCGCGTGATGTGGCCGCCGCCCAAAACGCGCTGGCCGAGGGTGGAAAGTTTCTGGTGATTGCTCGCGTCAACAGTTCGTGCGGTCATGGTTGACAGCTTAACGCGGAGGAAAATTTACGCAAGCGGACAACGCGTCCACCGGTCAGGCCGCAGGATAGAGGGCGAAGGCGCGGGCAATCCCCTCCCGCAGCGTCTCCAGCCGGAAAGGTTTGTCCACGATGAGATCAATGCCGGTGAGCGGGCGTCCCGAGGCGCGCAGCATTTCCCCGTGCGCGGTCAGCATGACGATGGGCTGCTGCGGCAACCGCTGCTTGATGGTCGCCGCCAATTGGTCGCCCTTCATGCCCGGCATCTCGTAATCCACGAGGATGAGGTCAAAGCTGGCACTGAGCAGTTTGGCAAGCGCCTGTTCGCCATCGCCGGCGGTCTCCACATCGTAGCCGTCAATCTTGAGCAGCATGCACACCGCGGCGCAGACCATCGGCTCATCATCCACAACGAGCACGCGCTTTTTTGCTGAAACATCGGTTGCCATTGGAAACTTGCGGGTAAATTAACTTGTTCCCACAATTTATCCAGCGTTTGTTCCGCAAAGAAATTTTCCGCAAACCATCAAAAGTCCGTGCATTGCGCGAGGCGATTTATTAACTTCGCCTCAATGTTCTCCCCGGTCGCAACCAAAGATCCGGCAGCAGTCGAGGCAGCCACGCTGGCCGCCTACCTGACCATGTTCCCCAAGGGCGACCCGCAGTTCGTCCCGCGCATCTTCGGCTGGGCGAACGACTGCTTCGCCGGACGCTACGCCGACTACCAGCCCATTGACGCCCGCTACCACGACTTCGAACACACACTCCAGGGCGCACTCTGCATGGCGCGGTTGCTCCAATGCCGTCAGACTGCGAACGCCACCCCCGCCCTGCCCCAGCGCCTCGTCGAGCTCGGCCTCATCGGAATCCTCCTGCACGACACCGGCTATCTGAAGCAACACGGCGACACCGCCGGCACCGGTGCCAAATACACCGTCACCCACGTCAACCGCAGCACCGAATTCGCCGCCGGCCTGCTCGGCGCGAAAAGTTTTCTCCCGCGCGAAATCCTATCCGTCCAGAACATGATCCGCTGCACCGGCGTGGACGCCGCATTGAATGTCATCGAATTCTCCAGCGCCGAAGAAAAAATCTGCGGCTACATCCTCGGCACCGCCGACCTGCTCGGCCAGATGGCCGCCGACGACTACATCGAAAAACTGCCCATCCTCTACGCCGAATTCGCCGAAGCCGCCAAATATTCAGGGCCAAAAGCCAGCATCGTCACCATGTTTTCCAGCGCCAGCGACCTGCTCCGCAAGACCCCCGCCTTCTGGGACAACTACGTCAAACACAAGCTCGACCGCGATTTCGGCGGGCAATTCCGCCACCTCAGCCAGCCCCATCCGGACGGCGCGAACTGGTATCTGGACAAAGTCCAAGCCAACATCGAGCGCCTCCGCCAGCGGCTTCAGCAAGAGCCCAGCGACACCGCCACCCTCGCCCGCGACGCGTAAGTTTTTCCTTTTGCCCCGGCCCGTTTGCCCGTTTCATTCCCGCCATGTCGCATGACTACATCCTGCAACCGTTCGCGCCGCCAGTGCAGTTGCAGATTGATTACGCCCGCGAACTCAACGAGCAACAGCACGCCGCCGTCACCGCGCCACCCGGCCCGGCGCTCGTCATCGCAGGCGCAGGCTCGGGCAAGACCCGCACGCTGACCTACCGCGTAGCGTATCTGCTGGAGCAAGGCGTTCCCGCCGACCGCATCCTGCTGCTCACCTTCACGAATAAAGCCGCCGGCGAAATGATGCGCCGCGTGGGCGACCTGCTCGGCCAGCCGCTGCCGTCGCTCTGGGGCGGGACGTTCCATTCCATCGGCGCGCGGATTCTGCGCGCGCACGCGCCGCTGCTCGGCTACGGACGCGACTTCACCATCCTCGACCGCGACGACGCCAAGGATCTGGTCAAGGCCTGTCTCACATCGGCGGGCATTGACACGAAGGGGAAACTTTTTCCCAAGCCGGACGTGCTCGTAGAAATCTTTTCGCTGGCGAACAACACGCACCGCAGCGTCGCGGAAATTCTGGACGCGCAATTCCCGCATTTCCTCGAACACACGGCAAAGATCGCCGCGCTCGCCACGAGTTACACCGCCCGCAAGCGCGCCACGAACGCGATGGATTTCGATGACCTCCTCGCGCTCTGGCTCAAGCTGCTGCAGGACCACGCCGATGTGTGCGAGCATTACCAGCGGCGCTTCCAGTTCATCCTCGTGGACGAGTATCAGGACACGAACAAGCTCCAGAGCGACCTCATTGACCTGCTCGCTGCGCGCCACAAGAACGTGATGGTCGTGGGCGACGACGCGCAGAGCATCTATGCCTGGCGCGGCGCGAACTTCCTGAACATCCTGAAATTTCCAGACCGCTATCCCGGCGCGAAGACTTACAAGATTGAAACCAACTATCGCAGCACGCCGGAAATCCTCAACCTCGCCAACGCCGCCATCGCCGCGAACGTGAACCAGTTCAGCAAGCAGCTCGCGCCTGCGCGCAAGTCCGGTCTCAAGCCCGCACTCGTCTCCTGCACAGACGCCGCGCAGCAGTCGGCGTTCATCGCCCAACGCGTCGGCGAGCTGCACGAGGAGGGCGTGAACCTGAACCACGTCGCCGTGCTCTATCGCTCGCACTTTCACGCGCTGGAATTGCAGTTGGAACTCACGCGCCGCCAGATTCCATTTTCTATCACCAGCGGCATCCGCTTCTTCGAGCAGGCGCACATCAAGGACGTGACGGCGTTTTTGAAATTCGTTGCCAACCCGCGCGACGAGATTTCCTTCAAGCGGCTCGCGCAACTCCTGCCGGGCATCGCGGCGAAGGGCGCGGATAAGCTGTGGGGAATGATGGGTGAAGAAGGCAGAATGAAGAATGAACCCAGCGCGCCCATCGCCACAGCGTTGCAATCCATTTCCAAGTCCATTTCCAAGAAGGCGGCGACGGCGTGGGCGCAGTTCACCGCGACGGTCTCGCAGCTTGAAGCCGCGCCGGTGCGGCAGAGCGCGGCGAAGATGATCCAGCTCGTCATCGAGGCGGGCTACGAGGATTTCCTGAAGGAGACATACGATAATTACGAGCGGCGGCTCGATGAGCTGGAGCAGCTCGCCATCTTCGCTGCGCCGTTTCCTTCCGTGGAGGATTTCCTCACGCAGCTCGCCCTGCTCACCAACGTCGAGGCGGATGACGACAAGGCCGCCGACGCCGACGCTGAACGGATTCGCCTCTCAACCATCCATCAGGCCAAGGGGCTGGAGTTCAGCGTGGTGTTCGTCATCATGCTGTGCGATGGGATGTTTCCATCAGGCCGTTCGCTGAACAGCACGGAAGGCGAGGAGGAGGAGCGGCGGCTGTTCTATGTGGCTGTGACGCGGGCGAAGGATGAGTTGTATCTGAGCTACCCGTTCGTGCGCGGGGGATTTGGCAATAGCGGGGACACGTTTCAAACGCCGTCGCGCTTCCTGAATGAAATTCCGCGCGAGCTGGTCAATGAGTGGAATTTGAAGCCTTCCTACTCCTGATTCCGCGAGTGGGCTATTCGCGGATCACTGATTATACCGCAGGCGATAGTAGGCGGTGGGCTGCGGCGGTGCGCCATCCGTCCACTTGAACAAGCCACTGCTGGGGATGTTGGTAGTCACCAAATTAGTCACAGTGCCGGTGAAGTTCACGTTCGTGCCGCGTTGAACGGTGTAAGAATAGGTGGGGATACCCGCGAAAGATGCGATGACGCTGCCGGAGGCGTTGGTGATTCCGGTTGCTTGACCGACGACATTGGTGCTGATGGTGATGGACACAAGGCCGGTGCTCACTCCGCCCTGACCGTCGCTGATAGTGTAACTGAACCGATCCGCCACATTGCCGGCGTTTGAGGGATAATAGACGTAGTTGGCATCGTTACTTACAGCAACATTGTTGGTGCTGTTGCCGGTAATTCCAGTGAATGTCCTTGGATTGCCGTCGGGATCGGTGTCGTTGGCGAGCAGGTTGGTGATGGCCATCTTGAGTGAAAGGCTTGGGGCGCGGAAGAACGCATCCGGATTGGCGACGGGCGGGAGGTTGCCTATCACCAAGGACGAGGCGAGACCATAAGTTTCGGGATTAGAGCCCCCGTAGGAAGCAGTAATAAATTTTAAAGAAACAGCTGAACCATCTCCCGGAGTAACCCAAGGATCGCTTCCATCCGCGGCTGCCAAACTGGTGGCATCGCTAAAAATTCCATAAGGTGTGCCGACTGGTATTGCAATAGGTGAACTAGTTGTCAGCGTTGGAAACCAATAAATTGCTAATAAATCACCCGTGTCCCATCCATTGGTAAACCCCAACCCCGGTACGACCACATCAAGCTCACCGCCTACTGCATTATACTTACCCAACACGTAATCATCGTTAGAAACAAAGTTTGTTGTAGTTGGCAGAGAAAAAACAGCGTTGCTTCTGCTAGCAACAAAAATCACCAAGCCGCTTGATGGTGAGCCGCTAGCATCTTGCAACTTCGCGGCTTGTAACTGGAATGTGACTGTTCCCAAACAGTTGCTATTCTGTATCAACACAACACCCGCCAAAATGAACAGGGTAGATTTGATACGATTTAATAGAAATTTCATGCTCATCTTAGTAAGTAGGAGAATTTGTCCAGAATGGCCCTGTGATAGAGTTCGTTGCCCGCCGAATAATTACCCCTCCTCCAGAAACAAACACGTTGGAAGGGCCGTAGTTAATCGTACCCGCTCCAGACTTGCGCCACCCCGCATTAGTCAAATAATAGTAGAAATCAGATGGGGCTTGGTTTTTGGCAATGTTCGTATAGTTAAATATGAGCAGTTGATCTTTTTGGTTAAACGAGCTTGGGCTTACCATGAATGAGTAGTTGGTCAACAGACCGGAACTATCCAATGAAATTTCAATCGGCCGAGGAAGTCCCACAAAATTGTCCTGCACAACGGTCAGACTACCGCGAATGCCCACGACTGTCTTTGTAGTCTGCACATCCCCCATCGCTACAAATGTTGCATTGGAATAATTGTTGCGAACTATAAAATAGGTATTTGGCCGCAGAATATCATCGTTGTTGTTTGTAGTCTGACCGCTCAAACGCCAGTTGGCGCCACTCACTACATTTGTATAGAGATAATAAAACAATGTCGGGGCCAGATTTTTCCCGTTGCCTGTAAAATCTGGGATCAACACGTCTGCCTTGTGAGAAAAAGTGCTGGTAGTCACATGAATTCCATTCCAGTTGGTCGGATTCCCTCCATTCGGAAACACTGCCCCTAAAGTCCAATAGGGAATTATTGAAATAGCATCCCCCGCCAACACTCCCGTCAAAACCTCCGCTCCCAAATTCAGCGTGAGCGAATTCGTCCCATTAGCCGTAATCGTAAAATAACGCCCCTCCCATGCCCCAGAGTCAAAGCGAGCAAAGTACGTATTTGATTGCACGCCGGATGAATATACAAATTGATTTGAAGTCCAGTTTGGCGATCCTTGGACTTGGATAACACTGCCAGAAACCGAACTAACCAGAGCGGAATCGGCTGCTAATCGGTTAAATGGAGCGGCGAGAATGGAATCTGAATTGGCTGGTAGCGTGATTTTTTGAAAACCAAAAATGCCACTCACGACTTCCTGAGCTGGCGACCAGCAGGTGCTACCAAACAGTAACAATCCAAAGCAAAAAAGTGGTCTAATACGAAAAATCATTTCTCAAATTAGTTGTTGGTTGTCATCCGATTGGGGTTCAGTCGCGTTACCATAGCCTCTTTTTTTCTACGTGCAAGATTTTTGCCGATATATTTGGGTCACTTCAACTTTCGGTGCCAAAACAACACATCAAGCCCGCCCCGGCGGCGCTGTGCCCGGCCGCCCAACAATCTTTATCAAAGCCTGTTGCAGAACCAGCGTGCCATCCAAGCCGCTGCTGACGAACTGGCGATTGCACTGCAACAGCAAGTCCATTGCACGCACCAGTTCCGCCTGGGAATACTTCCCCGCCTGCGAGAGTGCCTTGAACAGCACATACGGATTCAGCGCCAGCGGGTTGAACCGCCGGTCTTCCGGCAACTTCTCCTTCGGCACGCGCTCCAGTTGCGCCTTGAAACTGTTATAATCGCCCGTCGGCTTCAACCACCCTTCCCCGACCATCTCCTTGAGAAACAATAACGCTCGCACCTTGCCGATCAAACCGTAGAGCAACCCGATCTCCGACTTGTCCCGGTCAAACTGCATCTCCCACAACTCCTCGTCCAACCGCCGGAGCAGCAGAGCGAGATTGCGGTCGCCCAGCGCATCGCCCAGCGCGAAGGCACGGGCGGTCTTGTTCTGGATGCAGACGGCCTGGACATCGGCCACCTCAATTTCCGTCCGCGCGCCGACGGAGAGGGTGAGTTTTTCAATCTCGTTGTTGAGCAACCGCGCGTTCGGCCCGACCCGCGCCACCAATTCCGCCAGTGCCTCCTCGGAAACGTCCTTCTGCTGCGTGCGAAATTCCCGGCGCGCCAAGCCCGCCGCCTGCTCCGCCCAGTCCCGGTCGTCCGCCGAAAGCCCCGCAAACATCTCCACCGCGCCGATCTTCTCCACCGTCTTGTAGAAAACTTTCCGCTTGTCCACCTTGCCCGCGCTGATGAGCAGGCGGACATTCTGCCACGAAAACTCCTTCAGCTCCTGCGCGATTTCCCCGAGCGTCTCCGTCACCGCCGCCGCCGCGAGAATGCGGTCATCGGAAAGAAAATTGCAGTCGCGCAGCCAAATCGCCTTGCCCCCGCCGAAGAACGGCAGCGTCTGCAACGCCTCGCGCAACTTCGCCAGCGCCTTGAGCGAGTCACCGCTGTTGGCCGCGCCTGCGTCAATCATCTCGTGATCCATCCCACCGAGTTCGTCACACCACTTCTGATAGATTTCGCGGGCGCGATGCTTGACGGCGAAATCATCCTCGCCGCAGATGAGCATGAAGGGCGCGGCGGACTTGCTGGCGGGTTTGGCTGCTGGCGCGGGCATGGCGGGATTATTCGGCTGCACCGGATTCGCCCGCATCGCCCTCGTTGATGCGGTCGAGAATCTCAGTCATGTCCTCCACCTGCTCCAGCAAGGCGGCGGTCACGAAGATAGGACGTTTCTGCGCGGCAGCGAGCGCAAGGCAATCACTAGGCCGCGCGTCAATCTCCACAATCTTGCGCGCGGTCTGCAATTCATTCTGCTGCTGCAAAACCAGCCGGGCGAAGTAAGTGGAGTTTTTCAAGTCCGTGATGATGACGCGCTCCACCGTGATGCTGAACCCCTTGAAGACGCTGGCCATGAGGTCGTGCGTGAGCGGACGCTCCTTCGGCGTGTCCCGCAGAAACATGCCGATGACCTGTCCCATCTGCGGTTCGACATTGATGACGAAAACCTTCTCATCGTTGCCGATGAAAACAGCGCAACCGCTGTTCGCCGGGAGAATCCCCCGGATTTTCACAGCTACGACATCATTCTTCATGGCAAAACTCTAACTCCGCACCATGAAAACACAAGCCCCGCGCTTTGCATGGCGAACCGAAATCGTTTTAATTTTTCCGTGACATTGCGGCCATGCCATTTATATTTCGCGCTCCTTGCGACCCTATGGTCTAGCGGTTAGGACACCTCCCTTTCACGGAGGTAGCCGGGGTTCGATTCCCCGTAGGGTCGCCATATTTTCTTTTCGACTGTCTAATTTTGTCCCCTTCGATAAAAATCTTTCGCGTTGTCCAGCGATGTCAGGCCGCGCACCATTCGACAACCAACTCTGGCAACACATCACCCGGAAATTAAAATATGCCTCATAACCCCAGTCCAGAGCCTGCCAGATCCAGGCTGACAACTTATCTGACCGGCGAAGCCTCCACCCCGCCCGCCCTGCCTTCAAAATCCCGCCCGCTCATCGGCATCCTCGAAGGCACCGGCATCGGCCCCACCGTCGTCGGTGCAGCGCTGGAAGTCTTGAAATCCGTGGAGCAGGTGCTGGGGTTGCGGTTCGAAGTGCGGCATGGCGGCTTGATCGGCGAGGATGCCATCAAAGAGCACGGTCAATGGCTGCCCGAAGAAACCGTGGAATTTTGCGCGGATGTTTTTCGCGGCGGCGGCGCCATCCTCAACGGCCCGGGCGGCGGACGTTACGTCTACGACCTGCGCCGCCGGTTTGATTTGTTCTGCAAGTTCGTCCCCGTCCGCCCCGCGCCGGAACTCGCCCTCGCCGGCAAACTCAATCCGCAACACCTCAAGGGCGTGGACATGCTCATCATCCGCGACAACACCGGCGGCGTTTACCAGGGTCAATGGGGAGACCGCGCCACCAGCGCAGGCCGCGTCGCGGAACATTCCTTCAGCTACAGCGAAGTGGAGGTCCACCGCATCGTCGAAGTCGCCGCCCGTGCCGCCAGACAGCGGCGCGGCGACCTGCACGTCATCATCAAGGACGGCGGTGTGCCGGCGGTCAGCGAACTCTGGCGCGATGTCGCCACGGCCATCGCGCGGCGGCAAGGAATCACCGCGCACCTCATGAACATTGACCTCGCCGCCTACGAACTGATTCAGAACCCCACCCGCTTCGACGTGATCGTCTGCCCGAATCTTTTCGGCGACATCATTGCCGACATCGCCGGCGTCCTCGTCTCGTCGCGCGGCGTCACCTTCTCCGGCAACTTCGACACGCACGGCCACGGCGTCTATCAGACCAACCACGGCTGCGCTCACGACCTCGCCGGCGCGGATGTCGCCAATCCCGGCGGGCAAATCTATTCCCTCGCCATGATGCTGCGCGAAAGTTTCGGCATGCCCGTCGCCGCCGCGCTCATCGAAAACTCCCTCGCCACCGTCTGGCGGCAAGGCTGGCGCACCGCCGACATTGCCGAGCCAGACTCCAAGATTCTCGGCACGAAAGCCCTCGCCACCAAAGTCGCGGAACAAGTCCTCCGTTCCGCAGAAGCCGAACAACCGGCATGAACCCCGCACTGCTGCTCGTTGATTTGCAGGATGACTACCTGAACACGCCCGGCCTGCAACCCGCTGCGGACGCCGTGATCGCGCGCGCCGCCGCGCTACTCGCGGGCTGCCGCCAGCGCCGCATCCCCGTCTTTCACATTTGGACCACCGTTGACCACGAAACCGACCGCCGACTGCCGCACTGGAAAAAATCCGGCCGCTGGCTCTGCGTCGCCGGAACTGCCGGCCACCAAACTCCCGCCGCCCTCCAGCCACTCGAGGGCGAAACCATCATCCACAAATCCGGCTTCAACGCCTTCGCCAATCCCGAACTCGACGCAGCGTTGCGGCGGTTGAAGTGCGATACCCTCCTCCTCGCCGGCGTCCATCTGCACACCTGCGTCCGCGCCGTCGCGACGGAAAGCCTTGAGCGCGGCCTGAAAGTTTTTATCGGCGATGACGCCGTCGCCAGCAACGACCCACTCCTCGCCGCCGCCACCCGCCGCTGGCTCGCCGACCGCTGCGTCCAATTTGAACCCGTGAATTCCTTGCTCGAGCGGCTCGACGGCGTCACCGCGCCGAAGTTACTTCACCGCTCACCGCGCGAAACCGAAACCATACTGTTCCAAGTGCCGGTCGCCAGCCCGGAGGAAGTCACCGCCGCCGCCGCCACCGCGCACCACGCAGGGCAGGACTGGCGGCGAACCACTTTGAGTTCACGCTGCGAAATGCTGGAGCGCGTCGCCGCGCGGCTGGAAACCGCCGCGCCGGAACTCGCCCGCCAGATGGCCATTGAAATCGGCAAGCCCCTCGCCCACGGCCTCGAAGAAGTCCGCCGCGCCGCAGGCAATATCCGCGATGTCCTCCGCCGCGCCGCCGCATCCGGTTTGCAGCAACGCGAAACCGCCGGCCTCGTCCGCCACGAACCGCTCGGCGTCGTCGCGCTGATTTCTCCGTGGAATAATCCCGTCGCGATTCCCGTCGGCAAGCTCGCGCCCGCCCTCGCCTACGGCAACACCGTCGTCTGGAAACCCGCGCCCGCCGCCACCCGCATTTCGCAATTCGTCCTGCAGCTTTTCCGCGAAGCCGGAGCGCCGCACCAAGCCATCCAGCTTCTGACCGGCGACCACACCACCGCGCAGCAGCTCGCCGCCGATAAACACATCAGCGCGGTCACGCTCACCGGCTCGGCGCACGCCGGGTTTGCAATCCAGGAAATCTGTGCGCGCCGCTTCGTGCCATTGCAGGCCGAGTTGAGCGGCAACAACGCAGCCATCGTCTGGGACGATGCCGACCTGCCCCACGCCGCCGCGCAAATCGTCTGGGGCGCGTTCGGTTTTGCCGGGCAACGCTGCACCGCCAACCGCCGCGTCATCGTCAGCGCGGCGCGGTTTGAAGAGTTGCTGCGCGAAATGAAAACCGCCGCGAGCAGACTCGTCTGGGGCGACCCGCTGGAAAACACCACGGACATCGGCCCGGTCATCCACACCGCCAAGCGCGAGGAACAAACGGCGTTGATCCAAACTGCACTCACTTCCGGCGCGGCGCACCGCGCGGAGTTTCCGCACGAGCCGCGCACCCGCGAGCCGTGGACGCAAGCCGGCGCTTACGCGCAGCCGGCCATCGTTTGCTGCGATCAACCGGAACACCCATTGGTGCAGGAGGAAACGATGAGCCCCTTGCTCGTGGTGCAACGCGCCGAAGATTTCGAGCACGCGCTGGCCTTGTGCAACGGCGTGCGCCACGGCCTCGTCGCCGCGCTGTTCAGCCGCGCACCCGAACTCCAGAAACAATTTCTCGCGGCGGCGCGGGCGGGAATGCTCAAGCTCAACACCGCCACCGCCGGCGTGGACGCCTCGCTGCCCTTCGGCGGCTGGAAATCTTCCAGCCTCGGCCCGCCGGAACACGGCGCAGGCGACCTGCAATTTTACACGCGCATGCAGGCGGTCTATGGCGCGGAGAACCTCACGCTTTGAACCAAGCTATGGATTGGCGCGATTGGTATAAACAATACGAAAGTTTTCCCAGCCTCCAGGCGCGGTTGCGGATCGTGCAGGCACAGATCATCGCCGCGCTTGCGGAATGTCCGCCGGGAAGAATCCAGGTCGTCAGCCTCTGCGCCGGCGATGGCCGCGACCTCATCGGCGCGCTGCAAAATCATCCGCGCCGGAACGATGTCTCCGCCGTCCTGATCGAAAGCGAATCCGACTCGGTGAACCGTGGCATCGCGGCGGCGACTGCGGCGGGCTTGGAAAAACAATTGCAGTTCATCCACGCCGACGCGACGCGGGCCGGGAATTACGCCGGTGCTGTTCCCGCCGACCTCGTGCTGCTCTCCGGCTTTCTCGGCCACCTGCGCCACCGCGATGTTCCCGGCTTAATCCGCAGCCTGCCGATGTTCTGCCGGACCGGCGGCGCGGCGATCTGGAATCGCCATCTCGTCCTGTATGAAGGCCGCGAGCAGGTGCGCGTAATCCGCGAACTTTTCCGGCAGACGGAATTTGCGGAGGTTCATTACGAGACGACGGCGGCGGATGGTTTCGCCGTCAGCCGAGTCCGGTTCAACGGCCAGCCAGCGCCGCTGGATGCAGCGCGCGTGCTGTTTGAATTCGTAGGCCTCGACCGACTGCTGGCGGAATCACACGCCGCTGCCGCACCGCCGCACCACGCGTTGCCGGATGAATCGCGCGCTCCAACTCCCGCCACCGCCGACGACCTGGGCGACGCGGAGCAATCCATTCCCGCGCGCTTCGAGCAGATGGTCGCCGCGCATCCGCACCGCCCGGCCATCGGCGCGGGCGAGTGGCAGCCGACCTACATCGAGTTCAACGCCGCCGCCAACCGGCTCGCGCACGCCTTGATCTCCAGCGGCGCAGCGGGCGACCGCGTGGCGCTGCTGATGCGGCAGGACGCCCCGCTCATCGCCGCCACGCTCGCCGTGCTCAAGGCGGGCCGCGTGGTGGTGGTCCTGAACCCCGCCGATCCGCCCGCGCGGTTGCAGCAAGTTCTGGCAGACGCCGCGCCGACGGCAATGGTGACGGATGCAGCGAACCAAAAACTTGCCGCGCAGCTCGCAGAGCCAAGCCACCGCGTGCTGTCGTTCGAGAAACAATTCTCCGGCCCGGCGCACGACCCCGCGCTCACAATCGCGCCGGACGAGCTGGCCTTTCTCATTTACACCTCCGGCACTACGGGCCAGCCCAAGGGCGTGATGCAGACGCATCGCAACATGCGGCACAACGTCCTTCGCCACACGCGCGGAATGAATCTGCGCGCCGCAGATCGCATCGCACTCCTCGCCTCGCCGGGCGGCGGCCAGGGCATGGCCACCGTCTGGTGCGCGCTACTCAACGGCGCGGCGCTATGCCCGTTCCCAGCGGCGGAACAGGGCGTGACCAGCCTCGCTCGCTGGCTGACGGAACACCGAATCACGATTTACGTTTCGTCGGTTTCCGTGTTCCGCCATTTCATCCGCACGCTCGAAAACGGCGCGCAGTTTCCCGCGATACGGCTGGTGCGGTTCGCCTCCGAGCCGGCCACCGCTGCGGATTTCGTCGCGTGGCGGAAATATTTTCCGCGCGACTGCATCCTGCTGAACACGCTGTCCTCGACCGAGACGGGCAACCTCACGCGCGCCCGCTTCGCCAACGACGACCGCGTGGTCGAGGGCCGCCTGCCGGTGGGACAGGCTGTGGAAGGCATGGAGATTCTGCTGCTGGACGAACAGGGCCGGGAAGTTGCCGCCGGCGAAACGGGCGAGATCGCCGTGCGCAGCCGTTTTCTTTCGCCCGGTTATTGGCGCAATGAAGCGCTGACCGCCGAGCGGTTCGCGGATGGCGGGGCGGCGGGCTTGCGGATTTTTCGCAGCGGCGACCGCGCCCGCCGCATGGCGGACGGCGCGCTCGTGTTCATGGATCGCAGCGATGCGCGGGTGAAGATCCGGGGTTATCGCATTGAAATTTCCGAAGTCGAGGCCGCGCTGGCCGCCTTGCCAGAGGTGTCGGAGGCGGTGGTTTGCGCGCGACCCGCGCCGGACGGCGAGCTGCAACTCATCGCCTACGTCGTGCGCCGCGCCGGACAAAACTGCACGGCGGAGCAACTGCGCCGCGCGTTGCGCGCCACCCTGCCCGGCTACATGATACCGCCGGCGTTCGTTTTCCAAGACCAGTTTCCGCTCTCACCCAACGGCAAGATTGACCGGCAGGCGTTGCCCGCGCCGGATGATAACCGCCAGAAGCTCCGCCGCCACGAACGTCCCCGCGACATCGTGGAAGCGCATCTGGTGAACCTCTGGGAATCGGTGCTGGGCATTTCGCCGATTGGCCGGCACGAAAACTTTTTCGATCTGGGCGGCGACTCGCTCCAGTCCACGCAGGTGCTGGCGAGTATCGAGGATTCCTTCGGCGCGTCGCTGCCGCCCTCGACGCTGGTTGAGCATGGCACGATCGGGCGGCTCGCGGCGCTGATTACCGGCAACATCGTGATCGCGTCGCCCAGCCCGCTCGTGTCGCTGCGCACGGCCGATTCGGGACGGCCTTTGTTTCTCGTTCACAGCGGACAGGGCGATGTGGCCACGTTCGGACTCCTGGCGCGGCGGTTGGCGGAGCGTCCGGTTTACGGGCTGCAATCCGTCGGACTGCAAGGCGAGGCTTGGCCGCTCACGACCGTCGCGGACATGGCGCGGCGGTATCTCCGCGAAATCAAAGCGGTGGATTCCACGGGGCCGTATCTGCTCGGCGCGACGTGCATGGGCGGCATGGTCGCTTTTGAGATGGCGCAAATGCTCTTGCGCGAGGGAAAACAGGTGGCGTTGCTCGCGATGATGGATGTGCGGTATCCTGTCAAATGCTCGCAGCACCACAAATTGACCGAGCGGCTCTTCGGCCCGCTGCGGAATGAGGTGCGGGATGCGTTCCGGATCTTGCGCTGGTCGGTCATCCGCGCGCCGGGTCTGGGCCGCAGTGACCGCTGGCTGCAATCCTATCGGCGTTTCGTGGCGCACATGAACAACCGCGCAGATCGCGGCTACGCGCCGGTTTTTTATCCCGGCGACATGGACTTGTTCGTCACAGCGGACACGCAGTTCATCGGCGGAGACCCGCGCCTGATGATGCGTGCGCTGGCGCGGGAGTCGCGGGTGAACATCCTGCCCGGCATCCGCCGCAATATGTTCATGCGTCCGGCGGTGGATGAACTGGCCCGGAAACTCCAGCAGGCCATCGAACTCGCCGAGGCGAAAATCCAGCCGTAAAATTGCGACCCACTGCGACCGCGCTCGTCCTCAAGACACGCTGGCATTTCGTTCGGAGTTCCGCGTTCACGCGGTTCGGGTGGATGAATGTGCCGAGCCGCCTGAAGGCAGAACTCCAAACGGGGCAATGCCCGGCAGTGCGGGCTGCGCCTACCCCTGCAACTTCACCGTCTTCTTCAGCCGCGCACTCAATATCGCGGAGTCCACAATCTGCTGACCGATGCGGCTGATTTTGGGCGAGAGTGGTCCTTCCACCGCGCGATCGCGGCGGATGCAGTCGGTGAAATATTGAATCGGATTCTCGAACGGCGGCTTGAGCGTGTCCACCGGCACGTCCGCGCCCTGCGGTTGTTTGCGGGTCTGCACACGGATGGTCGCCGCGTAGTCATCAATGCTGATGGTGCCTTCCACACCCTTCAACACAAAGCCGCACTTCGGCTGCGGCTGATGCGTCCACGGATCGCTGAACGTCCCCCAGCGCGTCTCGAACTTGGAAAGCCCGCTCGCGTATCGCGCCACGGTGATGCTGTGCTCGTCCACTTCCAAACCGACCGGCAGATCCGTGACCGCCGTGACCTCAATGGGCTTGCGTCCGCCGTGATACCATGTGCCCAGCGTCGTGCCGTAACCGAGATAATCCAGCAATGAACCGCCGCCCTCCCGCTTCTGGTAAAACCAACTCTTGCGCTTCATCGCCGCCGTGGGCGTCGTCTCGATCTTGTCCGCGCCGTGCCAGAGCGGGCCGCGATTGCCGCCGTAATGATGCACCTCCAACAGGTCGCCGATGCGCCCCTCCATCAGCAGCCGATGCGCCGTGCAATGGCCGGGAAACCAGCGCAGCGGCCAGTTGATGGCCAGCATCACGCCGTTCTTCTTCGCGGCGGCCATCATCCGGTCCGCCTCCTTCACCGTCGCGGCGAAAGGTTTTTCCACCAGCATGTGAACCTTGTGCCGCGCGACGCGCTCCACATATTCCGCGTGGCGCGCCGTGGACGGGCAAAGAATCACGAAATCTGGCCGCGACTTTTCAAGGCACTCGTCCACATCCGCGAACACGCGGTCGGCGGCGATGCCGAAGTTGCGGCGGGCCGTCTCCATCCGCGCCGGCTGCTCGTCGCAGATGCCGACGATCTCGACATTGGGCTCGTCGAAGGCCTGGCGCAGCAAGTCGCCCATGTGCATGTGGTCGAAGTTAATTCCGGCAACGCGAATTTTCATAAAATTATTTTCCAAAACACTCCGAGCAATCCCGCGCCGAGCACGACGGGGATGACGCCCCACTTCCACCGCGTCATGCCCGCGAACGCGGCCAGCCCAACGACGACGGCAAACCAGTCCACCACGCCCGCCGCAGGAAACAGCACGTGCAAGCCGAACCACACGGCGAGATTCAGCACCACGCCCACCACGGCGGCCGTCACCGCAGAGAGCGCGGTGGTCATCTTAACATTGCCGCGCAACTGCTCGATGTGCGGCGCGCCGAGAAAAATCCAGAGGAAGCACGGCACGAAAGTCGTCCACGTCGTGATGACCGCGCCGAGCGTGGCGGCCAGCAGCGGCGTGAGCGCACCCGGTTGATTCCAGCCGCCGAGAAAGCCGACGAATTGCAGCACCATGATGAGCGGGCCGGGCGTCGTCTCCGCCAGCCCGAGGCCATCGAGCATCTGTCCCGCGCTGAGCCAGTGATGATTCTCCACCGCCTGCTGCGAGACATACGGCAACACCGCGTAGGCGCCGCCAAAGGTCACCATGGCCGCCTTGCTGAAGAAAATTCCCTCCTGCACGAGCGCGTGGCTGCGCCCAAGCCACACGACCAGCAGCGCGACGGGAATCCACCACAGCGCGAGACACACGGCGCAGACTTTGACCGCGCGCGACAGCGATGGCCGCGCGTGTTCGGGCGGGCGCGTGTCGTCGTCAATGACGGAAGATTTGGATTTCCCTCCGCCGTGGCCGGTGATGACGAGAAATTTCTCCTTCCAAAATTTTCCTCCCGCCAGCCCCGCCAGCCCCGCCGCGACGATGATGATGGGGAACGGCACCTTGAGAAAGAAGATGGCGGCGAACGCAAGCGCGGCGATGCCCCACATGACTTCGTTCTTCAAAGCTTTGTTCCCGATGCGCAGGACGGCGGCGGCGACGATGGCGAGCACGGCGGGTTTCAATCCGTAGAACACGGCGGCGATGACCGGCACGTTGCCGTAGAAAATATAGACGCAGCTCAACGCCCAAAGGATGAACGCGGACGGAATGACGAACAGCGCGCCGGCGACGATGCCGCCCCAGGTGCGGTGCAGCAGCCAGCCGATGTAGATGGCGAGCTGCTGCGCCTCCGGGCCGGGCAGCAGCATGCAGTAGTTGAGCGCGTGGAGAAATCGCGACTCGCTGATCCAGCGTTTCTCCTCGACGAGTTCGCGGTGCATGATGGCGATCTGCCCGGTCGGCCCGCCGAAGCTGATGAAGCCCAGCTTGAGCCAGAAGCGGAACGCCTCGGCGAACGTGGGATGCCTCTGCACGGCGGCGGCCTTATCGGAGTTTGTCTGCATGATTTAAGTTGTCGAAAAGCGTGCAGCGGTTGGCCTTCGTCCACACGCCGACCTTGTGCATGCAGTCGAAGTTGATTCCGGCGACGCGAATTTTTATACGATTGGTTTTGAGCAATTCGATTTTGAATCGTGCAAACGAAAACCTCGATGGTCAATCCGTTTAACCCGGATTCTGAAGTTGGCGGCGAGAACAGAACAGTAGCGCAGGCTTTCCAGCCTGCGGGTTCTGGCGACTTTCCAGTCGCCAGTTTCACGGCACACGCGACAGGAATGTCGCGTGAACCCGCAGACAGGAATGTCTGCGCTACATCCAGTCGCCGCTCGCTCTCCATTTCAGCTACGGAGTCCGGATTTAACCTGGATTCTGAAATGGAATAGCCGCGTTTGGACAACGCGGATGCCTCGGCGGTGGCGACCGGCGACGCTGCCGGGCGGACGTTCATGGAGTTGGGTCAATGCTGCGGACTGACCCCTTCACAACATCTTCATGCCCTTCCGGCCCGGCATCCCAACGGGATGCAAATCATCCAGCCTAGGGTTGCGAGGAACGAGCTACCCTAGGTCAACGGAAATAGATTCCCCAACCCTGAAAGGGTTGCATCAATCCCACACGTATCGTTCATCAAATTCAACCTCGTAACGTTTCAGAAATTCCCGGAACTCATCCTGAAACGAAACCTTCCGATGATGCTCCTCCTGCCCGGCAATATAAACACGCACCGTTTCAACCTGCGAAAACCCGATGGAGAAAATCCCGTAACCACTCTGCCATGCGAAATCGTGCAGGTCCGGGCTTTTCGTTTTCAACCATAACGACGAGCTGCGTTTGACCTCCTTGATCATTTCCGCCGCCGAGACGGTGCGCGACAGCGTAAAGAGAAGGTGAACGTGGTCTTCAACGCCGCCAACGATGATGGGCTGGCAACCGTGATTGGTCAGAATGCCGCCAAGATAGCGATGCAACTCTTCGCGCAGCGATTTGTCGCGCAGATACGGGCGGCGGTCTTTGGTCGAAAACACCGCATGCACGAGAATCTTGGCAAGTGATTGTGACATGACGAAATGATGCTCAAACCCGACGGTTGATTCAACCCTTTCAGGGTTGATGAAATGTTTGAGACCATTAACCCAGCGTAGCCGCTGACGCGTCAACGCTGGGCTGGATGATTGCAATCCTTTCAGGATTGCCCGACCGGCGAAAACCGCCCGTGTGTAGCCGCGTTGGCGGCAACGCGGATGCCCCGGCGATAGCAACCGGCGACGACGACGGGCGGAGGTTCATGGAGTTGTGTCAATGCTGCGGACTGCCTTCGTTTTTCCGTGGGAGCGAAGGCGGCGTGCCGAACCAACCGCAACGCGGTTGAATCATTCAGCCCAGCGTTGATCGACGCAGTCGGGCTACGCTGGGTGAACGAGCGTATTGAAACCAACTCTGAAGGAGTTGAAGCAACGGGACGGCGGATGGGATGCAACGCCTTCAGCGTTGATGAATTTGTGGGGACGGTTTCCCAGCGTAGCCGCTGGCGCGGCAACGCTGGGCTGGATGATTGCCATCCTTTCAGGATTGCCCGACCGGCGAAAAACCGCCGGCATGTAGCCGCGTTGGTGACAACGCGGATGCCCCGGCGATAGCAACCGGCGACGACGACGGGCGGAGGTTCATGGAGTTGGGTCAATGCTGCGGACTGCCTTCGTTTTTCCGTGGGAGCGAAGGCGGCGTGCCGAACCAACCGCAACGCGGTTGAATCATTCAGCCCAGCGTTGACCGACGCAGTCGGGCTACGCTGGGTGAACGAGCGTATTGAAAACGACTCTGAAGGAGTTGAAGCAACGTGACGGCGGATGAGATGCAACGCCTTCAGCGTTGATGAATTTATGGGGACGGTTTCCCAGCGTAGCCGCTGACGCGTCAACACTGGGCTGGATGATTGCAATCCTTTCAGGATTGCCCAACCGGCGAAAACCGCCCGCGTGTAGCCGCGTTGGTGACAACGCGGATGCCTCGGCGGCGGCGACCAGCGACGCTGCCGGGCGGAGGTTCATGGAGTTGTGGCAATACTGCGGACACATTCACGTCTGCGCGCGTTTAGTAAACTTTGAGCGTTTCAAGAACCGCGTGCCTGAACGTGGTGTATCTACCCGGCGGGCCGAATCCAGTCTCTTCTACACCATCATCAAGTGGTAAATCTGTGCGAGCTCTGCTCAATGTCTCTAACAGTAAAAGCGCTCGTTGAGTATTAACGCCTCGCGTCAACTCACTGTCAAAAGGCCGGTATGGCAGAAGAATTTCAGCCCATTGTTTGCGTGTTTTCGCCACAACTCTCCCCTGAAAATTCAATGATAATATTTCGCGCGCGTATTCAATTGTTCCTTCCGGCAACTTCCCCTGTTTGAAAGCTAATGGTAAGTCCGAATCGCGGTATTGCAACATAGCCAAGTCTCGTTTCCAACCAGCAGAAGCACGACTGGCCGCTACCGCAGTCCGAAAAAGCTTTAATACTCCCATAAACTATTCCTTGCCTTCCATTTCGACGTTGAATGGACACAAAAACGTAATCGGCGACTCCTGGGTCACGCGTTCTGCCGCCGCCAACTCGTCGCCCTCCAAAATCCAATCACACACGACATACTCGAATGACTTGTGAACCTCCGAAAGCATTCTCAAGAAAGCGGCCGGTTCTCTGGCGTCACAAAATCTGATTGGCGCGTTACACAATTTTCCCGCACTACTGGTCAGGACGGGGAAATCGCTATCGCCATAACCACCCTCCACAAACTGCTTTGAAAATCTGCTACCCGTCTGCGCCATCAAGAAAAGGAGAAAAGCCATCGGACTGCGATTCCGGCAAAAGATGAGAGTCCGCTTATGTTGGTTTATTACTAAACTCCAAAATCGCCATTGCTGGTTAAAATACAATGGCAGCTTGGGATCAGAGAGCATCGCTCTCAATTCGGCTTGCACCAGTTCGGGATTGTAGCCCGCCCAACGGGTATAGGTCCTCGTCATTCGGATAACGCCGCCCGGCCAACTCCACTCTTCATAAAGGTTTTCCACAATACAAAGGGCGCCGCAAACCAATGGTTTAGGTTCTTCCAACCCATCAATCATTGGAAATTCAAATTGGTTCACCGGCTTGACAGCCGCCGGTTTGTTTTCATCTGCCAATTCATGCTTCATTTGCGCGGTTGGCATAACAAATCACAGAGAAAGGTTATTGCCCGCGGAAAGTTGGGCGCGAAAACTTTTGAGCAATTTAAAGCGTTTGGGGTTGAAGCCAACCTCGCTACCGTCGTGTTTCCAGAGGCAAGGCAACCCCACTAAAACAAGACCGCCGCGCTCGCTCCAGCCAGCGACGCAATAAACGCGGCCTCGTTGCACGAAACCATTAGGATTATCGTGTTTATCGTATCCATAGTCGGTGGCGTCAATGCAGACGACTTTGTCATTTGTGATTATCAATCCCCCTCTAGAAAAACCGCCGAGAACACCTTGGGCTTGGACATCACCCAAGTCGGCTGCCCGCTTGACCCACCAGAACAATTCAAAAATCTCCACCGGCTCTGCCTGATATGAATGATAGCCGGTCAAAGCACACAACTTCATTGCCTCGTCATCACCCAACATTGCCGTGCGAGCAACCCATCTGCCCACAAAATTGAAGTCATTAGAAAGCATATCCCGATTCGAAAAAACCATTGCTATCGCTGAAGTGAAATCCAGTGAGATCAGAAGCGCAAGCGCAAAACACACCCTTGTTGGGTCTGTTCGGTTTTCTTGCTTCCTGCTTCTTTGTCTGCTGTGCCGCGACAACCTAAAAGGAGTCCCTAGTATTTATACAGGCACAAGTTTCTTTTGATTATCAGTGACAACTCAATGCCCCGCGTTCTCCGGCGCGGGCGTCTTGGGCGGATGGAAGAACAGCGCGAGCGCCACGGTGGCGACCAACGCGCAGGTCATCGGCACGAGGAACAAGCCGTGGAAGTTCGTCACGCCGTTTTGCGTGAAGATTTTCTGGCCGAGCACGGGGCAAATCGAATTCGCCAGCAACGCGCCGATGCCGAGGATCATCACGTTGAACAAGCCCTGCGCGCTGGCGCGGGCGTCCTTCGGGAAATAGGCGTCCACGAAAATGTAAACCGTGGCGAAGAAGAACGCGTAGCAGATGCCGTGCAGAATCTGCACGAGGATGATGAGTTCGGCGTGCTGCGGCAGGAACGAATACACCGCGAACCGCGCCGCGTGGCCGAGAATCCCGACGATCATCGTGGTGCGCCAGCCGAACTTCTTGAGCGTCGCGCCGAGGATGAACATGGTGAGGATTTCCGCGACCTGCCCGATGCTCATCACGGGCATAATCCAGTTGCCGGGAATGCCCACGCCGCC
>JANMJO010000099.1:0-13488 GCA_031371425.1 Verrucomicrobiales bacterium | reverse complement strand
AATCCTGACCGACCATTTGGGCAATGACCAACAGGCGTTCAACTTCCATCACCGTTTCAAATCGGCGGTGGTCGCTGAACTGCCGCGCCGTTCGTGGACGCTGACCAGCGAGGAGATTGATCAGGTGTTGCAAACGCTGCGTGAGGCCGAGCCGCTCTTGGAAAGTGTCGCCTCATAAACAACAACCCCAACCATTTTGGCCGGGGCTTTTTTTTGCCGATTCCGGCAAGTCCACACGTCTCCCCCGGTTTGCTGCCATGCCTCATGCTTCAGGGTAGATTCAAAAGTCCATTTCAACCACACAACCAAAGGAGATTATCATGGATGTTCATTGCACCACCTGTGGCGAACCGTGGGATGTCTATCACCTGCGGCACGACGCCATCTTTGAAACCAGCCTCTGCTACACGGAAGCGAAGGCTTGGACGGAGTTATCACCGCAACTGAAGTTGCGGGATCGCTACCGCGCCAAGTTCAAGGCCACTGGCTTTGAGTTCGGCGGTTCAATCGTCAATGTTCTGCGCTGCCCGGCGTGCCCCAAAGACGCCAAGCCCGATCCGGACAAAGCGGCGTTGAAGGCCGGCATCGTCGAGATTTTACGCGATGACGAGGACGCAATCGTGGACGCGATGGAGGATTGCGGCGTATGAAACCAAAACCTCCGGCCGTCAGCAAACGCAACGGCCACGATCCGAACCAAGCGGAGTTTGGCATCATCTGGCAATTGACCCCGTATCCGTTCGGCTGCGGGCGGGGGATGTCTTCCTATTTGACGAAAGACTTTGCCGGGTGCTCCGCGTCAATTATAGCTGTGCGGTAGTCATCATGAACCGGCCAGTGCGGGACTTCAAAACCAGGTTTGACAAGCCGGTGCGATTCCAGCCCCCGCCCAGGCGGTTCTATATCTCACCCCAATCCGAAGTCACCATCCTCAACCGCAAACGAGCGTGACCCACACAAGGCGATTCTCTGAATCGCCTTTTTTATTGCCGCATCCGGTTCATTTGATCTGGCCAGAAGTTTTCCGGGGTTGGATGCAGGCAGCGAGCGGACGGACTTTGATCCGGTCGTCCAAGGCGTAAACGCGAGTGCCCGGATAAACCACCCACAGTTCATCCAATCCGAGATCGGTGATTGCCAGATGCATTGAGCGGGTGGCGGTGGGTGCATCCGCCCGTTTGAATTCCACCCCGATGCGTTTGCCTCCAACCTCCATCAGCAGGTCGAGTTCCGACCCGCTGTGAACGGCGTAGAACCAAGTCTGGTCGGGCTGCTGCGCTTGGATGATTTCTTCCAAAGCGAAACCTTCCCACGAAGCGCCGAGTTTTGGATGCGTCAACAGTTCCGCCGAAGATGGAATGCCGCAGAGCGTATGGAACAGGCCGGAGTCACGAAAATAAATTTTCGGAGTTTTGACGAGCCGTTTGCCCAGGTTGGCCTGCCACGGCAACAACCGGCGGATCATGTAGGTTTGTTCCAGCGCGTCCAGATACGCGCGGGCGGTGTTGGGGGCGATGCCCAGCGAGGCGGCGATTTCGCTGCCGTTCCAAAGCTGCGCATGATAATGGGCCAGCATCGTCCAAAACCGGCCCATGAGCGCGGGTGAAAGGCCGAAACCCAGGGCGGCCAGGTCGCGTTCCAGAAACGTGCGGATAAAATTCTTGCGCCACGCCACGCTGCTTTCTTCATCCGCCGCCAGATAGGAACGTGGAAAACCACCCCGCTGCCAGAGGATTTCCTGGGATCCAGCCGGCAATTCGTTGAGGTCGAAGCCGCGCATTTCAATGATTTCGACCCGACCGGCCAGCGATTCGGCGGCCTGCCGCGATAGTTCCGGCGAGGCGCTGCCGAGAATGAGAAAGGTTGCCGGTTGCTTCGCCCGGTCGGCCAGCACCCGCAACACGGGGAACAAACCGGGTTGACGCTGCGCTTCGTCTATCACCACCAGTCCCCGCAACCCCTCCAATGCAGTCATGGGATTTTCCATGAGGCGGGCCACCACCGGATCTTCCAAGTCAAAATATTGCGGATGGCCGGCGGGAATCATCTGCCGGGCCAGCGTGGTCTTGCCGCATTGGCGCGGTCCCAGCAGGGCGACCACGGGATTGCGACCCAAGGCTTTTTTAACCCGGTCAGAATAATGCTTGCGGGAAATCATGGGTGAAATATTGCAGCGACATTGCCAAATATCAAGCTTCGTGTTTTGGCGTTGGCGGGAGGTTTTGGGTCGTTTTCCCCTTGCCGGTTATGGCAAGTCTGCACGTCTCCCCGGAAATGACGCGAGGCCATACGCTTCAGCTTGGGTTCACAGGGTTCTTTACCAAACAACAACCAACAAAAAGGAAAAGCATGAATGCAGTCAGTGAAACAACCGAGCGCGTCGCGCTATATTACCGTGAAGGTTCATCCGACAAAGTCTATCAGGCCGCGATTGAACCGGCAGGCCAGCAGTTCGTCGTCAAGTTCGCCTACGGGCGACGCGGGGCAACCCTGACGACCGGCACGAAGACTTCTTCCCCCGTGGATTACGCCACGGCGAAGAAAATCTACACCAAACTCGTTCGCGAGAAGAAAGCCAAGGGTTATACCGAAGGCGCGGATGGCACACCGTATCAGCATACGGACAAGCAGGCATCAGGCATCCTGCCCCAACTGCTCAATCCCATCGAGGAATCCGAAGTGGAATTGCTCCTTTGCGACGACAACTATTGCGCGCAGGAGAAATTCGACGGGCGGCATCTGTTGGTGCGCAAGCAGGACGAACACCTTGAAGGCATCAATAAAAAGGGATTGCTCGTCGGCTTGCCGCAGACCGTCGCGGATGACTTCCGCCAGTTCCCCGGCAGTTTCATCCCCGATGGCGAATCCATCGGCGACGATTATCACGTCTTCGACCTGCTCGAATTGAACGGCGAGAACTTGCGGCCATTGCCGTATCGGGCACGGCTCACCAGCCTCATGAATCTGCTGGCCAGCGCACAGCAGCGGCATGTCCATTATGTTGAAACCGCGTTTACTACCCGGCAGAAAACCGAACTGTGGCAACGGCTGCGGCGGGAAAATCGTGAGGGCATCGTATTCAAACGGTTGGATGCGTTCTGCAACCCGGCGGGCCAGTTCCATACTTACCCGATCTGTTTCCCGATGATTCATACGGCTTGTGCGTTCGCTACAACAGCTTTTGCCTTGAGAACACTATGGCGGTATTTCCGATATGAAGCAAGTTTCGACCGAATCCTCAAACTTTACACACCGCTTTCAGGGAGCACTGGGCGGCGTAACCGGCA
This sequence comes from Verrucomicrobiales bacterium, assembly GCA_031371425.1. GTDB lineage: Bacteria > Verrucomicrobiota > Verrucomicrobiia > Limisphaerales > JAFMIX01 > JAFMIX01. The sequence continues at coordinate 10,201 of JANMJO010000099.1, read as the reverse complement.
CTGGCGTCTGGCCGGTGGCCGTCTGGATGGCCACAGACAAATTCGCCAGACCTTCGGCCAGCCGGAGCTGCTGTTTTTCCGTCAACTGGCCGGCGCGGGAGGGATGCAGCGCCACAAAGTTGATTGCCGCCGGCGCGCCAATCAGGTTGCCGATGCTAAATTTATTCGCGGCTTCCGTCTTGTATTCGAGGTCTTTGAACACCACCTGGGTTTCATCATCCTTGGTCTGGGAATCCGCTCTAGCAGCGGAGCGCGAGACGTCCCGGCTCGCAGCGCTCGTCAATATGGGGACGCAAGAATACTTCGGAGCGACTCTCGGCATTTATCGCCGCTGCGAGCCGGGACGTCTCGCGCTCCGTCCGCTTGATGTGCTCCCCTCTTTGGTGGTGGTGCAAGATGCGCCCGCGTCCCGGCAGAGCGCCGCTACGCGTGCTTCGCAAGCAAGTAGTCCCGGAACGTCGCGTAGTCTGCGCCCATGCGGTCGAAGTCTTCCGGCAGTTGCAGCGATGCCTGCATGTTCGTCGGCACGTCGGGCGACCAGCCCACGACCTTTTCCACCTCGCCTGGAAATTTCGCCGGGTTGGCGGTTTCGACGAGCACCGCCGGGGAGTTGCCCAGCGGTTCGGTGGCGGCCCAGTCCTGATAGCCCTGCCAGGCGACGGCGCCATGCGGCTCCAACAGCAGTTGGAAATGATCCCAAAATTCCCGCACGCCGGCCACGGTGCGGGCGTCGGAAACCGAGGAGGAAAAAATATCGCGCCGCATCGCGGCGAGGTAGGGCTGCTGGTGGATCTTGCCGGTTTCATCCATCTGCCCGCCGTAAACCGACACCAGACGCGCGAGGTTGCTAGGGTGGCCGACGTTCATCGCGTTGGAAATGGAGTTGCGCGACGGCGAAATTTTCTGGTAGTTGCCGCTGGCGAGAAATTTGGGGAATGCGTCGTTGTCGTTGACCGACGCGATGATTTTTCTCACCGGCAAACCCATCTCGCGAGCGACGACCGCGCCCATCGTGTTTCCAAAATTTCCGCTGGGCACGGAGAAGACCACCGGCTCGCCCGCCAGCGCGACGCGTGACGCGGCGTAAAAATAATAAACACTCTGCGGCAGCAGCCGTCCGATGTTGATGGAGTTCGCCGACGAAAGCGGGATGTGCTTCAAGTCCGGGTCGGAGAACGCGCGTTTGACCATCGCCTGGCAGTCGTCAAACTTGCCGTCCACCGCCACGGTGCGGATGTTGTCCTTGAGCGTGGTCATCAGCTTCCGCTGGCTCACGCTGACCTCGTCATGCGGAAAGAGCACGATGACTCGCACGCCGGGAATTTTATGGAATGCGTGCGCGACGGCCGAGCCGGTATCGCCGCTCGTCGCCGTGAGAATCGTGACCTGCCGTCCCTCCTCTCGCAGAAACCGCCCGAACATCCGCGCCATCATCTGCGCGGCAAAATCCTTGAACGACGCCGTCGGCCCTTGATCCAGCCGCATGAGAAAGATGCGGACATTGACGATTTCCAGCGGCACGGGGAAGTTGTAGGCCGCGCGGCACATCGCGGCCAGGTCGGCGTCCGGGATGATGTCTTGGGTGTATTTCGACAACACGCGGAAGGCGATCTCGTGATACGGCAGCTTGGCGAAGGCGGCCATTTCCTCCGGAGCGAGCTTCGGGAATTTTTCCGGCAGATACAGTCCGCCGTCCGGCGCGAGACCGCGCAGGAAAGCCTCGCGCAGATTGACTGCGGGAGACTGGCCGTTCGTGCTGCGGAAAAGAAGTGGCATTTTATGTTTAACGACGAATGGACATGAATGGACACGAATGAGTCCTGGCAGGGCGCGTCACTCCGTGCGCGCCGTCAGACGAGCTTCGGGACATGGCGCACACGGAGTGACGCGCCCTACCAGAAGGTTTTGATTCGTGTTTATTCGTGTCCATTCGTGGTTGAAATTATTGCAGGCTCACCACGCGGAACATGACCGGCTTGCCCTTGACGAACGGCAGCTGGGCGATTTTGGCCATCGCCTTGCGCATCGCGGCGTTCGGCGCGTCGTGAATCATCAGGATGAGCGGCACGCTCTCGCCTTCGTGACCTTCCGGCTGGATGACGGACGAGATGCCGATCTTTGCCGCGCCGAAAATGGCGGCGATCTTCGCCAGCACGGTCGGTTTGTCCACCACGGTGAATCGGACGTAGTATTGCGAAACGATTTCGTCCAGCGGCACGACGCGACCATTCTTCACGTGCGCCACGAACGGCTGCACGCGGGACTTCGTGCCGTTCTTCAAATCAAGCGCGGCATCGGCAACATCGCTCAACACGGCGCTCGCCGTGGCGTCCTTGCCCGCACCGCGTCCGTAGAAAAGCGTGTCGCCCACCACGTCGCCGCGCACGAACACGGCATTGAACACGCCGTTCACGCTGGCGAGAACATGCGAACTCGGAATCAATGCAGGATAAACCGACACTTGCACTTCTGATTTACGATTTGCGATTTCAGATTTACGTGCCCTCTGACCTTTCGGCTTGTCCATCGTCAATCGTGAATCGCAAACCTGCTTCACTATGCCCAAGAGTTTGATTGTATAACCGAGTTTCTCCGCGAACTGCATGTCAATCTTTGAAACCTCGCGGATGCCTTCCGTATGAATCTGGTGATGATCCACCCAGAAGCCGTGCGCCAGCGAGGCGAGGATGCCGATCTTGTGCTGCGCATCAATGCCGTCAATGTCCAGGTCGGGCGGCGTCTCGGCGTAACCGTGCTTCTGCGCGTCGGCCAGCACGGAGGAAAAGTCCGCGCCCTCCGATTTCATGCGCGAGAGGATGTAATTGCACGTGCCGTTCACGATGCCATACATGGCGGGGAACTGGTTCGCCACAAAACCTTCGCGCAGCGACTTGATGATCGGAATGCCGCCGCACACACTCGCTTCGAAATATAAATTCGCCCCGCTCTTGGCCGCCGCCGCGAACAACTCCGGCCCGCACGCGGAAATCAAAGCCTTGTTCGCCGTCACCACCGTTTTGCCCTGCGCCAGCGCCGCCAGCACCATCACCTTGGCAATGCCCGTGCCGCCGACGAGTTCGATGACGACGTGGATCTGCGGATCGTTGACGACTTCCTGCCAGTCCGTCGTCATCAGTGCGCGCGCGATGGGATACGGCCGGGGTTCGTCGAACGCCTTCACCGCGATCTTGCGGAACGCGAGCTTCACACCGAGGCGCGCAGCCATGAGGCCGCCGTTTTTCTGGAGCGCGTGGAAGACGCCGCTGCCCACCGTGCCGCCGCCGATCATGCCAAGATTTATCTGCTGCATAAGGGTGGAGAGCTTGCCGCGAAACACCGGGGCGGACAATTCAATTTTGAACTGTAGTGGAAAACGTTGACTCGGACGGGGCGAAGATCAAAGCACCTCAACTTTTTCGAACAGACCGCTGAAATCAAATTTGTCAGAAGTCAGGAGCAATCCAGCCTTGGCCTTTTTCGCCGCAACGGCGTGAAGATAGTCGTGAACGCGTCCGCCGCGTACACCCTTGGCTCTGGCGTGAGCAAGTGCGGCCAAAATTTCCGGTGCGGTTAAATCGCAAAACTCCAGCTTCTCGGCCAATTGCTGGATCAATTGTGCGCCCACGTCCGCCGTGACCCGCAGGCCGACTCCGCCGCCGGTGATCGTGGAAAAAACTTCTGCGAGCGCGTGAGTCCGCGTCACTCCTCCGGTTGCGGTCAAACGCCGCCGAACCGCATCATCGCCCAAGGCCTCAAGCAACGCCGATGAATCCCAATAAGTTTTCATCGGGCGTCACGGTCGGCGCGGATGGCGGCGGCGATTTTTTTCTTGTCCAATTTCATCGGCAACATCAGCCAGCCCTCCTTGGTTCTGCGCGGGCGAACCGTTGGCACTTCGGTTTCAACCTTTTCAAACGTCACACGGCTGCCGCTGACGGAACGGACGAACGTGTCGCCCGGGTTAAAATCCGAACCGAAACTGGCGCGTCTTTTGTTGTCCAAAACGATTGGTCTGCTCATGGTGGGAATCTCCTACCCGATGATTTAACTGTCAAGAAAACTCTAATGAAAGTGGGCGAAGCAGGTAAAATCTTCAACCTTCGCGTTCTTCGCGGAGCTTGGCTATGTGGTCGGTCGTGTTCGGCGTCAGCTTCCGCGAGGCACATTCACTGGGGAACTTTTGACCGCGGTTAAATTCCCTTCACCAGCCGCCCGCGCACTTCTATCTCACCGCGCGCCAAAGCCGCCACCGCCGCAGGATACAACTCGTGTTCCGCTTGCTGAATCCGCGCATGCAACGTCGCCGCCGTGTCTTCCGGCAACACCCGCACCGTCTGCTGCCCGATGATCTGCCCGGAGTCCACGCCTTGATCCACGAAATGCACGGTGCAGCCAGCGACTTTCACGCCGCAATCCAAAGCCTGCTTCCACGCTTCAAGCCCGGGAAACGACGGCAGCAGCGAGGGGTGAATGTTGATGACGCGGCCCTCGAAGGCGCGGAGAAAATCGCCCTTCAGAATCCGCATGAAGCCAGCCAGCACGATCAAATCCACCTGCGCCTCCTGCATCGCCACGATGTATGCGTGCTCGGCAGCCTCGTCCAACTTGGTGCGGAATTTCCCCGGCGGCAGGAATTGCGCGGCGTGCCCCAACTGCCGGGCGTGGGCGAGAATGCCCGCGTTCTCCACGTCGCTGGCGACCAGCGCGATTTCCGCCGGCACGCGCCCGGCGGCGATGGCCTCTGCGATGGCGGCGTAGTTCGACCCCTTGCCCGAGCCGAGCACGCCCAACCGGAATGTTCGTTTGCCAGCCACGGAATATTTTTAACCGACGCTCATGCCGAGCAGGAATTCGATGTTGCTCCGCGTCTTCTTCAGTTTGCCGAGCATCAGTTCCATCGCCTCCACCGGCGGCACGCCTGTGAGTGCGCGGCGGAGCATGACGACCTTGCTCAACTCGTCCGGGTGATACAGCAATTCTTCTTTGCGCGTGCCGGAGCGTTCGATGTTGATCGAGGGGAAAATGCGGCGGTCCACGAGCGCGCGGTCGAGATGCACCTCCATGTTGCCCGTGCCCTTGAACTCTTCAAAGATGACTTCGTCCATGCGGCTGCCGGTGTCCACCAGCGCGGTGGCCATGATGGTGAGCGAGCCGCCCTCCTCGATGTTGCGCGCCGCGCCGAAGAACCGCTTGGGCTTGTGCAGCGCGTTCGCATCCACGCCGCCGGAAAGAATCTTGCCGGAGTGCGGCTGCACCGTGTTGTAGGCGCGGGCGAGGCGCGTGATGGAATCGAGCAGGATCATCACGTCCTTTTTCTGCTCGATCATGCGCTTGGCTTTTTCGATGACCATCTCGGCGACCTGCACATGGCGCTCGGGCGGTTCATCGAACGTGGAGGAAATCACCTCCGCGCCTTTGCACGAACGCTCCATGTCCGTGACTTCCTCGGGCCGCTCGTCAATGAGCAGGATGAAGAGATACGTCTCCGGGTTGTTCTTCAGGACGGCGTTGGCCATCTTCTGCATCAACACGGTCTTGCCGGTGCGCGGCGGCGCGACGATGAGGCCGCGCGTGCCTTTGCCGATGGGGCAGACGAGGTCGAGCACGCGGGTGCTCAACTCTTCCGGGTTCGTCTCCAGAATGAACCGCCGGTTCGGGAACAGCGGCGTGAGGTTGTCGAAATGTGTTTTCTCCTTGGCCTTGTCCGGCTCTTCGTGGTCCACCGCCTCGACTTTGAGCAAGGCGAAGAAACGCTCCTTTTCCTTCGGCGGCCGGATCTGGCCGGAGACGATGTTGCCGGTCTGCAAATCAAAGCGCCGGATCTGCGAAGGCGAGACGTAGATGTCCTCCGGGCACGGCAGATAATTGAACGCCTGCGAGCGCAGGAAGCCGAAGCCTTCCGGCAACACCTCGACAACGCCTTCGGAGAACAGCACCCCTGCCTTCTCGGCATTCTTCTGGAGGATGTGGAAAATAACTTCGTGCTTCCGCATCGTGCCGAAATTTTCCACGCCGAATTCCTTCGCCATCCCGTTCAGCTCGCTCATCTGCATCGCCTGCAGCTTGGCGATGTTCATCGAGGCGGCGATGCGGTCGCGTCCGCCCTGCGGTTTCGGGAAGGCCACGGGCCGGGCCGGTTGATCCGTCTCATCGGCCTCGACGGGCGTCGTGGGCGGGCGCAAATCTGCCGAACCCGGACGTGCCGGAGCTGCTTCCATCCCCGGTTGTAGTGGTGGCCGGGGCGGCGGCGGCGGCGACTTGACCACCAACGGCGCGTTATCGTCTTCCGGCGGAAACATCGGTTCGGATTGGAGAGGCGCAACAGCCCCTCTGGAAGGCTTGGTCTTGGTAATTTTCTTTGGTGCTCTGGACATATGTTATAAAAAAATGGTTGAACTGTGTCACAACCGCGTGCTCTTGGGGTGATGACCAAAAAACTGACGCCGAAGCCGGACAGTTCTGACAGGGATTGGTTAAAACGGGCTGGATGAATCCACCGGGAACGGCGTCACTATTGGCGAACCCCGGCGGCATGGCAAGAAATTTTTCCGCCAATCCTCGCAAAACCAAACCGCCGCCGCCGAATCGCCCCGTCGAAAATCGTCAGTGTTTGAACGCCTTCGCTGCGATGTCGCGGCGGAACTGCGCGCCTTGAAAGTGGATTTTGGAAACTGCGGCGTAGGCGGCGGCTTGAGCGGTTTGCAAATCCTTGCCCAGCGCGGTGACGCCGAGGACGCGGCCGCCGCTCGTCACGATGTCGTCCCCTGCCCTTGCCGTGCCGGCGTGGAAAACTTTCGTGTGCGGCAGCGCGTTCGCGGCGTCGAGGCCGGTGATGACGTTGCCCTTCGCGTAGTTGCCGGGATAACCACCGCTGGCCATCACCACGCACACGCTCGCCAGCGGACTCCATTTCAGATCGTGCTTTGCCAACGTGCCGCCCGCGCTGGCGTCGAGCAATTCAACCAAATCATTTTCCAGGCGCGTGAGATAAATCTGCGTCTCGGGATCGCCGAAGCGGGCATTGAATTCCAGAATCTTCGGGCCGTTCTTGGTGAGCATGACGCCGGGATAAAGCAGGCCGCGGAAGTCAATGCCCTCCGCCGTGCAGCCGCGCATGAAGGGTTCTAGCACCTGACGCGCGGTCTCGGCGAGTTGCGCGTCGGTGAGAAATGGCGTGGGCGAATAGGTGCCCATGCCGCCGGTGTTGAGGCCGAGGTCGCCATCGAGTGCGCGCTTGTGATCTTGCGAGGTCGGGAAAATCTTCGCGGTCTTGCCGTCGCACAGCGCGTGCATGGAGACCTCGATGCCTTCCAGAAATTCCTGCACGACGACGCTTGCGCCCGCCGCGCCGAAGGCTTTGCCGACCATGATTTCATCCACGGCGCGTTCGGCTTCGGCCTGGTTGGTGCAGATCAACACGCCCTTGCCGAGCGCGAGGCCATCGGCTTTCACCACGCACTTGCCGCCGAGCGTGGCGGTGAATCTCTTTGCCGCCACAACGTCCGAGAAAGTTCCCGCCGCCGCCGTGGGGATGCCGTATTTCTCCATGAATTTCTGCGAGAAAACTTTCGAGGATTCGAACTGCGCGGCCTTCTGGTTCACGCCCCAAATCTTCAGGCCGTGTTTCTGAAACAAATCCACGATGCCGAGTGCGAGCGGGTTGTCCGGGCCGACAACTGTGAGGTCGGCTTTCATTTCCTGCGCGAAGGCGAGGAGCTTGGGCAACTCTTCTGCGCCGAGGCGGAGGCATTCGACGGGCGCGCCGTTTTTGGCGAGGCGTTCCTGCGCGATGCCGGCGTTGCCGGGCGCGCACCACATCTGCGTGACGTGCGGGGATTGCGCGAGTTTCCAGACGAGGGCGTGTTCGCGTCCGCCCGAACCGATGACGAGGAGTTTCATCAAAAGACTTTCCGCAGATTTACGGGGTTGGGTTTGATTCCGCCTTGCCCGGATTCAATACCCAGATGTGCTGGCGGATGGAGGCAATGAGTTCCTCCACGTCCGTGTGATCGAGGCGGCGCAGCACGCATTCCCAGCGGTAGGCGAAGCTCCCGGCGGTGTCGTATTTGCAGTGCTTGAACAGGGCGTCGAAGCCGCGGCGGCGCTTGCGGTAATCGTCCTGCACGTGAAGCAATTGCTGGCGGAAAGCGCCGAGGTAGGCGTGGGCAAATTCCTGCGGCTGGGGGATGAGCTTGGCGCGGGTGTTGACGGGGCGGGCGTAGTATGCGGCGTAGGTGTCCATCGGGAGCTTGTATTCGCCGAAAGCGCCGCTGTGGTCGCCGAGCATAATTTCGGCGGGCAGACCATCCTCGTCTTCACGGACGACCTCGTCGCCGTCGTCGAAGACGGGGCGTTTGCCCTGCTCGAGTGCGCGGCCCATGATCATGCTGGAGGCGGCGGCCTTGCCGAGTTGCGAGGCGAACCTGTGGGCGTATCCGGTCTGGCTGAATCGTTCGAGCGGCAGTTTGTCCGTCGCGATGCCCGTCAGATAGGCGCGTTCAAAATAGGTGGTGTGAATCGTCTTGCCGCGGAAACGGTCGTTGCTGCCTTGGTAGATTTCCGTGAGCCGGCGCATGACGAGGCGCGAGGGGAGGTTCATGCCGAGTTGCCGGCAACCGAGCCGGCGGTCGAGCCAGAAGTCGGTGTATTCTTCGCTCTGCTCGATGGCATGCAGGAGGTCCTTGCCTTCATCGAGATGCTCCCACACGCCCCACTTCTGGAGGCGCATGAAGCGCTTGATGGGCACGTGCTCGCCGCGCGATTGCAGCTCGGCGATATACACCCCGCGACGTCCGCGCCGCTGCGGGCGCGCGAGCGAGAGGGATTCCGGCACGCGCCCGATGTTGATGTAGTCGAGGTCGCCGTATTCGCGGATGAGGTTGAAGATGAAGCCGCGGGCGCGGACATCGCAGAGCCGCTGCAGGTCGGCGTCTTCGGGACGGCTCGCGGCCTCGTCGAAGATGGGGTCGAAGAGGAATTCGCCCTCCTCGAACCGCCCGCCGGGCAGCCACCCCACCTGCATGAAAAATTCCGTGCTCAACCCGCTCAACACCTGCTCGGTCTGCGTCTCGTTGCCATCGAGGAACAGCGTGGAGATGATGCGCTGGCACCAAGCGTCGTTGTGACAGTCGTCGCGACGGAACGCTTCGTGAACGGACGAGTAAAAATGTTGTTTCAACTCGTCGAATCTCGCACGCAACTGCGCGGAGGGAAGTTTCGTGAAAACCACCCCGGCAAACAACCTCGGCCCGAAATGCCGCAGGTCCGCCGCGAAGAAATCCAGCTCCACCCGGCCCAGCCGGTTGCGGCGGATGGAATAATCCGCGATCTCCTGCAAGTGCTGCCCGAGGCTGGCGTCATCCATGTTGCCGAGTTCGCCGAACGCCTCCCACGTCAGCCAGCGCGTGCCGGTGAGACGATTGTAGAAATAGATCGGTAGTCCGCCGATGCCCACCTTCGAGCCGAAGACCAGCTTCCGCTTCTCCTCGCGCGCCTTGGGGATGGAACTCAACCGCCACAGTTCGCCGCGCCGCCGGATGGCCTCGCTCACGCGCCGGTCCGAGACGGAGAGAAAAATGATTTTCTGTTTGGAGACCAACTTCTGCAAAAGCTCATCCGCCACGAACGCCTGCGCCATGCGTTCGGGATTGGGGCGGATCATAATCTGGCCCGGATCGAAAATCAGATCCACCGAATCCACGCAGAGCCGCTCCTCCTCCTCCAAGGTCATCGGCGGCAGGCTCTCCTTGGCGCGGTCGGCGTTGAGCAGCTCGATGAAGCCCGACCGCTGCCAGGCATGGACGCCGGGGGGTTGAGTGTAGAGCACGCCGTGTTTCGGAAACAAAGTCCCGATCCGCGACTTCTGCTGGCCTTGCGCATCCAGCTCGAACGGATGCGGCCCGATTAACTTCAATGCCATAACGATGAAAAAATTACACGACCGCGCCCGCTTCGGCGAGCGAAGAGAGCTTCATAAAACTCGTCCTCAGATTATGCGGATGCCGCAGATTTAGAAAGTGCAGACGCGGTTCACACTCCGAACACCAGCGGTGCGGGCGAGTTCCAGCGGCATCCTGCCGACTTTGCATCCTCTCGCGGCCAACTTCGAAATAAAGGAGCACGGCCGCCACGGGCGTTGCTGTCCCCGACATCCGATGTCGGGGACAGCTTCTTACGCGCGACATCGCCACGAACCTTTGGA
>JANMJO010000077.1:0-15526 GCA_031371425.1 Verrucomicrobiales bacterium | reverse complement strand
GAGCTTGCGAACGCTTTCGGGAACTCGGATGCGCTGAACGCAGAACACGCGCCGGGACTGTTCAACGAATTGGCAACTGCTGTGTTCATCCAACCGGCATCCGCAGCCCAGCAAACGTCCGCCCGCTGTCCCCCTCTCCCACCCGCCGCGCCGGAGCGCGAGCGAGGCGGGTCGGATGGGAGAGGGGTGGGGTGAGGGTTGGTCGCACGACCGTTCCAGAGTGGAGTTCATTCTGCAAATCGGCTCCACCGAAAACAGCGAAGAACCGCTTGCTGAAAGAGCTTTACCGCGTCAGGGAATGGTCTATAAACAAAGTAGAAGCCACCACAGGAAACCGCAGCCACAACTTTCTCGCATGAATGCTTTGATGCGCATCCTCAATCTCGAAGACAGCGCGAACGACGCCGAGCTTAACAAGGCCACCATCACGGCTCGCTGGCCGGAGTGTCAGGTGGTGCGCACGGTCAATCGCGATGAGTTCGTAGCCGCGCTTGAACAAGGCGGGTTCGATATCATCCTCTCGGATTTCACCCTGCCGGGTTTCGGTGGCCGGCAGGCGCTGGAGCTGGCGCGGGAAAAGCACCCCGAAGTTCCGTTCCTGTTCGTTTCCGGGACCATCGAGGAGGACACGGCGGTGGAGACGCTCAAAAATGGCGCGACGGATTTCATTCTCAAGCACCGGCTCGTCCGCCTGATTCCATCCATTGAACGCGCGTTGCGGGAAGTGGAGGATCGCGCGGAGCGGCGGCGCGCGGAGGAATCCATGCGCCAGTCCGAGCACAAATACCGCGAAGTGTTCGAGTGTCTGAGCGACGCAGCGTTCTTGGCTGATGCGGAGAGCGGGAAGATCATAGACACTAACCGCCGCGCCGCAACCTTGCTGGGTTGCACGCGCGCGCAAATCCTGGGCAGCAAACAATCCCGGTTTCTGGCGTTGGAAAAAAGTCGCCCGTGTGCCGCCGGAGCAGGGGCATCGGGGCGCGCGGCCAACGCCTTTGATTGTGACATGCTGCGCGTGGACGGGGGAACTATTCCGGTGGAAGTGAGCACCACGCGGTTGACACTTTACGGACGCCCGCTGGTTTTGCAGCTTTGTCACGAGCTTGCTGCGCGCTGATGGGCGCTTGGTTCGGAGTTCTGCGTTTACGCGGTCGGGGAGCGAATGCGCTTGCAGAGGCGGGATAATGGGTCTGGCATCGGGGAATGAAACTGAATCGGTGATGTGCGAAACAAAATTGTCAGTCATTGAACTTATGAATACTACCACTTTGCAAAGCCGGATGTTTGAACTGGCTCAATCTGTCAGTCGGCGCGCGGGGCCGCTTCCTTTGGCCTTGGCGGTTTTCGCGCTGTTGATTTGCACAGGTGAATCCGTGGCGCAGACGCAGTTGTCGCCCGAGTCCCCCGGCGAAATAAAAAAATTGAGCCTGAAGGAACTGATGAACATCGAGGTGACCACGGTTTCCCGGACGGATAGCACGGTGGGGCAATCGCCGGCAGCGATTTTTGTTATCACGCAGGAGATGATCCGGCGTTCGGGTGCGACGACGATACCGGAGTTGTTCCGCATGGTGCCGGGTATGGACGTGGCGCGGATTGATTCACACCGCTGGGCGGTCTCGATCCGGGGGTTTAATCAGGAATTTGCCAACAAGCTGCTGGTGCAGATGGACGGGCGTGCTGTTTATACTCCCCTGACCTCGGGCGTGCTTTGGGAAATGCAGGACACCGTGCTGGAGGACATCGAGAGGGTTGAAGTGGTTCGCGGGCCGTCCGCAGCCCTGTGGGGCGCCAATGCGGTCAACGGCGTCATCAACATCATCTCCAAGAGCGCCAAGGATACGCAGGGCCTGTTGGTTAGTGGCGGCTATGGGAGCGAGAATCCGGGCTTCGGCACCGTGCGCTACGGTGGCAAGTTCGCGGAAGACGTTTTCTACCGTGTGTATGCCAAGGGTATTTCGCTGGGCGACACGAAGTTTCCTGACGGCAGCAGTTCGCAGGACGCCTGGCACCAGCAACGCGGCGGCATGCGAGTTGATTGGGGTCAGGAAGGGGACAACCGGTTTACCCTGCAAGGCGACGTGGCTTACGGCGAGCCACAAGAGTTGTATGTCCCCGCCGGAGCGACCAACCCCGTGACCGGCAAATTGCCTTTCTTCGGGGCAAACTTGCTCGGTCGCTGGACGCACACGCTGGGGGTGGATTCCGATTTTACGGTGCAGGTGTATTACGATCACATCGATCGCGACGGGCCCACGGCGTCGTTCCTCAGCGACACGTTCGATCTGGATTTCCAGCATCGCTTCCATTTGGGCAAGCGTCACGCCATCACCTGGGGATTGGGCTATCGTTACACGAAGGACGACGTTGTGTTTCAGCCGCCCGTCTTTTTCGATCCGCGTCACCGAGACCTCAATCTGGCCACAGCCTTCGTGCAGGATGAGATTCAACTGGTCAATGACCGCTTGTCCCTGACGCTGGGTTCGCAGTTCCAATATTATAGTTTTACCGGTCTGGACTGGCAGCCCACGGTGCGGTTGAAATGGACACCGACGCCTAGCCAGACCGTCTGGGCGGCGGTATCGCGGGCACTGCGCACGCCCTCGCGGGCCGATAACGACGGGCTGGTGCAAACCAGCTTCTTCACCCGGTTGCCCAATCGCGACCTGCATCCCGAGGAGGTGCTGGCCTACGAAGTGGGCTACCGCGCCCAGGCTCACGAGCGGCTAACGCTGGATCTGACCGTTTTCTACAACGAATACAAGCGGCTCCGCAGCGTCGAAACAATTTTCGCCGGCTTCCCTTCAGTCGCCGTGCGGGACGAAAAATTATTTGGCGAAACTTATGGCGGCGAAGTGAGCGCGACCTGGGAAGCGGCTGACTGGTGGCGGTGGCAGGCCACCTACAGCTTTCTGGAAATGCAGCTCCACCGCGATCCGGGCGGCAACGATGCCGACGGCGAACGGCGCGATGAAGGCCGCAATCCGCACCATCAAGTGAGCTTGCGTTCCTCGATGAACCTGACGCGTGCGGTGGATTTGGATTGCGCCCTGCGGTTTGTGGATCAACTGCAAAGCCCGCCCGGTTTTTCGAACATTCCCGGCTACTTCGAATTGGACGTGCGCTTGGCGTGGCGACCTAGGCCAAACCTGGAGCTATCCATCGTTGGGCAGAACCTGCTGCAGAATCGTCACCCCGAGTTCCTGCCGGGCCCATTCGGAGCCTTGGGCCAGCCGCGTGAAACGGAACGTGCCGTTTATGGAAAGGTGACATGGACTTTCTAAGTGCAATATTTGAAGCCCGGTTTCCCCACAGGCGGAGCGCGCCCGTCTCCGGGCGCGGCACTGTTCTGTCGCATGTTGGTCGGAAAATTTGCCACGGCCTGGCCAATGCCACGTTGCTGCGACCGGGACACGCGCGTTCCGCCTGCGGCATTTGGTTCGTTGCGGTTGCCTTGCTCCTGTGTGGCGGACCAAGTGCGCCTGCGCAGACGAGCACGTCGAAGGAGTATAAAGTCAAAGCCGCGTTTCTCTACAACTTCGCCCAGTTTGTCGAGTGGTCGCCAGCGGCGTTTTCTGATGCGCAGTCGCCCATGGTCATCGGGGTTTTCGGCGATGACCCATTCGACGGCTATCTGGACGAACTGGTGCGCGGGGAAAAGGTGAATGGCCGGGCGTTGCGCGTTCATCGTTGCCACAGCGTCGAGGAGATCAAGACCAACACCTGCCACGTCCTGTTCATCAGCAAGTCCGAGATGGGTCAACTGGATGGGATTCTCGCCAGCGTGAAAGGCCGGAACATTCTCACGGTGGGCGAGGCGGAGGGCTTTGCCACGCGCGGCGGCATGATCCGGTTTGCCACCGAACAAGGCAAAATCCGGCTGCGCATCAACATGGAGGCGTCCAAGGCCGCCAACCTGACCATCAGTTCCAAGCTGCTGCGGCTGGCTGAAATCGTGAGGCCGGGAAAAGATTAGCCCATGAAAATCAGAGACACTCCAATCCGGCGCAAGCTGATGCTTGTCATTTTGCTGACCAGCGTGACGGTATTGCTGGTGGCGCGGATGTCCTATTTCATCTTCGAGTATGTTACCTTCCGGGCGGCCACGACCCGGCAAGTTTCCACCCTTGCGAAAGTGATCGCTGCTAACAGCACGGCGGCGCTGGCCTTCGACAACCGGGAGGACGCGCAGGAAGTGCTGTCCTCCCTGCAGGCCGAACAGACTATCGTGGCCGCCTGTCTGTATGGGAAGGAGGGAGAGATTTTCTCGCGCTATCCGGCGACCCTGCCGGCGAGCGCATTCCCCGCCGCGCCCGGCAATGACGGCTTTCAATTCTCCTACCCGCGTCTGGACGGCTTCCAACCCGTCGTGCAAGGCGGCAACAAACGCCTCGGCACTCTTTACTTGGAATACGATGTGGCGACCCCCCTGCATGAAGGGCTGCGAAATTCCCTGCTCATCGCCATCCCGGTCTTCCTGTTCGCCCTGTTGGTGGCCATGGCGATTTCTGCGCTGCTGCAACGGCAGATTTCGCGACCCATCCTTTCGCTGGCCAAAACCGCGCGGGACATCTCCGACCGCCGCGATTATTCCGTGCGCGCCACCAAACAGGGCGAAGATGAATTGGGTTTGTTGACCGACGCCTTCAATCAGATGCTTGCCCAGATTCAGGAACGGGACACCGCCTTGAGCCGGGCGCGCGATGAACTGGAACTCCGCGTCCACGAGCGCACCGCCGAACTGGGCCTCGCCAACGAGGGATTGCAGGCCGAAATCGTCGAGCGCAAGCGCACGGAAGTGGTGCTGGAGCACGAGCGTTATCTGCTGCGCACGCTGATGGACAACGTGCCTGACCGCATCTGGTTCAAAGATCTGGAAAGCCGCTTCCAGCGCAATAATCAGGCGCACACCAAGATGTTCAATCAGGACGATCCCCAGCAGTTGGTGGGCAAGACCGACTTTGATTTCTTCACCGAGGAACACGCGCGGCAGGCGTTCAATGATGAACAGCAGATCATCCGCACCGGCGAACCAGTCTTCAAAGAGGAAAAAGAGACGTGGCCCGACGGTAGCGTGACCTGGGCTCTCACTTCCAAGCTGCCATTGCGCGATGAGCAGCGGCGGATTATCGGCACCTTCGGCCTTTCGCGCGACATCACCGAGCGCAAGCTGGCCGAGGATAAGTTACAAAAGCTGGCCGACGATCTGGTGCTCTCAAACCATGAACTCGCATCCTTGAACAAGGAGCTGGAAGCATTCTCCTATTCCGTCTCGCACGACTTGCGAGCGCCGCTGCGGCACATCAGCGGCTTTGTGGAGTTGCTCAGTAAATCCAGCCAGACCAGCCTGGATGATTCCGGCAAACGTTCCCTCGGCATCATCGCGGACTCGGCGAAAAAGATGGGCAAGCTGATTGATGACCTGCTGGTGTTCTCCCACCTCGGCAGAAACGAGATGCGCTGGGGAACGGTGAACACGGATGAATTGGTCGCCGAGGTGGTGCGGGAAATGGCCCCCGACCTGGCTGGGAGAATCATCGAGTGGGAAATCGGGACGTTGCCCGAAGTCTTCGGCGACCGCGCGATGCTCAAGCAGGTGTGGGTGAACCTGCTTTCCAACGCCGTAAAATACTCCCGTCGCCGCGAGCGCGCTGCGATCAAGGTCGCCGGCTGCAAGAACGCCAGCGGCGACTGTGAATTTTCAGTGCATGACAACGGCGCGGGTTTCGACATGCAATATGCTGGCAAACTCTTTGGCGTGTTCCAGCGGCTGCACCAGGCCGAGGAGTTCGAGGGCACGGGCATCGGCCTCGCCAACGTCCAGCGCATCGTGCTGCGTCACGGCGGCCGGGTCTGGGCCGAAGGCAAGATTGACGCGGGCGCGACTTTCTATTATTCACTCCCCAGAATAAAAAAGGAAAAGACATGAACTCATTGAGACCCATTCTATTGGTGGACGATAGCCTACTCGACATTGAGCTGACGATTTCCGCCCTGAAACGCAACCACGTGGTGAATGAAGTTGTCGTGGCCCGGCACGGCGGCGAGGCGCTGGATTTTCTCTACCGTCGCGGCGAATATCAGAACCGTGCGATGGTCAACCCCGTGGTCGTGTTTCTGGATTTGAAGATGCCCAAGGTGGACGGTCTGGAAGTGCTCCGCCAGTTGAAGAGCGATCCAGCCTTGAAAATGCTTCCCGTCGTCATGCTCACTTCCTCGCGCGAAGAGAGCGACCTGATCAAGAGCTACCAACTCGGCACCAACGCCTACATCGTCAAGCCAGTGGGCTTCGAACAATTCACCGAGGCCATCCGCGAGCTGGGCATCTTTTGGGCGGTGCTGAACGAGCCGCCACCCGACAGCTCGGGCGGAACGCCGCCACCTGCAAAGTCTGCGTAGCAGCCGCCGCAAGGCGGCTCATTTCAATTTCCGCTTTCCGCTTTCGGCATTTTTCTTTGCGCCTTTGCGTCTTTGCGTTAGAGCAGTTTCAAAAATACTGTAGCTGGTGAGTTGACCTGGGCGAACGAATGGCGCGATAGCGTCTTGGACAGCGGCAGCCCCCGGCCGCGGGGAATGTGGTGGGATGATCGAAAGCGGCAGAGGGCTGCCGCAGTCCAAGACCTCGCGGAGTTTTTTAGCAGCCTTCCAAATCGTGGCTACAGGTTTATTGAAATTGCTCTAGTGGACGTGCGCCGGAACGAGCCGAGGCGCAGCACCCGCGTCCGTTCCCGGAGCGGTCTCGAACGCGAGTTGGCGCATCGCTGGCGGTTCGCCACGCCGTCTTAACCCAAAACGAAGAAGAAAAAGTTCGCTTTGCCCCGCAAAAGCTGGCAAATATGCCGGGCTACGCGCTTGCAAGAGGCGGCGATAGCGGATTTTCGTTAGCAAATCAGGAACGGTCAGTTTGGTTTTAAGATGAAGAGTAAGCCGGTTATAAGATTTGGATTGCCCAAGGGCAGTTTGCAGGACGCTACCATCGAAAAGATGGCGAAGGCGGGCTTCAACATTTCTGTCAGCAGCCGCTCCTACATCCCGTATGTGGATGATGAGGAGATGGAGATAAGACTCATTCGCGCACAGGAAATCAGCCGCTATGTCGAGCACGGCTATCTGGATTGCGGCATCACCGGCCACGACTGGATCATCGAAAACGGATCGAAGGTTCACGAGGTGGGCGAATTTCTGTTCAGCAAAGTTTCACGGCGTCCGGCGCGATGGGTGTTATGCGTGCCGGAAAATTCACCGGTGAAGACCGTGAAGGATTTGCAGGGCAAACGAATTGCCACCGAAGTCGTCAACCTGACGAAAAAGTATTTGAAGAAGCACGGCGTGAAGGCGGAGGTGGAATTTTCTTGGGGCGCTACCGAAGTGAAGGCGCACGAGTTAGTGGATGCCATTGTGGAAGTCACGGAGACGGGGTCATCGCTGCGTGCGAACAAGCTGCGCATCGTGGACGAGCTATTGACTTCCACGCCGCGCTTGATTGCCAACACCGACGCTTGGAAAAACAAGTGGAAGCGGCAGAAGATTGAGACGCTCTCGATGTTGCTCAAAGGCGCGATGGAAGCGGAGACCAAGGTGGGTTTGAAGATGAACATCGAGCAGAAGAATGTGGCGAAGCTGCTGCAGAGCCTGCCCGCATTGCGCAACCCGACCATCGCGAACTTGAGTCTTGCCGGATGGGTGGCGGTGGAGACAATCATTGACGAGCGCGTGGTTCGTGAAATGATTCCGGCGCTGAAAGCGGCAGGCGCGGAAGGCATCATTGAGTATCCGCTGAACAAAGTGGTGTATTAATTTGCGGTCAAACCAAAAAATCAAAATATGGGTTCCATAAAAAAACGTCGTAAGGCGAAAATCAACAAACATAAACGCCGCAAAAAGCTGCGTTTGAATCGTCACAAGAAGCGCACCTGGCAGCAGTAGCCAGGCGCGCAGTGGCGGGGGAGGGTTGCTGCGGCAACGACTCCGGCAGGATTGCAACAGCGGTGGTGTGTGCGAACACGCCGCCGCTGCTTTTTTGTTTCCAGAATATGAAACTTCTTCACCGGACCGAATTCTCGCTGCTGTCTGCTGGTGAATAATCATTCGTGCGACCCGCGTTAGAGCCTTGAATCCATTGATTATTTACTGTTGTTCACCGGTTGTTCACCGCGCATTTTCGGTGAATAACCCTGTGGATATCAATTCATTGTTGGAACAGAAATCTCTGCTAGAGTGGCTTCAGTTCATTGAAAGAACAGAGGTGGTTGGTGGCGGATGAAAGTTTGCCGCAGAACGTCTCGAAGATAATCCCAGGTAACTGGGGAAAGGTTGAATCAGGCTGGTTGGTTCAACCCCTCTTAAACCGGATCGCAAGGTGCGGTAGCGGAGGCAGGATTCACCAGTTCCTCTGGCACGTTCGCGCGTGCCAGTAACGCGAAAGATGGAACTGAGCGGCGAGGGACGATAAGAAACCGTTCCGAGTCGGGTTAGGTAGTTCAAGCTGGTTTCGGGCTTGGGCGAATCGCAGTTACCCTGAGGGTAAATGGTTGCTACTGTGCGTCAGCACGGAGCGGACGACTCTGGCGGTCTTCGCAAGAAGGTCAGCCAAACGAAAGCCGCCGAAAGGCGAACAAAATGAGCGTCCGAGCCGGGAAGAACACGGAGTCTGGGCAAGGCTCGTGAAAAACTTCCAGAACGCCGGCGATGTTACAAACGACACCGCTGGCTTGTGAGCGAAAGGCAACCTGAGAGATAAGAGGTCAGACCCGTGCACTGGGCCAACGCACCGCCAAAAGCGGTGGCCGACCCAGCGCTAAATGGTGGAGACGCGGAGAAAAGATCGCAAACGTGTCTCAACCTGGTTCGTAAGCCGGTGGCGCAACCACCAGCCGAAGCGAGCTAAGAGGCCTCACTCGATAATTCAGTGTCCGCAAGGCGCTGGACGGCCCTGCTATGAGGCCGAGCAAACTCCGCTTGCCGTGGAGAATGGCGTCGGGAAGCCGGCAGCCCCGCAAGGGTGCGCCAAATGTCGGCGCGGGAAAGAGAGAGTGGCGAACTCCCATCCCCCAATTTGTCCCTGTCTGACCGCGAGGTCGGGCAGGGACTTATTGTTTATGCCGTGGAACGGGTCGGTATGTTGCCATCTCAAAAAAAAGGCCGCCAAGTTGGCGGCCCTTTGAAATTGTTTTGCTATGACTTACGGGAGGCTCTTGTGGCTGCCATCGCAGAACGCGCCGTTCTTGGAATGCCGGCAGCCGCACCACGCGACCTTCTTCGCCTCGGCGATTTCCACTTTGATTGGCGCGAAACCCGTGCCCTTGTGCGAACCGTCGCAGAACGGTTGGCTCTTTGATTGCCCGCAAGCGCACCAGTGATAAGTGCCCGGTTTAACATCCTGCACGAAGGGGAACTTCTGGAAGATGACGGGGTTGCTCATGGTGGGTTATTTCTTTTTTTGATTTGCCGCCGGCTTTCTGGCTTTGGCCAGCTGCGGGGTGGGTTCATTGCCGATGGGATTCTTGCTTTCAGTCAGCCAATAGGCGATTAACGCCGGGCTGAAACAAAGCACAATCCCGATGGGGACGACACCGATGCTCCAAAATATATCCATAAGTGGGCGTAGATTTGCGGCGAAGGGATTTCATGTAAAGAACAATTCGCGGCAGATCAAAATGGCATCAACTTCCCACTTCCAATCCGCGCGAAAACTTTTACGCTGCACCGCATGAAAGGCATCATTCTCGCAGGCGGCGCAGGTTCGCGCCTGTTCCCACTTACCCGCGTTGCCAGCAAGCAGCTCCAGCCGGTTTATGATAAGCCGATGGTTTATTATCCGCTCACGACGCTCATCGAGGGCGGCATCCGCGAGCTGTGCCTCATCTCCACGCCACAGGATTTGCCGCGCTTCGAGCAATTGCTAGGCGATGGCAGCCAGTTCGGTCTCACCATCTGCTATCGTGAGCAGGCCAAACCCGCAGGCATTGCACAGGCGTTTCTGATTGCCGAATCCTTCATCGCCAAGGACGCGGTCACCCTGATTCTCGGCGACAATATTTTCTACGGTGGCGACACATTTCAGCGCGCCTTTGCCGAATTCAAGACCGGCGCGACGATTTTCGGCTATCACGTCAACGACCCGGAACGCTACGGCGTCGTTGAATTTGATGCCGGCGGCAAGGCGGTTTCCATCGAGGAAAAACCGAGGCAGCCCAAGAGCAATTACGCCGTGCCCGGCCTTTACATCTACGACAATAATGTCGTGGCCACCACCAAGGCGCTCCAGCCATCGGCACGCGGCGAGCTGGAGATTACCGATGTGAACGTGGCGTATCTCCAGCGCGGAGCGTTGCGCGTGCAACGGTTGCCCCGTGGCTTCGCTTGGCTGGATGCGGGCACCAGCAGCAGCTTGCACGAAGCGAGTGCGTATGTGCAGACCATCGAGAAACGCGCCGGCGTGAAAATTGGCTGCCCCGAAGAAGCCGCCTTCCGCGCTGGCTTCCTCTCGCTCGCCCGCCTTGAAGAACTCACCGGCAAGATGCCCAACTGTGAATACCGCGATTACCTCGTCAATGAAGTCGTCGCCGAAGCCAAACGTCTCCAGAACGAAAAATGATTTTACTCCTTGGCGGCACCGGTTACATCGGGCAGGCATTCGCGCGTGAGCTCGCACTGCGCGGCCAGCCTTTTATCACGCTCTCGCGCAGCGAACGGGATTACACCCGGTTCGACACGCTGCTGGATTTCCTGAAAGCTCAGCAGCCCGAGTTCGTCATCAATGCCGCCGGCTACACCGGCAAGCCTAACGTGGACGCCTGCGAATTGCACAGGGCCGACACGTTGGCGGGCAACACGCTCTTCCCCCAGACCGTCGCCCACGCTTGCGCCGCCGCGAAAATCCCTTGGGGACACGTCTCCTCCGGCTGCATCTACTCCGGTGCGAACGTCACCATCGCCGGACGGACGCGCGCCGAGAAAGATTTGACCCGCCCCGAACTTCACGCGCTCGTGGAGAAGTCGCCGGAGGCCATCCACGGCTATACCGAATGTGACACGCCGAACTTTTCTTTCCGTGATGGCCCGTGCAGTTTTTACAGCGGCACCAAGGCGCAGGGCGAGGAGGCGATCGCCGGCATCGGGCAGAGCTACATCTGGCGTCTGCGGATTCCGTTCGACGAGTTCGACGGCGCGCGCAACTATTTGAGCAAGGTGCAGCGCTACTCCAAGGTCTATGACAATGTGAATTCCATCTCGCACCGCGCCGATTTTGTGCGCGCCTGCCTCGACCTCCGGGAACTCCGCGCCCCGTTCGGCATCTACAACGTCACCAACCCCGGCTACCTCACCACGCGGCACGTGGTGGAACAGATCGAAAAAATCCTGAAGCCCGCCCGCAAGTTTGAGTATTGGGCGAACGACGAAGAGTTCTACAAAGTCGCCGCCAAGACCCCGCGCTCCAACTGCGTGATGGACACCACCAAGCTGCTTTCCGCCGGTGTGAAAATCCGCCCCGTCGAAGCCGCGCTGGAAGACTCGCTACGAAACTGGAAACCCGAATAGCAGCCACAGATGAACACAGATTTTCACAGATATTTTAACAGCGAGAGAGTCTGCGTTCCGCGTTCCATCTGTGTTTCATCTGTGACAATCTGTGGCTGAAAAATTATGAACCTTTTAATCACTGGCGGCGCGGGCTTCATCGGCTCCAACCTTATTCAGCACGTCATTGACGACCCGCGCATCGCCAAGCTCGTCAACCTCGACTGCCTCACCTACGCCGGGCACCTCGCGAATCTGGAGCAAGTCGCCCAGCATCCGAAATATATTTTCGAGAAGGTGGACTTGCGCGACAAGACGGCGACGCTGCGCGTCGTCGAACAGCACGGCATCACCCACGTCATGCACCTCGCGGCGGAATCCCATGTGGACCGATCCATCACCGGCCCGGGCGATTTCATCCAGACCAACATCGTCGGCACCTTCAACCTGCTCGAAGCCTGCCGCGCTTGCTGGCTCGGCAAGCCATTAACTAATTTCCGCTTCCAACACGTCTCGACGGACGAAGTATACGGCTCGCTCGGCGCGACAGGTTTCTTCACCGAGACCACGTCCTACGCGCCGAACTCTCCTTACTCCGCCAGCAAGGCGTCGAGCGATATGCTGGTGCGCGCGTATCACCACACTTACGGACTCGACACCGTCATCACCAACTGCTCGAACAATTACGGGCCGTTTCAATTTCCGGAAAAGCTCATCCCCGTCGTCCTTCAGAGCGTGCTCGATCGCAAACCCATTCCCGTCTATGGCGATGGCATGAACGTGCGCGACTGGCTCTACGTGCGCGACCATGCCGAGGCGTTGTGGACGGTGTTGAATCAGGGCAGGGCGGGGGAAACCTACAACATCGGCGGACACAACGAGTGGGCCAACATCCACATCGTGCAACTCATCTGCGATACGATTGATGAATTCAAACCCGCTCTCGGCGGTGACTCGCGCAAGCTCATCACGTTTGTGAAAGACCGCCCCGGCCACGACCGTCGCTACGCCATTGACGCCTCCAAAATCCAGACGGAACTCGGCTGGACGCCCGCGCACAAATTCGAGCAAGGCATCCGTGAAACCATCCGCTGGTATCTCGATAATCAGTCGTGGGTGCAGACCGTTTTGAAGAAGTAGCCGTCATTGCTCCGCCCCCGCCAGAGTCATCCGCAAATCCCGCGTCAGACTTTGTTTTCAAATAGGCTGGGAGCGACCAACTGCGCCAGCGCCCGTGTGCGCGCGAGGATTTCCGTGGCGGATTCGCAATTCAAGGCGGCCTCCGCCAGTTCCTTCGCCTCCGCCAGTTTCAAACGCCGGATGAGGAACTTCAACGCAGGCACCAACGGTGGCGCGGCGCTCAATTCATCCACGCCCAAGCCCAGCAGCAGCGGCGTCAGCCCCGGGTCGCCGGCCATCTCGCCACAGACGCTCACGGAGATGCCCTGCTTGTGCGCGGCATCCACCGTGGCCTTGATGAGGCGCAGGATGGCCGGATGCGTCGGCTCGTAGAGATGGGCGATCTTTTCATTCATCCGGTCCACGGCCAGGGAATATTGGATGAGGTCGTTCGTGCCGATGCTGAAAAATTTTGTGCGGCGAGCCAGCGCGTCCGCCACCATCACGGCCGAGGGAATCTCAATCATCACGCCCACCTCCAGAGCTTCATCGAACGCCACTTGCTCCGCCCGCAGTTCCGCCTTGCACGTCTCCAGCAGGGCGTTGGCCTGCGCGACCTCGTCGAGGCCGGAGATCATGGGATACATCATCTTGACGTTGCCGGTGGCGCTGGCGCGGAGGATGGCCCGCAGTTGGGCGCGGAAGATCACCGTCTCCTGCAAGCAGAAGCGGATGGCCCGCCAGCCGAGAAACGGATTCATCTCCGTCGTCACCTGCAGGTGGGAAAGGAATTTATCGCCGCCGAGGTCGAGTGTGCGGATGACGACAGGCTGGGGCTTGAGCGCGGTGGCGACTTGCAGGTAGGCGGCGTATTGCTCGGCCTCGGTCGGCAGCGTGTCGCGATTGATGAAGAGGTATTCCGTGCGGAACAAGCCCACGCCTTCCGCGCCGCAATCCTTCACCGCAGCGGCGTCCTCCGCCTGCTCGATGTTGGCGGAAAGCATGACGTGATGTCCATCGAGCGTGACAGCGGGGAGATCCTTCACCTCGCGCAGTTTTTCCTGCAACGAATCCTGCCGGCGGACGAGCTGGCCGTATTCAAACAGCGTCTGGTCTGTGGGGTTAATGATGATGGCCCCGTTGAAACCATCGAGCAGCGCGTAATCACCGTCATGCAGCAGCTCGCTGGCAACGGTCAAACCCACCACCGCCGGAATGCGCATCGAACGCGCCATGATGGCCGTGTGCGAGGTCGGGCTGCCCACGTCCGTGGCAAAGCCGAGAACCATCTTCTTGTCGAGCAGCGCGGTCGTGGCGGGCGTGAGGTCGTGGCTGATGATGATGCAAGGCTCGGAAAGATTGCGCAGGTCCGGTCCGTGACGCTGACCGAGCAGGCTGTTCAAGACGCGGGCGGCCACATCGCGCATGTCGGTCGCGCGCTCGCGCAGGTATTCGTCCTCGATGGCGGCGAGGGCGGTGGCGTATTTTTCCGCGACGGTATGGAAGGCGAATTCCGCGTTGACCTTGTCCTGCTCGATCAAGCGCGTCGCCTCGTCAATCACCGCCGGATCTTCGAGCACGAGCATGTGCGCGTCGAATATGCCGCCCTCCGCTGCACCGACGCTGGCGGTCACCTGCCGCTGGACTTCGAGGATGTCGTGGCGGGTCTGGTTGAGCGCCTGGCCGAGGCGGTTGATTTCTGCGGCGAGTTCATGGTCGGCGAGCTGGCGTTTGGGAATGCCCGTCTGCGGTTTGGAGAGGACGAGAATTTTCCCGCGGCAGACTCCGGCAGAAACCGGAATGCCCCGCAATACCCTTTCACCCGTGTGGCTTGCCTGTGCCATGCAGCAGGAATAGCCGGAAGCCCGGCGGTTGGAAAGAACTTCTTGCCCACAATGGAAAACAGCTTGTGTCAGCGGTTTGTCCTAGTTCGCCCCGAGATGAATCTGCGCGAGCGTCCGGTTCGTGAACGAATGGTTCATCACGAGAGTTACGGATGGCACTCACGGATGATTGCCCTCGATGCGTTTGATTTCCCGGTCGAAGTCCGAGATCCCTAGTCGGCGGAGCGCGGCTGTGTCGCGGAGACCAGCCGCAGCGCGTGGCCAGCACCGGACGCAGGGAATGATTTCACACTCGTCACTTCGCCACCTTGCTGAAGTTGGATTCGTCCCGAAGGGACAACCGGAAATTAGCCAGCCACACGGTGGCTAGAACATCGCCCCAACCGAATCCGTCCTGAATGGACGGCGGATTCGCCCGTCATTCCGTCGTCCCGCTGGGACGAAAAAAACTTCCACATCACCCGACCAGCCACTTCGTAGCTGGCTAATTTCCTGTCGTCGCTTTGCGACTGCCGTCAGAAACTTCGCATAAAACAAAAAAGGCGCGTCATGGCTGACGCGCCTGTGAAATGTTTTCGGGTAGGGCGGCGTTGCTGCGCCGCCCCAATCAGGCTGACCAGCAGGTCAGCCCTACCAAATTTTAGTAGCGGTAATGCTCCGGCTTATACGGCCCTTCGACCGGCACGTTGAGATAATCAGCCTGCGCCTTCGTCAGCTTGGTCAGCACGACGCCGATTTTTTCCAGGTGCAAACGTGCGACTTCTTCGTCGAGCTTCTTCGAGAGGCGATAGACGGTCTTTTCGTATTTGTCCTTGTTCGCCCAGAGGTCAATCTGCGCGAGGGTCTGGTTCGTGAACGAGTTGCTCATCACGAACGACGGATGGCCGGTAGCGCAGCCGAGATTCACGAGCCGGCCTTCGGCAAGCATATAGATGCTCTTGTTGCCGGGAATGTGGTAGCGGTCGTATTGCGGTTTGATGTTCTCGATGCGCACGCCTTTGGTCTTCTTCAACTGATCCACCTGAATCTCGTTGTCGAAATGC
>JANMJO010000064.1:0-2636 GCA_031371425.1 Verrucomicrobiales bacterium | reverse complement strand
TCTCTGCCCGGCATTACCAGTCACACTCGAAACGAGCGCAAGCTTGACTTCACGCCACCGTTTTCCACCATCCACGCGTGAGTCTGTTTACCATTGATTGCGGTTTCCGCTACGACATCGTCCGCAAAATTTTCGAGGGCGGCATGGGCATCGTGTATGAGGCCGAGCAGCACGGTGCGCGACAGTTCGTCAAGCGCGTCGCCATCAAGGTCGTCCGCCAGAACTACGCCAGCCAATCGGAGTTCATCGAGAACTTCATCGGCGAGGCCAAGCTCGTCGCCGACTTGATTCACACGAACATCGTCCAGACCTACCACCTCGGCGAAGTCAAAGGGATGTATTTCATCGCCATGGAACTCATCCGAGGCGTGAACCTCGAACAGTTCACCCAGCAGCTCCACGCGCGCAACCGCGTCCTTCCCCGCGAACTCGCCGTCTTCATCACCAGCCGCGTCGCGCGTGGACTCGCCTACGCGCACGCCAAGACTGACAAGGACGGCAAAACCCTCGGCATCGTCCACCGCGACGTCAGCCTCAAGAACATCATGATCGCCTTCGAGGGCGACGTGAAGCTCACCGACTTCGGCATCGCCAAGGCGCGCGGCTTCCTCGCCGACAACGAGGGGCGAAGTCGTCGCCGGCAAGGCCGACTACATGAGCCCCGAGCAAGCCGACTTCAAGATTACCGACAAACGCTCCGATGTTTTTTCCGCCGGCGTCGTCCTCGCGCATCTGCTGCTCGGGCGGAACATCTTCAAGGCCGACTCACCCGAGGAATCCCGCCAGCGCATCATGCGCATGCCCATCCCCGACTTCCGGCAACTCGACAGCCGCATTGACGACCCGCTCAACGACATCCTCCAAAAGTGCCTCGCCCGCGACCTCGATAAGCGTTACGCCACCGCCGACGACCTGATGACCGCGCTCGAATACTACATCTACCACGCCGGCTACGGCCCCACCAACGAGACGCTCGGCAAGTTCATCCGCGAACTCTTCGGCCAGCATGTGCCCGCTGCGGAAGCCATCGCCCGCGGCGGCACGCAAGTCCTCGAACACACCGCGCGCATCGCCAAAGCCTGATTCATGAAGCGCAAAACGTCCTCCACCGTCACGTTGGGTTTGGTTCAGACCAGTTGCTCCGCCAGCCCCGCAGCCAACCTGAAGAAAACCCTCGCCGCCGTCGAGCGCGCCGCCAAGTCCGGCGCAAACATCATCTGCACGCAAGAACTCTTCCGCTCCCAATACTTCTGCCAGAGCGAAGACCACGAACACTTCAAGCTCGCCGAAAAGATTCCCGGCCCGACCACCGACGCCTTCCAGAAGATTGCCAAGAAATACAAGTCCGTCATCATCGCCTCGTTGTTTGAGAAGCGCGCGTCCGGCGTCTATCACAACACCGCCGCCGTGATTGACGCCGACGGCTCGTTCCTCGGCGTGTATCGCAAGATGCACATCCCCGACGACCCTTTGTTCTACGAGAAGTTTTATTTCACGCCCGGCGACCTCGGCTTCCGCACATGGAAGACCAAGTTCGGCAAGCTCGGCGTGCTCATCTGCTGGGATCAATGGTATCCCGAAGCCGCGCGACTCACCGCGATGCAAGGCGCGGAGATTCTTTTCTACCCCACCGCCATCGGCTGGCATCCCAGCGAGAAAAAGATTTACGGCGAACGCCAACACAGCGCGTGGGAACTCATCCAGCGCAGCCACGCCGTCGCCAACGGCTGCTACGTCGCGTCCATCAACCGCGTCGGCCACGAGAAGATCGCCGGCGTGGGCGGCGACGGTTTGGAGTTCTGGGGACAAAGCTTCGTCGCCGGCACGTCCGGTGAAATCATCGCCAAAGCTGGCGTGAAGAAAGAAGAAACCCTCCTCGTGCCCGTGGACTTGGGCAAAGTGGACACCACCCGCACCCACTGGCCATTCCTCCGCGACCGCCGCATTGACGCCTACGGCGGCTTGACCAAGCGGCTGATTGATTAACGCCAAAATCGAATATGCCCGAAGCACCCGACCCACTATTTGAAATTCTCACGCCCTTGGGATTCAAAGTGAGAACTTCGGCGTCTTACTGGCAGAAGATAATTCTCAAACACCCCGACCTCGCCGGGCAATTGGAACTGGTGAAGCAAGCTTTGGCGTCACCGGACGAAATTCACCGCAGTAGCCGCGATGAGAATGTTCTGCTATTCTATCTGGCAGGCAACCGGCGCTGGGTCGTGGCCGTGGCCCGCCACGCAAACAGCGAAGGCTTTTTGATTACCGCGTATCAAACCGACGCGATCAAAGAAGGCGAAACGATATGGCACAAGTAAAAATCTATTACGAACCCGGCATGGAACTGCTGACCGTATTCTGGCAGTCCCCGCGCAAAAATCAGGTGGCCACCGAACTAGGCGATGGCGTCGTTCTGCTCAAAGACGACATTACTGGCCAGCCCATCGGCGTGGAATTGATGTCCTATCGTCCGGGCGACGCACGCTTGGATACAGTCTCTGTGGAAATTGGGCGGGAAAATTTGGAAACCATTCCGGCGTGAAGAACGGAGAAACCCTCCTCGTGCCCGTGGACTTGGGCAAAGTGGACACCACCCGCACCCACTGGCCATTCCTCCGCGACCGCCGCATTGACGC
>JANMJO010000039.1:0-9981 GCA_031371425.1 Verrucomicrobiales bacterium | reverse complement strand
GGCGGCGATGGAAAGCCAGGCGAAACGGGTTAAGGCGGAGCGGTTCACGGCGGGCAGATTAGATACGAACCGAAGGCGTTCGCCAAGCTTGTAGCCGCGCTTGTGAAAGCGCGGAATCCGCGTTTTCACAAACGCGGCTACGTTCAAATCATGTGGCAGAACATCGCGTCGCGGAGCTTCGGCTCGAACCAGGTGCTCTTGGGCGGCATGATGCCGCCGGCGTCGGCGATGGTCATCAGGTCTTCGATGCTCGTGGGGAACATGCTGAAGGCGCAGGCGTAGTCGCCGCTGTTCACGAGCTTCTCCAACTCCGCCGTACCGCGGATGCCGCCGACGAAGTTGATGCGCTTGCTAGTGCGCGGGTCGTCAATGCCGAACAGCGGCGCGAGAACGTGCTTCTGCAACAGCGTCACGTCGAGGCGCTCGATGGGGTCGGGCGTGGCGGTGAATTGCGGCTTGAAGGTGAGCGCGCGCCATTGGCCGTTGATGAACAGACCGAGTTCGTGTTTGCGGGCGGGCTTGGGCGCACCGCCGGGCTTGATGTCGAACACAGTGGCCAGCTTTTGCAGCAACGCATCGGGCGTGAGGCTGTTCAAATCTTTCAGCACGCGGTTGTAGGGCAGGATCTGCATCTGGTTGTGCGGGAAAATCACGGAGAGAAATTGTCCGCTGTGATCCGGGCTTGGAGTTCCGCCTTCAGGCGGTCCGGGCCGCGTAAACGCGGAACTCCGAACCGAGGAAGCCGCTGCCTTGCGTTTCAAATAAACCCGCGCCGCCGCCGCGCTGCGATGGTGGCCGTCGGCGATGTAGAGGAAGGGGATTTGCGCGAACTGGTCGGCGATGAACTGGATTCCAACCGCGTCGCTGATGGCCCAGGAGGTGTGGCGCACGCCGTCCTTGCCGGTGAAATCCACGGCGGGCGTCCCGGTGATTTTTTTCGCAATGAATCCATCGAGCGCGTCCTGCGCTCGGTAGGTGAGGAACACCGGGCCGGTCTGGGAGTCGAGCGCTTCGATGTGGCGCACGCGGTCGTCCTCTTTGTCGGGGCGCGTGAACTCGTGTTTCTTGATGATGTTCGCGAGGTATTCTTCGCAGCTTGCGGCGGCGACGATGCCGACCTGCGCGTGGTTGCCCATGATTTGGCGGTAGAGGTAGAAGGACGGTTGCGCGTCCTGCTGGAGCGCGCCTTGGGCGATGAGTTTGGCGAAATTTTCTTTGCCCTTGGCGTAAACTTCCGGCGCGTAGATGTCGGTGGCGGCGGGGAGGTCAATCTCCGGTTTGCTGACGTGCAGGAAGCTCAAGGGATTGCCTGCCGCCATCGCTCGCGCCTCGTCGGAGGACATGACGTCGTAGGGCAACTCGCAGATTTGAGGGGCGAGTTCAGGTTTGGGCCGCAGCGCGGCGAAAGGTTTCAAGGTAGCCATAAAGCGGGGTGAAAATAGGAGGGTTGACGGGGGAACGCACGGAAAAATTGAGAAATAAAACTTGCAACAACGCTTGTGGTTGTTACTTTCTGCGCTCGTTTAACGAAAGAAAATTTATGGCAAGAATTTGTGAATTGACCGGCAAGGGCGCGATTAAAGGCAACATCATCTGGCGCTCGGGTAAGGCGAAGAAAAAGGGCGGCATCGGCACGCACGTGACCGCGATCACCAAGCGCAAGTTCCAACCGAACTTGCAGCGCGTGAAGGCGATTGTGAATGGCGAAGTGCGCTACATGCGCGTCACGGCCAAAGCCCTCAAGCAGGGTCTGGTCACCAAAGCACCCAAGCGCACATGGAAAAAGGGCGACGAGGCGAAGGCCAAGAAGGCCTGATTTTTCCGCGAGGATAAAGAATTGAAGAGGGAGGATGGCGTTCCGTGAGGGACGCCATTTTTCTTTTCCATCGTCCATCCTCAAGCTTCCATCTTCGCTCTCACTTCCCTTTGGAGTATTTCATCGTCGCACGCTTCAGCTCGCGGTCGGATTCGCGCTTCTGGATGTCGTCGCGGCGGTCGAACTCCTGCTTGCCCTTGCCGACGGCGAGCAGCACTTTGACTTTGCCGTTCTTCCAGTAGCAGGAGAGGGGAAAGAGCGTGTGACCCTTGACCGCCGCGAGGACGGCGAGCTTGTGGATCTCCGATTTGTGCAGGAGCAGTTTGCGGACGGCCTTGGGCTGATGGTTTTGCAGGTTGCCGTGGGAGTATTCGTCAATGTGCGCGTTATGCAGGAAGACCTCATCCTTGTCCACGCGGGCGAAGGCGTCGGCGATCTGTCCTTTGCCGGCGCGCAGCGCCTTGACCTCCGTGCCGTGCAGCACGATGCCCGCCTCGAAGGTGTCGAGGATGAGGTAATCGTGGCGGGCTTTTGAGTTGGTCAGGATGTCGGACACAAACTAAAGGTAGATTGAAAAATGCAGAATGCAGAAACAAAAATGCTTCATTCAAATTAATGAATGAAGCAGGAAATTTTCAGGAAACCAGCCGCCCCGGCAGAAAGAATGGTTACCTCGTTCCGCCTACTGGCTTTAATGTTTCTTCTTTTTCTTGCCGGTGTTGCGGGCGGTGACCACGTGTTCAGGCACGAAGAAGCCCATCTTTTCCTCGATGATCTCCATCAGCGCGACATCGGCGAAGCCCATGCCCGGGGTCATTTCCACGAGCGGGCGGCTCAGGTTGCCCGTGCCGTTGAGCTGGCGCACGCGTTGCGAGACGAGGTTGATGAGGACGTTGGGGTTACCAACCTTTTCCAAAGCTTTTTTGTTGAGTTCAGCGTTCAAGGGAATATTCCAGTTGTTATTCGAGCGCGTCACGATAGCGGGTTGGGCGTCAGGTGCAATATAAAAATTCCGAATGCGCGCTTGCTTCGCCCGCCGTCTTTCCCTAAAAACACCACGCAAAATCGAATGAAAACCGCCACGAACCCCAGTCCCGCCCCATTCAACCTCAAGCAATTCGCCGCCACCCGCGCCGTGGCGGTCAATGCCGCGCTTGACCGGTTTCTCCCGTCCGAGAAGACCCGGCCCGCGACCATTCACCGCGCCATGCGCTACTCGCTCTTTGCCGGCGGCAAGCGGATGCGCCCATTGCTCACGCTCGCCGCCGCTGCTGCCTGCGGCGGCAAGGAAGCCGACGCTATGCCGTTCGCTTGCGCTGTCGAGTGCATCCACACCTACTCGCTCATCCACGACGATTTGCCGGGCATGGACAACGACGATTTCCGTCGCGGCAAGCCGACCAACCACAAAGTTTTTGGCGAAGGCATCGCCGTGCTGGCGGGCGACGCGCTGTTGACGCAGGCATTTGAGATTGCCGCGCAAGCCAAAGGCTGGGCGCGCTATTCGCATCAGGATTTGATTCTGGAAATCGCCCGGGCGTCCGGCTCGCTGCAACTTATCGCCGGGCAGGTGGCGGATTTGGAAGGCGAGGGCAAAAAACTTTCCGTGCCCGAACTCCGCTACATCCACGAGCGCAAGACCTCCGCGCTGCTGTGCTGCTCCGTGCGGCTCGGCGGCATGAGCGCGAATTGCACGCCCGCGCAACTCAAAGCATTGACCGACTTTGGCTACAACGTGGGCCTCGCGTTCCAGGTGATTGACGACATCTTGGACGTGACGCAGACCAGCGAGCAACTCGGCAAGACGGCGGGCAAGGACGTGGCGGTGCAGAAGGCGACTTATCCCTCCATCGTGGGGCTGGAGAAATCGCGGAAGATTGCGGCGCAACTGACGGGCAAGGCGTTCGCCGCGCTGAAGACTTTCAAGGGTCGCGCCGTCGCGCTCGAAGCGCTGGCGGAGTATCTGTTGAAGCGAGATCGGTGATTTTGTCGGAGGTTTTGCGGTGGCAATCGTTCTCGACATGTAGCCCACAAATGCTAGTTTGTGGGCATGAACATCCAACGCATTCATCTGCACTTGAGCAAGGAGTCGCTCGCCTTTGGGCAGCAGCTCGCGCGCAAAAAGAGGATCAGCGTCTCGAAATTGGTGGAGAGCCTCTTCATGGCCGGGCGCAATCATGTTCGCAGCGGCAAACCGTTTTCCCAACGGTGGGCGGGCAAGGTTGGTTTGCGCGCGCCGGGAAAAATGGATCGCCGAGCAACGCAACTCGCCAAAAAATACTTGTGAAAATCCTGCTGGATTGCGACGTGCTGCTGGACGTGATGGCTGGTCGTGAAAAGTTTCTAGCCGATTCCGCGTGCGTTCTCGATGCCTGCGAGACTGGCAAAATCCATGGTGCGATTGCTTGGCACACGCTGGCGAATGCCTATTATCTGGCCGACGACGGCAAAAGGGCGTTGAAGTTTTTCGAGGACTTACTTTCGTTCATCGAGGTGGTCGGTGGCGATACGGAGGCGGCGCGTGCGGCCATCCGTTCCGGCTTCCCTGATTTTGAGGATGCGCTGCAAAGCGTCTGCGCTGGGAAATTCGAAGCTGACTTTATCGTGACGCGCAACGTGAAGGATTACAAACTTTCGCGGGTTAAGGCGGTTTCACCGGCTGATTTCGTCGGGAAAATTGATGCAGGCTGACAATTTTTGAAGGTCGCGCCGTCGCGCTCGAAGTGCTGGCGGATTATCTGTTGTAGCGGGATCGGTGATCATTGCCCCGCGTAAAACGCGTCCACCTTGGCGGCCACATCCTTGTAGCCGATGTCGCTTTCGTAGATGACGGTGAACTGTTCGAGGGCTTCCTGTTTCTTGCCCATCTTTTCAAAGACGCAGGCGAGTTGGTAGATGAGTTCCTTTTTCTCGTCGTCGAAGCCGACCTTTTCCTTGAGCGCGTTCTGGATCATGCGCACGGCGGAGTCGTTCATGTTGCGGCGTGCGAAGCATTGACCGAGCAGGCTCATGGCGGAGATGCGCTTGTGCGGGTTGTTCTGCGCCTTCTGCAATTCCTGAATGGCTTCGGTGACCTTGCCAGCTTGGAGGTAGAGCTGGCCGAGTTCGAAGCGGATGATGAGGTCGGTGGGGAATCGTTCGGCGCGCTTCTGGCATTCGGCGAGTTGGTAGGCGAGCTTCTCGGCCTGCAATTGCGCGGCGCGGTCGGTGTAGTCGGACGCGGCGGGATCGAGCTGGGAAATCTGGTGGTCGTATTTCCGCATGACGGTGACGGCGATGTTGCGGTCGAGCGTGGAATCGCTGCCGCCTTCGGAGGTCTTGATGCGTTCGTAATAGCCGAGGGCGCGGTCGAAGTCCTGTTTCTGCGTGTAAAGCTCGCCCAGATCGCGGAGGAGTTTGAGGTTGTTCGGTTCGTTGAGCAGCCGTGCCTCGTATTCGCCGATGAGTCTGGCAGCGACGTCATCGCTCTTCTCCACGCGCTTCTCTTGCTCGAGCGAAACGGCCTCATCCTTGTCTTTCAGAATGTCGCGATACGAGCCGCCGCTTGCGCCGATTTTTTCGTAGCCGCTTTCGCCCATCGTCTTGAGGGCGGAGATGTTCTTGAGCTGCTTGGAGATTTCGCCGTCGGTGGGATGGGCGCGGTAGAGTTCGCTCAACAACTGTTCGGCGCGGTTGATGTTGCCGGATTTGGCGAGGGCTTCTGCGAGCTGCGTGACGAGCTGTTTGTCGTCGGGTGCGGCTTTAACCACGGCCTCGAGCGAGAGGACTGCGGTTCGGGGCATATCGGCGGCGAGCGCGGCCTCGGCGAGAATCTTGTGGGCGCTGGAATTGTGCGGGTCGCTGTTGAGGATCTGCTCGGCGGTGGCGATGGCTTCGAGCGGATTGCGGCCGAGGGCGAGTTTGGCCTTGGTGAGCTGCGGAGAAGATCCTGCGAAGCTGAGGGCCTTTTTGAAGAAGCCGCCAGCATTGCCAGCCTTACCGAGCTGCGCGGCGCGGAGGGATTCGCGGCATTCGTAGCAGGCGGGTTCTTTGTCCAGGATCTGGTTGTAGAGGGCGATGGCGTAATCGAAGTTGTCGCGCTGGAGCGCCTCGTTGCCTTTGCGTAACCACGCCTTCAAATCATGCGGCAGACTATTCGGACTTGTTTCAGCCATGCGGGCAATCTAAGCAGTGGCGCGAAAAAAATCCAACGCAAATGCGGGCATTGCCACATTCCAGAAGCGCGCGGCGTGTTGTTTTTTCCGAATTACAATTTGACAGCGGCGCGGGGCAACTTTAGCTTGCCCACCGAGATTTATGGACGAAAACACTCCGAACATCCCGAATATTCCCGGCGCGCCATCCGGCGCCATGCCGCCGAAAAAAGAAACCGGCAAAGTGCAGCCCAAGAAGGAGACGGTGCGCATCAGCCTGCCGCCGAAACCCACTGCGGCGCCGACCATCAAATTGCCCACGCTCCCGCCCGGCGGCCCCGCCGGCACGCCCGGAGCACCGAAGCTGGCTAACATGACTCCGCCCAGCGCCGCCGCTCCCGCCCTCTCTGCTCCCGGCATTGGCCAACGTTCCGGCGCGGCACCTGTCGCCGCCGCGACCGCTGGCAAGCCCGGCGCCGCCCCTGCCGCGAAACGCCCCGTCGCCGCTGCCGCCCCCGTCACGGCGAGCAAACTGGACACCGCCCTCACCATAGTCGCTGCCGTTGCCGGCATCATCGCCATCGTCAGCACCTTGGGCGTGTGGCTGGACTGGTTCATCTGATTCCCGCCCCCAACTCAAACAACAAACACGCAACCGGATTTTATGGCATCAGCAAACATCTCAATTTTGACCGCCGACAGTTTCGGCAAGGAAGTTTTGGAATCTCAAACCCCGACCCTCGTGGATTTTTGGGCGGAATGGTGCGGGCCGTGCAAGATGCTCGCTCCCGTGCTGGACGAGCTTGCCACGGAATACGCCGGCAAGGTCACGATCGCCAAGGTGAACATTGACGACCATCCGGCCATCGCCGCGCAATACGGCGTGCGCGCCATCCCCACGCTGCTGGTCTTCAAGGGCGGGCAGGTTGTGGAGCAGATGGTCGGTGCGCGGAGCAAGCGCGACCTCAAAGCCAGCCTGGACAAAGCCGCCACAGCCTGACGCGGAAACGAATTCAAAACAAAACGCCGGACGCGAGTCCGGCGTTTTTTGTTTTGTGGAGGATGGTTCGCGCTCTAGATGGCGAAGTCGTTGTATTCGGGCTTCACGGCTTCGAGTGGAGCGATCAGCATTCCCGCGCCGACGGTCTGGTTTGTTCCTTGTTCGACGAGGATGAATGAGCCGGTCAGCCGGTTGCCGGTGTAGCCGTCGTAGATGAGGGGCTTGGAGGTCTTGAGCCGGATTTCGCCGATGCTGTTCAGGGGCAAATCTACGACGCCGTGTTCGGGTTCGTAGTTCTGGATGTTGATGCGGCTCTCCACGCTGGTGACGATGGCTTGCACGGTTTGGTTGCCGTGTTTGAGGAAGTATTTGTTGCCGCGCTGCAATGGGCGCTGGTGCATCCAGCAGATGCGCGCGTGTAGGTCGCTGTTCATGCCGGGCAGGTTCTCTAGGCCGATGATCATGTCGCCGCGGCTGATGTCGAGGTCGTGCTCGAGGACGAGGGTGACGGATTGGGGGCAAAAGGCTTCGGTGAGTTCGCCGTCGTAGGTCCAGATTTTTTTCACGGTGCTCTTGAGGCCGCTGGGCAGGACCATGATTTTCTGGCCGACTTTGACGATGCCGCCGGCGATCTGGCCGCTCAAGCCGCGGAAGTCGTGGAGGTCGTGGTTGGTGGGGTTGTTGGGGCGGTTGACC
Source organism: Verrucomicrobiales bacterium (assembly GCA_031371425.1). Lineage (GTDB taxonomy): Bacteria > Verrucomicrobiota > Verrucomicrobiia > Limisphaerales > JAFMIX01 > JAFMIX01. The sequence continues at coordinate 2,336 of JANMJO010000039.1, read as the reverse complement.
CATTGCACGGGCAGGCGGAAGGCGCTCATGTTCCAGTCGCTGGCGATGTGGACGGTCTCGAGGTGCGAGAGGAGTGTGGGGCCTTCATACCACGGTGTGTGCGCGGAGGGTTCGACGACGTTGTCGCCGTTGAGCGCGCTCATGGGGATGAATTTCACGTCTTTGAACGCGCCGAGCATGGGTAGGAAGCTCTCGATGGCGTCGCGGATTTCAATGAAGCGCGCCTCGCTCCAGTCCACGAGGTCCATTTTGTTCACGGCGAAAATGATGTGAGGAATGCCGAGCAACGCGGCGATGTAACTGTGCCGCCGCGTCTGCTCGATGACGCCGAGGCGGGCGTCCACGAGGACGATGGAGAGGTTGGCCGTGCTCGCGCCGGTGACCATGTTGCGGGTGTATTGCACGTGGCCGGGCGTGTCGGCGACGATGAACTTGCGCTTGGGCGTGGCGAAGTAGCGGTAGGCGACGTCAATGGTGATGCCTTGCTCGCGCTCGGCGCGGAGGCCGTCGGTGAGGTTGGCCAAGTTTATTTGCCCGCCGCCGGTGATGTCGGCGGAGCGTTCGAGTGCTTCGAGTTGGTCCTCCATGAGATTCTTTGAATCATAGAGGAGGCGGCCGATGAGTGTGGACTTGCCGTCATCAACGCTGCCGCAAGTGTTGAAGCGGAGGAGTTCAATGGGGTGTTGAGAAGCTGGGAGTTGGGAGTTGGGAGTTGGGGGCTTGGCTTGCGAACTCATAAATGATTAGTGGCTTTCCAATGAACGTAGCAAGCCACTGGTCAAACGACCGACGCGGTTGGCTTGTTCAAATAAGGTTTCAAATTGTTTTTCCGAAATAAATTCAAGGTCACGCAACAAATGCAATTGCGAACGCAATTCACCGCACGACGCACGGGCAACGTTGTAAAACTGGCGTTTCTCTAGGAGATGCAACCGCTCGTAACCTTCGGCAATATTCGACATGACGGAAACGCCCGCCCGCTGAATTTGGTCGCGTAAACTAAAATCCGTCGCCAGTGGCTTCACCCGCCCCAGCTTATAGATTTCCACCGCCAGCACTTTGGCCTCTCGCCATGCTTCAAGTTGTTCAAAGGTAATCATCCCAGCTTCCAACTCCTAACTTCCAGCTTCAAAAGTATCCGGCCTTCTTGCGGTCTTCCATCGCGGCCTCGCTGACTTTATCGTCGGCGCGGGAGCCGCGCTCGGTCACGCGCGCGGCGGCGACTTCGGCGATAATGTCGTCAATCGTGTCCGTCTTCGACTCGATCATGCCGGTGCTGATCATGTCCGCGATGGTGCGGACGCGGACGATGAGTTGCTTGATTTCGTCGCTCGGCTTCGGACGTCCACCCGCGAACGGATCGGGCTTGGTGATGTCGGTGTGCGGCGGTGGCACGGGTAGCCATTGGCCACCGCGACGGAAACAGTCGCGCTCGTGGCTGAAATAAATATTCGGCACTTCGAGTTTCTCCTTCTTGATGTATTCCCACACGTCCATCTCCGTCCAGTTGGAGAGTGGGAAGACGCGCATGTTCTCGCCGGAGTTGAGTCGCGCGTTGTAGAGATTCCAGATCTCTGGGCGCTGGGCTTTGGGGTCCCACTGGCCGAACGCGTCGCGGAAGCTGAAGAACCGTTCCTTGGCGCGCGCCTTCTCCTCATCGCGCCGCGCACCGCCGATGGCGCAATCGAAACGGAACTCCTCAATCGCGCCGAGCAGCACGGGAATCTGCAGTTTGTTGCGGCTGATCTCGCCGGGCGCGGGATGCGCCGTGCCTTTCTTGATGGCCTCGTCCACGGTGCGGACGATGAGCTTCGCGCCGAGTTCCTTCGCGCGGCGGTCGCGGAATTCCAGCAACTCGGGAAATTCATGACCGGTCTCGACGTTCAAGAACGGCATCGGAATGTCGGATGGGCGAAACGCTTTCTCCGCGAGGCGCAGCAGGCAGATGGAATCCTTGCCGCCGGAGAAGAGCAGGGCGGGGCGCTCGAATTCGCCCCGCGACTTCACGCATGATGTGAATTGCTTCGGTCTCCAGATATTGCAAGTGGTCTAGGTGATACGACGTCATATTTTTTGTCCGCAGATTTCGCAGATTCACGCAGATGGCAGAAAAAATCTGCGGCCATCTGCGTCATCTGCGGATAAATCAGTGCTGCTTGGCCGCCTCTCCGCCCCACGCGGCGTGGAGGCCGCATTCGCGCTTGTCGTCGGCCTTGGCGGGGTCAAAGTAATCCCACTCGTTCGGCAGGTTGTGCTGCTTGAGATAATTTTCCATCTCCGCGTCGCTCCAATAGAACACGGGGCTGACTTTGATGGTGTTGAAATTTTTGTCCTCG
>JANMJO010000038.1:0-12107 GCA_031371425.1 Verrucomicrobiales bacterium | reverse complement strand
GAAGGAGGCCGTGCTCGCCGGAAACTATCGGCCGGGCGAAGTGGTGACGCTGCGTTCGCTCGCCAAGGAATTCTCGATCGGCGAGATGCCGGTCCGTGAGGCGTTACGCCGCCTTACCTCGGAGGGCGCGTTTGAGGCCTTGCCAAACCGGTCAGCGCGGGTGCCGGCACTGAGCCGTCGGCAGGTAGAGCAGATCCTCGAGCTGCGTCAGCTCCTAGAGGGCAAGGCGGCGGCGCTGGCCGCACGCAATATCACGCTGGTCCAGATCGAGCACCTGCGGGCGCTGCAAAGCGGCATCGAACAGAGCATCCACAATGCGGACCCGCACGCCCACACTTCCTTGAGCATGGCGTTTCATTTTGAGATCTATCGGATCGCCGACAATCCGACGCTGATACCCTTGATCCAGATGCTGTGGCTACGCATGGCGCCACTGGTGGCGAGCACCGTGTGTCCGGATGAGTCCCCCTCGAGTCTATTCCGATTTGCCGCCGGAATTTTTCTCCAGCGCCGCCACACGCCGGATCAATTCTGGCAACTGCTGCACCGCAAGATACTGGCGCTTGGTCTGCCGGTCCGGCTGCGCGGGCGTGCCCCACAATTTTTCGCCGGGCGGAACATCCCGCATCACGCCGGATTGCGCGGAGATGATGGCCTTGTCGCCGATATGGATGTGCCCGGCCAAACCCACTTGGCCGCCGATGACGACGTAGTTGCCCAGCGTCACGCTGCCGGCGATGCCCGTCTGCGAGCACACGATGCAATGCTCGCCGATGACGTCGTTGTGCGCGATCTGCACGAGGTTGTCTATCTTCGTGCCGCAGCCGATAACCGTCGAGCCGAGCGCGCCGCGGTCAATCGTCACGTTCGCGCCGATCTCCACATCATCGCCGATGAGCACGTTGCCGACCTGCGGAACTTTCTGGTGCGCGCCGGAGTCAAAAACATAACCGAACCCGTCCGCGCCAATCACTGATCCAGCATGCACGCGCACGCGATTGCCAATTTGTGAAAGCGGATAGACCGTCACCTGCGGAAATAACTGCGAGTCGTCGCCGATGGCGGAGTCATCGCCGATGTGGTTGGCGCCGCGCAGCACCGTCCTCGCGCCGAGGGTCACGCGCTCGCCCACCACGCAATGCGGCCCAACGTGCGCCGAGGCATCAACCTTCGCGCTCGCCGCCACGACCGCCGTGGGGTGGATGCCCGGGGCGAAGACCGGTTCGGGAAAAAACAGCGTCAGGATTTTCGCGAACGCCGCGCGCGGGTTGGCCACGCGGATTAAAACTTTTTTCGTCGAGGTGATGCTGGTGTTGACGAGGATGGCGCTGGCCGCGCTGGTCTCGGCTTGCGCGAGATACTCGTCGTTCTCCGCGAAGGTAAGGTCGCCAGCTTTCGCCACCGACGCGGGTGCGAAGCTGCGGAGCAACACGCTGCCGTCGCCGACGACTTCGCCGTTGAGGAGCGTGGCGATTTCAGCGGCGGTGCGGGTCATGGCGGTCGTGGATTTGGTTTCGTTGCGCAACGGCGCAAACTATAAAGTTCACCGGCGTCAATTCAATCCCCAACTTGCGCTTCGTTCCCAATCGGGCGCATCTTGACACTACCCCCGAATCGAACGGGCGGGCTGTTTGGAGTTCCGCGTTTACGCGGCCCGGCGTGGTCATCCGCCCAAGCCGCCTGAAGGCGGAACTCCAAACGGGGGCAGTGTCAAGATGCGCCCTTCTCAATCACACCCAATCGAAACCGAAACGGCTTGAGTCAGCGTCGCGCTTCCGCAAACTGTGCCGGTGTTGAAATCCGGCAATCTGTTCCTAGCGCTGCTGCTCCTCGCGGCGGGCTGCAGCACGCCGACGCGACGGACGCCAGTGCCGCCCCCGGATTGGGAAGGCGCGAACACCATCCACATCATCCCGCAGCCGCAGCCTACGCCGCAGCCGCCCCGGCAACCTGAACCTCAGCCGGCGATTACAAACCTGGTCACGCCGTCGTGGATTCCGCTGGCGCAGTGGAGCCGCTCGAATGGTTTTGACGCACCGCAGCGGCTCACCGGCGGAACGCAGGCCAGCTACGCCGTCACCACACCGCGCGGCGTCCTTGCCGTCAAGTCAGGCAGTCGCACCGCGCGCTGGGCCGGTATGACCGTGCAGCTCGGCTACGCGCCGCAGGAAACCAACGGCCGTCTGTTCATCCACGCGATTGATGCGCGGAAAAATCTTCAGCCGCTGCTCGCCGCCGCGCCGCTGCCCGCCCGCAACAGCCGCATCATCGTCATTGACCCCGGCCACGGCGGCATCAACGCCGGCACAAAGAGCGTGCTCGGCAATCACTACGAGAAGGAATACACGCTGGACTGGGCGAAGCGGCTCGCGCCGTTGCTGGCGACGAACGGCTGGACGGTTTTCCTCACGCGCACGAACGACACGGACATCGGGCTCTCCAACCGCGTGGCGTTCGCGGAGGCGTATCACGCCGATCTTTTTCTCAGCCTCCACTTCAACTCCGCCGCGCCCAACACCGAGCCGAACGGACTGGAAACGTATTGCCTCACGCCGACGGGAATGCCCTCCAGCCTCACGCGCGATTTCGAGGACAACCTGACGCTCGTGTTCCCGAATAATTCCTTCGATGATCAAAATCTGCAATACGCCGCGTGCATCCACCGCGCCCTGCTCGGCGTGAACGGCGATGCCGACCGCGGCATCGCACACGCGCGCTTCATGGGCGTGCTGCGCGGGCAACGCCGCGCCGCCGTGCTGCTGGAAGGCGGCTACCTCTCGAACCCGCGCGAGGCCCGGCGCATCGCCGACCCGGCGCACCGCGCGAAACTCGCGGAAGCGGTGGCGAACGCGCTCCGTTGAGTTGCAGGTTGCAGGTTGAAAGTTGCGAGTTGGCCAATAAAACCCCCTTGTTCCCGGACAGGCGAGACGCGCTGTCCTATATTGACGGCGAAGCCGCCAGCAACGTAGGGCAGGCGTCTCGCCTGCCCCTTCCGCAAGAATAGTGTCAAGATGCACACCGACGACGGCGAACGCCCGAGGATTAGCTTGCAGATTTTTTTGCGGGCGATATTTTTCACGCCGGTCGCGCGCTTAGCTCAGTGGTAGAGCATATCCTTCACACGGATGGGGTCGCAGGTTCAAATCCTGCAGTGCGCACCATCTCCCATCCTTCACCCTGCGGACTTCGGCTCGGCTGGCCATCGGATTAAACCGGAACGATGTGATTGTGAAACTCCGGAAGAAACGCAGAGGCGCAAAGACCGCAAAGGCGGTAGGATGCCGCTGGAACATGCCCGCTAGAAAGCGGGCGCTCCCCGGAACGCCCGCTTCCTAGCGGGCGTGTTTATCCCAAAAACCAAAATAGTAACCGCGGATGACGCGGATTTCGCGGATGGAAAACAGATTGGTCTTCCGAGGTGTGCTCCCAACTCTTCCGCCCGGTTTCGGCTTCAAGTTTTTTTATCCGCGTCATCCCCGATATCAGCTGTCGGGGGCAGCATCTTGCGGGCGCGTGTTGGCCAAGAACCTTTGGATGACTTCGGTGCGTCCGGGTTTTCCGCGAGGGCGCGGAAAACTGCGCCCGGGGCGGGCGCGCTCCCATTCCTATTTCGGAAGTTGGGTTAATCCCGGACCGGCTTGCGGATTGTTATCAGCCGTTTCACAAGCTTGCGGATGACGATGCGCGGCAGCAGGCGGACGGCAATCGTCGGCAGAAAATTCTGCAGGCCGGTGATCACCACGAATCGTCCGCGCCGGAATGCCTTGTGCCCTTGCAGCGCCACCGCCTCTGCGGTCATGGCCGCACGCATCACGGAGTCCGAGCCGCGGAAGTTGGCCACGTGGCCGAAGTTGGTTTTCGTCGGGCCGGGGCAGACGGTGGTGACGGTCACGCCGCTGCCGGCGAGTTCCTCGGCGATGGCTTCGCTGAAGGACAGCACGAAGGCCTTGGTCGCGTAATAGACGGCCATGCACGGCCCGGCCTGGAACGCGGCGGTGGAGGCGATGTTCATCACGCCGCCGCGCTGCCTCGCAATCATGCCGGGCAAAAATAATCCGGTCAGTTGCGTCAACGCGGTGATGTTCACCTGCACCATGTCGAGCTGGCGGTCGAGCGGGGTCGCGATGAATTCGCCGTGCGTGCCGAAACCGGCGTTGTTCACCAGAACGTCCACGGCGACGCCTTCGGCTTGCAACGCGGCGAAGATGCGGGCGGGCGTTTCCGGCAGGCGCAGGTCGGCGGTGAGGATGCGGATTTCGGCCTGATGGGCGTGGCGCAATTCAGCGGCGAGCGTTTCGAGCGCGGCGGTGTTGCGCGCCAGCAGAATGAGGCGGCAGCCTTCGGCGGCGAAGCAGCGGGCGAGTTCGAGGCCGATGCCGGAGGACGCGCCGGTGATGAGGACGGTTTCGGTTTTCAGAACTGGTCTTCCTTTTCCTTGAACAGCACGTTGAAGGTGGTGAGCGAGCCGTAGCTTTTGGTGATGTATTGCTGCATCTCGACTTTCTCGCCGTCGCTGAGTTTCTCGTGGGCGTTGATTTTCTGTTCGAGGACGCGGAGGTTGTTGCGGATCATGACGACCTTGTGAAAAAAGGTTTCGAGCGGCACTTCCTTGGTCTGGAGCGCGGGGTCGGCAGGATGGAGGATGGCTTTGCCGCCGTGCCAGCGCGCGCCGAGTTGGGCGACGACGGCATCGGGCTTGTCGAGGCCGAGCTTGAGGAGAGCGGCGGTGAGCGTGTCATCCACGAACTGCTTGAGCGGCACGGCGAGGCCGGTGACGGCGGCTTGAGGCTCGGCGGGTTCGAGGCCGGCGGCATCGGGCGCGACGGCGCGCTTGGTGCCATCGTCGAAGAGGATTTCGGCGGTGACTTCGGAGATGGTTTTGACGTTGCCAAGGCCGTATTGCGGATGGCGGACTTTCATGCCGAGGTGGAGGGCTTCGGTTTTCATGGGAGGATACTAACCACGGACGGGCGTGGATGAACACGGATTTTTTATTTCGCCGTGGGTGCGGGCGTGGAACAGATATTATTTCAGGGTGAAACAATAGAGCGGTTTCACTAATTCGTAGCCGTTGCAAAAGACAGGGCGCACTTCCCCCTCACCCCGGCCCTCTCCCTTGGGGAGAGGGAGAAACGCTCGCCGCCTTTCGGCCAATCTGCGCCGGACTTCTGCTACACGACTCGCGAATGTTTCCAAGCGGCCACCGGCTGTTCCTTCTCCTCAAGGGAGAAGGTTAGGATGCGGGGGAACGCGCACGCCCATCCCCCGAGCCAGCTTTGCGGATACAGGATTTTGAAAACGCGCCAGCCTCCCGTCAAAAACCCGTTGGACAAGCTTTGCGAACTGTTTATAGTTCGCCCGAATTATGCAAAAAGATTCTGTGGTTTCCTTTCTGGCCGGCGCGCTGTGTCTGGCGGCGCTGGGGGTTTTCATTCTGGCCATGAGTTGCGAGTTTCGCTTCCGGCAGCTCCGCACGCTCCAGCCGAGGGTGGCGAACGTGCAGCTCACGCAGAACCTCATCACCGGCTTGGCGAACGAGGTGGTGGAATACAGCAAGCGCAATCCCTCCGTTGACCCCATCCTCCAGCAGGTGGGACTGAAACCCGGCAAGCCTGCCGCCGCTCCCGCCGCCAAACCTTCCGCGAAATAATCTTTTATGAACTGCTCTGAAAATTCCTCAAGCTGCCGGTTGTTGTTGCTCGCCGTTCTCGCTTCGCTGCTGCTGATGTGCGGCGGGCTGGGTTTATTTTTCCTGCACCAGGCTTCGCTCATGAAGGCGCAGGTGGTGCAAAGCAGGAAGATGATTGCGGAGTATGATGCCGGCGCTGCGGCGAAAGTCACTTGGTTCGTCACCAACCTACAGAACTATTCCCGCAGCAACCCCGAGATGGCCGGCATCCTCGCGAAGTATGGTCTGACCCCGGGCGGGACACAAACAGGCTTGCTCGCCACTCCCGCGCCGAAGAAGTGACGGACGTCAGCGTTGCGCTGTGGCGAGCTTCGCGCCGCAGGCGGAGCAGAAGTTGGCCGCAGGCGGACACGATTTCTGGCAGGCCGGGCAATCCTGGTGCGCGGCCTTGTGCTTTTTGTGGATGATGAGATTTCGGATGTAGGGAATCCACGTGAACGCGTAGGCGAAGATGAAGACCGAGTCCTGCTGGTGCAGCGAGTAGGCCAGCAGCGTGATCGAACCCGCCAGGCTCAACCACCAGAACGCCGTGGGCACGACGACCTGCTTCTTTTTTTCCGTGGCATACCATTGCACGAAGAAGCGCGAGAAGAACACGCCATTGCCCAGCCAGCCGATGATTTTCCATACGCTCCAGTCCACGCCGAACAGTTTCCCGTCGTGCCAGACCAAGTTGATGAGTGAGTCCATGGCCGCAGATTAAGCCGCAGTTGCGCGCCGCTGACAAATCATTTTGCCGCGTCGGTCTTCAGATGGACGGTCTGCGTCGGGAACGCGAACGCGATGCCTTCCGCCTCGAACCGCTGCTTGATCTGCAGGTTCAAGTCCTGCAACGCGGCGAAATGCTCCTTCGCCTCCACACCGCTCCAGACGTGGACGACAAAGATGTTCAGCGCAGAATCCGTGAACTTGTTGAAGCTGATCACGAGGTCGGAGGTTTTCGGATGGCTGCGGAAAATCTCATCCAGAATGGCCGTGGCTCGCTTCACTTTTTCCACCGGCGTATCGTAGGTCAGGCCGAGGTTCATCTCGGTGCGGATGATGGGGCGGCGCGTGATGTTGGTGATGATGGCGTTGCCCATCGTCTTGTTGGGGACAGCGACGAGGTGGCCGTCGAGATTGCGGACGCGCGTGCTGCGCAGGCCGATGGTTTCCACGGTGCCGTCCACGCTCTCCACCTTGATGCGGTCGCCGAGGCGGAACGGCTTGTCCAGAAAGATGGCCACCGCGCCGAACATATTTGCCACCGTGTCCTGCGCCGCGAGGCCGAGCGCAAGACCGCCGATGGAGAGGCCCGCGAGGATGCTGGTGATCTTGATGCCGAGGTTGTCCGCAGTGAGCACGGTTGCGGCGATGACGACCATCACCTTCGCCACTTTGCGCGTGAGCGGGAGCAGTTGTTCGGCGAACGAATCGTCTTCCGCCGAGGTGACGGATTTTTCGCGCCACAGGCCGATGAGCAGGTCCACCACCTTGAGCGCGACGTAGGTGATGGAGCACGCCACGACGACGACGAGACCGCGCGAAAGAAATTTCTGCGCCGTCTCCGGCCACTGGAATACGCTCAGTCCGACGTGCAGGAAGATGACGAACGCCACGACCTTCACCGGCCCGCGCAGCAGCTCCAGCACGAGGTCATCGTATTTGGTGTCCGTCTTTTCCGCCCAGCGTTTGAGCCAGACGCCGATGATGAAATCGAGCAGCTTGGCGACGTAGAACGCGAGCACGATGTAGATGAGCGAGGCGAGATATTTCCACACCGGCTGGCCGAGCAACATTGTCTCGCGCAGCAGCTCCACGCGGTTCAGCCCGAACGTCAGTGCGTGTTCATCCAGCTTGAGCAGCACCTGATCCAGCGCGTTTGTTTTTGCCACAGGCGCGGCGATGGCGGTCGCGGCGGTGTTGGTCGCCGCCTCCTGCGCGTTGGCCCACACCGCCCAGAACATCGAGACCAGCAGCAACGCCAGACCGAACCGATACAACCATTCAAATCTCCATTTCATCCGGCAAAAATAGAAACCCACGGCGCATCTGCCAACAGATTTCCGGCTAAAACTTTGCAGAGGGGGCGCATCCTGACACTGTCTCCGAAGCAAGTGGACGGTTCGTTTGGAGTTCCGCATTTATGCGGCTCGGGTTGGCGAAACTGCCGAACCGCCTGAAGGCGGAACTCCAAACGTGGGCAGTGTCAGGGTGCGACCCTTGCAGATGGTCAGCCGCCAGCGACGATCTTCACGATCTCCAATCGGTCGCCCGCCTTGAGCTGGCGACGGGGAAATTCCGAGGGCGCGACGGCCTCGCCGTTGTGTTCCACCACCACGCTGCGGGGCAACAGGCCTTGCGCCACGAGAAACTCCTCGATTGTGGAAGGCAGCTTGGCCGCGATGGCCTGGCCGTTGGCGGTGACGGTGTTCACGGGAGAAGCGTTAGCAGACTTGTCACCGGCGGACAATTGAAACGTGCAGTGCGTCGGAACTCCATGAGAATGTCCCCAGAGGCCGGGTTGCAGTAGCAACCCCGGCCACAACATGGAGACATTAACCCGACTTCCGAAGTTGGTAGGGACGCCGCGCTGCGGCGTCCCCGTCCCGACTCGGAGTCGGGACGGAATGAATGGGCGTGTGCGTGAATCCTAGGACGTTTCGTTCCGCCCGCTCCACGCGGGCGAGGACAGCGCAGCGCGCTGTCCCTACCATTTTTGCAATGTCCAGCTTTGGCGTTCGGGATTAACAATGAGTCGGAAAGAAGGGGATCAGATGACGATCATGACGGATGTCCAGCGGCAGGAACTGACGCTGGTGCAGGCGGGCGAACTGATGGCGGTGTGGTGGCGGCACGCGCTGTGAAGAAGAAAGAAGCCAGCACAAGGCTGGCGACCGTCGTCTTGAATTTGGTTCGCGCTTGCATGGGTTTTCTGGGGCAATCCAAGTATGACTCACCAATGGAAACAGTTTCCTATCTCACGCTTGCTGCCGCACTCGGGGTCAGCCGCAGCTTGTGCCACTACAAAAAATCAAGGCTCGGCCAACTTGGAGAAAAGATTCCTGGTCGTCAGCTAATGCCTTTCAATCGAACCGTTCTCGGACTCAATCGAATTGCTTTCCGCGCTTCTGAAGCGGCGGCTCATTTCGGCGCGAGCAGATTCTTCAACGCCTCCGCCAGTTGAACTTCGGTGAACGGCTTGTCCAGGCGGGTCGTCACGCCCAAGGTCTTGAACTCTTCCACTATCTCGTCTTCCATTCGCCCGCTGGCCACCACAATGGGGATGTTCGGCAGCATCCGCCGCAGCGCGCGGACAAACACCAGGCCGTCCATGTGAGGCATGTGCAGGTCCGTGATGACGGCGCGAATCTCGGTGCGGTGCTGCGCCGCCTGCATCAAGCCATCCGTGCCGTCGGTGGCGGTTAACGGCTCGAAGTTCAGCCGACGCAGAACCGTGCGCGCCATTTCGCGCACGGCGACTTCGTCATCCACGAGCAGGATGGTTTCCCCTTGCCCGCGGTAATCCACCGTCGGTTTGGTGATGTGTTGCGTTTCACCTCCCGCGCGATCGGCGGGCAGATACGCGGTGAAGGCCGAGCCTTTTCTGGGTTGCGAATGAACCTGCAGGAATCCGCCGTGACCTTTGATGATGCCCAGGACGGTGGAGAGGCCGAGGCCAGTGCCTTTGTCCGGGCCTTTGGTCGTGAAGAACGGGTCAAAAATCCGGTCGAGAATTTCCGGCGGGATGCCCGTGCCGGTATCGCGCACGCATAGCGCCACGTATTCTCCGGGCTTGGCGTCGGGCACGGAGCTGGCAAAGGTGGCGTCCACTTCGCGGCGCTCCGCCTCCAAGGTGAGCGTGCCGCCGTGGGGCATGGCGTCGCGGGCGTTGACGCAGAGGTTCAGAAGCACCTGGTGCAACTGCGTGGCGTCGCCCAGCACCGTCGGAAGTTTCGAGTCGTATTTGACTATCAACTGGATGTTTTTTGGGAAACTGTCCGTCATTATCTTTTGAATCTCTTTGGCCAAATGGCCGGGCTGGAGGGAGACGCGCTCGCCCTCCGCGCCTTTGGCGAAGGTCAATAATTGTCGCACCATGTCCGCCGCGCGTCTGCCGCTGGCCTCGATCACGTCGAGCACTTGTGCTTCACCGGGATACCGCATCCGCAGCAATTCTCCGCTCATCATGATGGGGGCAAGCGCGTTGTTCAGGTCGTGGGCGATTCCACCCGCCAGCGTGCCGATGCTCTCCAACCGCTGCGTGCGTAGGGCGAGACGTTCGTGTTGCTGGCGCTCGGTGATGTCCTCCGCCGTGCCGACGATGCGGATAACTTCGCCCGCCGCATCGCGCACCGGAAACGCCTGGTCGTGAATCCAGCGCACCGTGCCATCCGGCCGCACGATGCGATACGTTTCATTGTAACTGCCGTTGGCTTGTTTGGTTTCCGCCGCTTGCAGGATTCGCACGCGGTCATCGGGATGAATCCCGTCCAACCAAGTGCGCGGTGATTGGTAAAGGCTGGCGCAGGTGCGCCCCCAGATTTTTTCGTAGGCAGGACTGATGTAGAGCATCCGGTTCTTCGCCGGGTCGGTCATCCAAAACGCCTCGTGTATGTTCTCCGCCAACTGGCGCAAGCGCTCCTCACTTTCGTGCAAGGCCTGCTCCGCCTGCCCGCGAGCTACCTCTTTCCGTCCCACCTCCAGCGCGAAGGAAATGTCCGCCGCCAGTTCGTCAAGCAGCCGCATTTCGTCCGGGTCGAAAAAGCTCGGCGCACTGGCGTAAAGATTGAAAGTGCCGATAACTTTTTCTCCAGCCTTCAACGGCAGCGCCGCCATGGCGTGGAAATCCCGTTCTAACGCGGCTTCGCGCCAGGCTGCCGCTTGCGGGTCGCGAGCGATGTCGTTGCAAATACCATGCCCGCCGGTGTGCAAAGACTGAAAGGTAAAGGCACAATCATACGGCTCGTGGTCAATCATCGAATGGAGGAGTTTCAGCGTATCCTCGTCCGCACCGGCGTGCGCGGTGATTTGCAGCCGGCCTGTCGGGGCATCCACCAGCCCAATCCACGCCAGCCGAAACCGTCCGTGCTCGACGGCGATGCGACAGGCGGCTTCCAACACCACCTGCGGGTCTTTCTCGCGGACGATGGCCTGGTTGATGTCGCTCAAGACCGCATACGTGCGGTTCAACTGCTTGATGCGCTGCTCGGCCTGTTTGCGTTCGGTGATGTCGCGCGTGACACCCAACAAAGAATTGATCACGCCCTTTTCGTTGCGCAACGGTGCGGCGTGCGTTTCGAGCCAGCGGCGCGTGCCTTTGATTCCCTGAATCTCAAATTCGAGCACGCCCGACTCGCCACGCATGACGCGCTCCGACAACTCAGTAAAGGCCGTGCGATACTCCGGCAGTATCAGGTTGAGGACAGACAGGCCGACGACCTCCGCCATTGATTCCGCATCAATCATCCGCAGCCCGGCGGGATTCATCTCCAAGACCGCATAGTCCGGCCCGAGAAGCTTCACACACTCAGGCTCGCTTTCAAGAATCGTGCGCAACCGCTTCTCGCTCTCGGCCAGCTCGCGTGTCCGTCGGCGCAATTCCAGTTGCGACATCACCTGCCGGCTCAAAACTCGCAGCGCCTCCTGCTGGGACGGGCTCAACTGGCGCGGCACGCGGTCAATGATGCACAGCGTGCCGAGTCCCTGGCCTTCCGCCGTGACCAGCGGCGCGCCCGCATAAAAGCGGATTGAGGGATCGCCGGTAACCAGCGGATTGTCCGCGAAGCGTGCATCCATTGTCGCGTCCGGCACGATGAACAAATCCGGCTGGAGAATGGCGTGCGCGCAAAAGGAATTGTCCCGTGGTGTTTCGCAGGCGGACAGACCGACCTTGGACTTGAACCATTGCCGCTGTTCATCAATGAGCGAGATGAGAGAAATGGGCGCTTCGCAAATGTGCGCCGCCAATGCGGTGAGATCATCCAGTGCCTGCTCGGGGAGCGTGTCGAGCAAATCGTATCGCCGCAACGCTTCCAAGCGTCGGGCCTCGCCATCAGGTTGGGGCGGCGGTTTCATCTTACGATAAAATCGAACTTATCCAGCCCCTTGCGAACAATCCAGCAAAAGAAACGCGAGGCCGAATCGTCGCTATCGAGTCAGGCGAGCCAATTCAAGGATTGAACAGCGCATCAACTTTTCGGCGAACTTCTTCGCTCATCCTGATTAACGGCGGCCAGGGGCGTTTGAAACCTTCGCCGGGAATTTTCTTCGTCGCGTCAATGCCGAGTTTGCTGCCCATCGCTATTTCCGAAGTCGCGTGGTCGAGCACGTCGGACGGGCCTTTGGTGAAGATGCTGTCGCGTTGCGGGTCGGTGTTGGCGCAGAGGCGGAAGAGGACTTCGCTGGTGTTGTGCACGTCCACGTCGTCGTCCACCAC
>JANMJO010000031.1:0-13953 GCA_031371425.1 Verrucomicrobiales bacterium | reverse complement strand
AATACTGGCAAGAAAGTTTTCTCCGCCACTCCCTCACCCCGGCCCTCTCCCGTCGGACGGGAGAGGGAGAGCAGGCGGACGCTCTTGGATTATTCACGAGTCAAACTGTCAACGACGCCTGTTGTCTTTCTGTCGGGAAACAAAACGCATCCGCTGTAGGGACGGCATTTGAATATCCTGCGCCGCCGATTGCTGTCCCCCTCTCCCGTCGGACGGGAGAGGGGTTAGGGGTGAGGGTCAGCGGCCTCCGTTTTATCCGGCGCACGGCGATAAGGCGGCGGCGCGACGTTGCCGGGATGCGGCGCACGTTCCTGCAACAGCCGCCACAGATTCGAAATCAAACTTTCCCGGTCAGCCGACTTGGCCAGTTGATGATTCCAAATCCGTTTCACCAGAACCCCCTGCGCCGCAAAGTAGGCGTCACGGGCCGCGTCGTATTGCTGCTGTCCCGGGAAGCCATGGCCCGAACCGTCCAACTCAACGGCGAGTTTGGCTTCGTGACAATACAGGTCGAGATAGTAGGGACGGGCGAAACGTTGACGGCGGAACTTGTAGCCCGCCAGCCGCCGCGAACGGAGCAAAGTCCACAAGCGCTTTTCCGCCCAAGTGGATTTCGCGCGCAAGGCGCGGGCGCGGGAGAGAGACATGCGATTGGCGTACCCAGAAACGGAAATACTGGCAAGAAAGTTTTCTCCGCCACTCCCTCACCCCGGCCCTCTCCCGTCGGACGGGAGAGGGAGAGCAGGCGGACGCGCTTGGATTGGTCACGCGTCCAACTGTCAGCGACGCGGATTGCTCTTCGGACGGAAAAACAAAACGTGTCCGCAGTGCAGACATTCTCCGAACATTTGTGCAACGCACATTGCTGTTCCCCTCTCCCGTCGGACGGGAGAGGGGTTAGGGGTGAGGGGTGAGGGCAAGTTGGCCTACTGTCGCTACCGCGAAAGCTGCTGGAGCAACCTCACGGCGTTGGCGTCGGCAGGATTGATCTCCACGGCGCGCTGCGCGGCGGCGCGGGCTTCATCCACTTTTCCGGCGCGCAACAGAATCGTCGCACGCGCGTAGGGGATGCGCGGGTCATCGAGCGCGAGACTCTCGGCGCGGATGAGCGCATCCACGGCAGCCTCGCCCTGCCCCGCCGCGTTGCGCGCGAGGCCGAGGTTATACCACGCGCGGACGTGGCGCGGGTCGAGCTTCACGGCTTCCTCCAGCGCGGCGATGGTCTTGGCGTTGTCGCCGGCCTCGTTCCATGCCAGTCCGAGTTTGTAGCGATACTCCGCCTCGCGCGGTGACAAGCGGCAAGCTGTTTCCAACTGCGCGATGGCTTCCGTGTTGCGCCCCGCCGCGCTCAAGGCGATGGCGAGCTCGTGGCGCAACGGCACGGAGTTCGTGTCCCACGCGACGGCTTTTTCAAAGCGCCTCACTGCGGCGTCTGACTCGCCTCGCGCGAAATGGAAAACGCCTTGCTGCATCTGGCCGGTCGGTTGGTCGGCGTTGATAGTCATGTAATGCAGCAGCTCGCGGCCTGCGGTTGAATTGGTGTTCAGCGTCGCCCGCAGCGCCCACGCGGCAGCGATGCGGACGTTGCGCGAAGGGTCGGCGAGCAGCTTGGTGAATTCGGCGGCGACGCTGCCACCGGGCTGCTCGATCAGCGGTTCGAGCGAGCGCACGGCGTTGCCGCGCACGAGCGGGTCGGTGTGCGCGAGACATTTCACGAGCGCGCTGTCCACGGCGGGATTGCCGATCCATTGCCCCAGCAACCCGGCGGCGACGGCCTGCCAGTAGGGATTCTCTTTGCCGCCCAGCATCGCGAGCAACGGCTCACGCGCGGCGGGGTCGCCGTTGCGGGCGAGCGCGATGGTCTCGGCGCGCGCGCGAGTCGGGCGTTCCATGCGTTTGCCATACCATTTCTCCACGGCTTCGAGCGACCAGTCGGTGGTCTTGTTCTTGTGGCAACGGTCGCAGGCGTTGGGGATGTTGAACTTTTTCGTGAGCAGCGGGTCGGGAATGGTGAAGCCGTGGTCGTGCCTCCAGTGGCGTTGCATGTAGAGCGTCTGCGGCATGTGGCAGTTCACACATTCGCCGCCGGTCTCCTTGATTTGCGAAGGAATATATTTCTTGAGGTCAACGTTGAGCGGTTTGCCGTCGTTGCCGAAGCCGTAAACTTTGTGGTGCGAGTGCTCGACAGGATTGATGACGGGCGCGTTGGCGACCGAGCCGTTGTGGCAACGCAGGCAGAGGAAATTGCCCGGCAGAATCGTCTTCATCGAATGCGGGTTGTGACAGTCGAGACAGTAAACGTGAACCTGGTTCGTGTGCATCCGGCTGCTCAAGAAGGATGCGAACTCGTAATCCTCGTCCCGCACCTGGCCATCGGGATAATAAGTGTCGGTGTGATCCACGATGGTCAGGTCGTGGTGGTCGAAGAACGAATCACCCGGCTTGAAGTCCCCGGTCAATTCCGTGCGCCGCGCGTGGCACGAGCCGCAATAATCCAGCACCTGCCCGCGGCTCAACTTCGGCAGCGTCGGGTCTTTCTTGCCGCTCTTGCCGAACTGGCGCTGCCAGTCGTTG
Organism: Verrucomicrobiales bacterium; assembly: GCA_031371425.1. Taxonomy (GTDB): domain Bacteria; phylum Verrucomicrobiota; class Verrucomicrobiia; order Limisphaerales; family JAFMIX01; genus JAFMIX01. The sequence continues at coordinate 11,379 of JANMJO010000031.1, read as the reverse complement.
TGCGCCCGCGCAGGACCGTGGCAGGCCTCGCAACCGACGCTCATCTCGGCCATGTCGGTGTGGTAGGAATCCGTCACCTCGTCGTAATTTTTGTGAAGACGCGTGTTGTGGCAGCTCGCGCACATGGCGTTCCAGTTCATGCCTCGTCCCGTCCAATGTCCCCATTCGCCGGGCTTGCGATCCTCTTCGCCGAAGGAGTTGAACCAGTTCAACGCGTTGGTCGTGCGCACATCGAACGATGCCTCCAACGTCTGCCAACGCCCGCCGGGAAACGCGACGAGGAATTGCCGCAACGGGTCATTGCCGATGACACGCGCCACGCGGTGCGCCTCCGGCTCGCCGGTCAAGCCGACGGCGGTGACAAAAAATTCGCCGTTCGTGCCGTGCACGGCAGACGACTGCTTGCCATGCGTGAAAGTGCGCGCCGGTTCAAACGCGCGGCGATCCACCTCCGCATCCGGCAGGCGCTCTGCGAGGCCGTGATTGGATTTGCGCCATAGCGCATACGCTTCCTCGTGGCATTCCTTGCAACTCGCCGAGCCGCCATATTCCGCCTTGGGCACGGTGCTACCCGGCATCGCGACCGACGGAGCGGGATTCAGCTTTTCGGAATGTTGGAAGAACCAGAATAGCCCGCCAGCCAGAACCGCGACGGCGATGATCCAGACAAAAACTTGAAGCCGGTTGAACATCGCGCCGCGAATTTCTACAACAGCTCGGGATGCAGCATCAGCTCCGCGATGCGTTGCAAGAGCCGCCCCGCCGCGCCGCCGTCCAGCACGCGGTGGTCGAAGCTCAAGGTAAGATTCGCCTCCGTCACCGGCACGAACTGCTGCTTCGCGTCATCCCAGTGCGGCACTTTGCGGCCCACGCCGAAGCCCAGCACCAGCGTCTGCTCCGGTAGCGGAATCGGCGTGGCGAAGGTCAGGCCGAACGTGCCGAAGTTTGTCACCGTGGCGATGGACCCGCCCGTGGCGTCCGCCGGCAGCTTGCGCTGGCGCGCGAGCTCAACGAGTTCGTTGTAGCGGATGACGAGTTCCTTCAGATTTTTTTTGTCAGCGCCGCGCACGACCGGCACGAGCACGCCGTCATCGGCTTCGACGGCGAAGCCCACGTCAATCGCGGACGGGTGGACGATTTTGTTGCCGACGAGGCGACCGGCGGGCGCGGAATTTTCCGCGAGCGCGATGGACAGCGCGCGCAACGCGTAGAGCGCGGGGCCGGGCTTGGGGTTGCTGGCCTTGCGATGCGCGAGCAGCAGGTCAATGTTCACCGGCAACGCGACCATCGCAATCGGGCGCGTCCAACTGCGGCGCATCGCGTCTGCCACCGCCACGCGCATGGAGGAGGCGGGCGTGATTTTTTGCTTTTCAAGATTCGTGAGGAACGCCTCGAAGTCCTGAATGGTCACGCGCCCCGCCGCGCCGCTGCCGGCGATGCCCGCGAGGTCGGCGGCGTGGAGGCCCAGCTCGTTCATGCGCGCCTTCATGCGTGGCGACATGTAGCTCGCGCCCGCCGCGTTGGCTGGCACGGGCAGACCGCGCACGGTCGGCTGCACCTGCATTTTCTTTTCGTGTCCGCTTTTTGTTGCGTCGCCGTTCTGCGGTTCTTCGTCGGGTGCGTGAAACAACTGCGTGTCGTGCCCGACGCTGACTGCGTCCTCTTTCGTCGCTTCCAGATAACCCAACACCGCGCCGACGGCGTAGCTTTCGTTGAGCGTCACGGAAAGTTTCTCCACTCGCCCGCGACACGGCGAGGCGATGTTCATCGTGGCCTTGTTCGTCTCCACCTCGATGATGTCCTGGTCGGCCTCCACTTGGTCGCCGACTTTGACGAGGCAATTGATGACGGTGGCCTCGGCGATGGATTCGCCGAGCTGTGGCATGATGATGGGAACTTGCGGCATAAATTTTAGCTCCTCAAAAGTTTTCGCGCGGCGGCGGCGATGCTGCGTGCAGTGGGACGGTGCGCCGCCCAAAGGTTCGGGTGATACGGCACGGGCGTGTCTTTGGCGTTGAGCCGCATCGGCGGTGCATCGAGCAAGCCGAAGCCTTCGCTGGCGACGCGGGCGATGACTTCTGCGGTGACGCCGCCCCACGGCCAGGATTCGCCCACGCACAGCAACCGTCCCGTGCGCGCGACGCTGGCCATGACGGTATCGGTGTCCAGCGGCTTCACGGAGCGCAAGTCCACGACTTCGATCTCGACCTTCTCGGTGGCGAGTTCCTCGGCGGCGGCGAGCGCCTCGTGCACCATCGCGCTGTAGGCGACGATGGTGAGGTCGCGCCCGGCGCGGGCGATGCGCGCCTTGCCGGTGGGCACGGCTTCGGTGGGCAGCTTGTCGGCTTTGAGGTGGTAGTAGAGGTATTTGTGCTCGCAGAAAATCACCGGGTCATCAATGGCCACCGCTTCGAGCAACATTGAATAGGCATCCTCGACGGTGGCGGGGGTCATCACGACGAGGCCGGGGTAATGCGCGTAAATCGTCTCGATGCTCTGGCTGTGGAACGGCCCGCCGCCGGAGGTGCCGCCGAACGGCAGCCGCACGACCAACGGACACGCGACTTGAGTGCGCCAGAAAAGTGTCGCCGCTTGGTTGACGATCTGGTTGAAGCCGACGGTCGAGAAATCCGCGAACTGCATCTCGATGATGGGCCGCATGCCTTCGATGGCCGCGCCGACGGCAGCGCCGATCATCGCGTCTTCGCTGATGGGAGCGTCGAGCACGCGCCCCGGAAATTCCTTGGCCAGATTTTTCGTGGCCTTGAACGCGCCGCCGAACGCGCCCACGTCCTGCCCGTAGATGAACACGCGCGGGTCGTCGGCGAGGGCTTTGGCCTGGGCTTCGCGGATGGCTTCGAGGTAGGTGATGCTCATTCGGGAAATGAAGAATGAAGAATGAAGAATGAAGAAACCAAAACGAAAATCGGCGGGCAATGCGCCACCATTTTCCCGCTCCTCATTGTTACTGATTCATTCATGGGTTATTCCTTCTGGCCTTCGTTCAAGTGCGGGGAAGAAAGCGCGCACCAATCTTCTTCGTATGGGTCGGGCGCAGGTTCGCGTTGCACCTGCGAGATGGTGTCTTCGATAATCTTCACGGTTTCTGCGCGCCAGGATTCGAGGTCGGCGGCGTCTGCCCATTGTTGCCGGAGCAGATGCTCTTCCGCCACCTTCAGGCAATCGCGGCCGAGCGGCGATGATTTCAAACCGGGATCAATGTAGTGCGCGTCGTCGTGTTCGCCGTGGCCGCAGAGGCGAAGGAGGTTGGCGAGGATGAACTGCGGCCCGCCGCCGGCGCGGGCGTGGCTCACGGCATCGCCAACGACTTTGAGACAGGCGGTGAGGTCGTTGCCCTCGACGTTGTGGGCGGTCAAGCCGTAGCCGGCGGCGCGGTCGGCGAGCGAGCGGCAGGCGAACTGCCGCGCGGTCGGCGTGGAGTAGGCGTATTGATTGTTGGCGACGATGAGAATGAGCGGGAGTTTCTCGACGCCAGCCTGGTTGAGCGCCTCGTGGAATGCGCCGGTGGAAGTCGCGCCCTCACCGAGGGAGGCGATGCCAATGGTGCCGGAAATATTCTTGAAGCGATGCGCCATGAGCGTGCCGTTCACGACGGAAAGCATCGCACCGAGATGGCTAATCATCGGCAGGTAGCCGGCCTTGGGATTGCCACGGTGGACATTGCCATCGCGCCCGCGCATCGGTCCGAGCCGCGAGCCGAGAAAGGTGCGGGCGGCGTCCAACACGGTTTCGCCGAAAGCCAGACGCCCGGCGGCATCGCGGATGAGCGGGGCGAAGACATCGCCCTTGCGGAGCGAGAGACCGGCGGCAACGCTGAGCGCCTCCTGCCCGCGGCCGAGGAAGACGCCGCCGTGGATTTTTCCGGCGCGGTAGAGCGTGGCGAATTTCTCATCGAGCAGACGGGCGAGGAGCATTCCCCGAAAGGCCCGCACATGGAGATCACGCGCGGCGGAAACGCCCCGATCCGCCTCACGGTTCACAACAGCCTGTACCATGCGTGGAATTTATGCGGACTCGCCGCCACCGCGCAATGATTCTTTGCATCCGAGCGGAAACTTATTGGAAAATTTCCGTTGGCGGACGGCGGGTTTTGCTGTTGTATCCCGGCGGGAAATAATGGTTTCAACTGCGGTTTCAATTTATGAGTGAATCGGCGTCTCATGTACTCCTAGTCGAGGACGATCCTGAACTGCAACGCGTGCTCGCCGCCTTGTTGCAAAAGGACAACATCACCCTGATCGCCGCGCACAACGCCGCCGAAGCCTTCGACCTCGCCCACGAAAAACTCCCCGACCTCATCGTGCTCGACCTCGGCCTGCCCGAAGGCGCCAGCGGCTTCGATGTCCTCCGCCAACTCAAGGCCAACCCGCGCACCGCCAACATCCCCGTCATCGTCCTCACCGCACGCAACCGCACCGAGGACAAACTGCGCGGCTTCGAACTCGGCGCGGTGGATTACCTGACCAAGCCCTTCGAGTCCGCCGAACTGCGCGCCCGCCTCCGCGCCATGCTGCGCGCCAAACAACTCCAAGACCAGCTCACCCACACCAACCAGCAACTCGTCGCCGCCCGCGAAGCCGCCGAAGCCAGCACCCTCGCCAAAGCCGATTTTCTGGCCACCATGAGCCACGAGATACGCACCCCCATGAACGGCGTCATCTCCATGTCCAGCCTCCTCCTGGAAACACCCCTCAACCACGAACAACGCGGCTACGTCGAAACCATCAACTCCTGCAGCGAATCCCTGCTCAGCATCATCAACGAGATCCTCGACTTCTCCAAAATCGAATCCGGCAAACTCGAAATCGAAACCCGCCCATTCGACCTCCGCGCCTGCATCGAGAACACCCTCGACCTCCTCGCCAGCAAAGCCGCCGAAAAACATCTCGACCTCGCCTACCAGATGGACGACAACATCCCCGCCATCATCCAAGGCGACCAGTCCCGTCTCCGCCAAGTCCTCGTCAACCTCCTCGGCAACGGCATCAAATTCACCCCCACCGGCGAAGTCTACATCCAAGTCAAAACCCAATTCGCACCCGTCCCACACGCCACACCCGCCCACCCCTGGCAACTCCACTTCTCCGTGCGCGACACCGGCATCGGCATCCCCGCCAACCGCATGGCGCGCCTCTTCAAATCCTTCAGCCAAGCCGACGCCTCCACCAGCCGCCAATACGGCGGCACCGGCCTCGGCCTCGCCATCAGCAAACGCCTCGTCGAACTCATGGGCGGTAAAATGTGGGTCGAGAGCATCGCGCAAAAAGGCTCCACCTTCCACTTCATCCTCCCCGTTCAGCCCGCCACCGACACCACCAGAAACTCCCGCGAAACCCACCCACCGCAACTCTCCAACCTCCGCATCCTCATCGTTGACGACAACGCCACCAACCTCCGCATCCTCACCACACTCGCCACCAAATGGAGCATGCACCCCAGCTGCTTCGACACCCCCATCGCCGCATTACAATCCCTCCGCGAAGGCGCGAAATTCGACCTCGTCATCCTCGACATGCAAATGCCCGGCATGGACGGCCTCACCCTCGCCGAAGAAATCCGCAAACTACCCCACCACCACCACACCCCCCTCATCCTCCTCACCTCCGTCGGAGTCCACACCGACAGCCCCGCCTTCACAGCCATCAACTTCGCAAGCTGCCTCACCAAACCCATCAAACCCGCACTCCTCCAAGAAACACTCGTCCACATCATCACCGGCAACAAACCCGCCGCCCACAAACCCCCATCCCCCGCCAAACTTGACGCCAAACTCGCCAGCCGCCTGCCCCTCCACATCCTCCTGTGCGACGACAACGTCGTGAACCAAAAAGTCGCCCTCCGCCTCCTCCTCCAGATGGGCTACACCGCCGACCTCGCCAAAAACGGCATCGAAGCCCTCACCGCACTCGAACACAAAACCTACGACCTCATTTTCATGGACGTGCAAATGCCCGAAATGGACGGCCTCGAAGCCACCCGCATCATCCGCGAACGCCAACAAAAAATCAGCCCCCCCACCAAACCCACCATCATCATCGCCATGACCGCCGCCGCCATGCAAGGCGACCGCGAAAAATGCATCGCCGCCGGCATGGACGACTACCTCTCCAAACCCGTCCGCCCCGAAGACATCCGCCGCACCCTCGAACACTGGGGCACCACCACCAGCACACCCCAACCCGAAACCAAACCACCCGTGGACATGGACCGACTCCTCGACCTCTCCGACAACGACCCCGCCGGACTGCGCGAACTCATAGACCTCTACATCAAACAAACCGCCACCCAACTCGAACAACTCCACACCGCCATCAACGCCACCGACGCCCCCACCGTCCAACACCTCGCCCACAGCTGCGCCGGCGCCAGCGCCACCTGCGGCATCAACGCCATCGTCCCCACCCTGCGCCAACTCGAAAAACAAGGCCACGACCGCCACCTCACCAACGCCCCCGAACTCCTGAAAACCGCCGACCAAGAATTCGCCCGCATCCGCACATTCCTGACCGAATACCTAACCCTCCACCCCATCCCCGCCGGCGACAAAACCCAAGCCTAATTTCCACAGCCATGAAAAAAATCCTCCTCATCGAAGACGACCAAATCGTCGCCAACGTCTACAGCAACAAACTCGTCGTGGACGGATTCCACGTCGAAATCGCCAACGACGGACGCACCGGCCTCCAACTCATCACCACCTACCAACCCGACCTCATCATCCTCGACCTCATGCTCCCCGACATCTCCGGCGTCGAGATCATGAAAGACCTCCGCGCCCGCCCCGGCCTCGAAAAACTCCCCATCATCGTCTTCTCCAACACCTACCTCAGCAACGTCATGAAGGAAGCCTGGAAAGCCGGCGCCTCCAAATGCTTCTCCAAAGCCAGCTGCACCCCCAAACAAATCCTCGAAGCCATCCACAGCCTCCTCGACAACACACCCGACAACCCCGCCGCCGCACCAGCAGCACAACCAGAACAAAACAACCCCGCGCCCCTCAACAAACTCAAGCCAGCCGCCCCGAACACACCAACCCCCACCGCACCCGCACCCGCACCCATTCCCAGACCCACCACCCCGCCCCCCGACAACAGCGAACAATTCCGCAAAGAATTCCCCACCATCCTCACCACCCTCCGCAACATCCACCAGAACCTCATCAAAACCACCGACCCCACCGGACGCTTCCAACAACTCGACGCCATCTACGCCAGCATCCACACACTCACCGGCCAAGCCAGCATCGCCAACATGAGCTCCCTCGCCCGCCTCGCCGAAGCCCTCGAAGCCCTCATCCGCGAACTCCAACAAAAACCCCAGAACCTCACCCCCTCCACACTCCGCACCGTCGCCAGCACCATCGACTCCCTCGAATTCGTCTTCAAACGCGGCCGAGCCGCCGACGCCCTCAAAGACCGCCCCGCCAAAATCCTCGTCGTTGACGATGAACTCCTCTCCCGCCGTGGCGTCACCCACGCCCTCGAAAAAGCCAAACTCAACTCCCAAGACCTCGAAGACCCCGTCGCCGCACTCCAACTCCTCACCGAAAACTCCTACGACCTCATCATCCTCGACGCCGACATGCCCGGCATGAACGGCTTCGAACTCTGCGCCAAACTCCGCGCCCTCCCCGCGCACAAAAAAACCCCCGTCGTCTTCGTCACCAGCCTCACCGACTTCGAAGCCCGCGCCAGCTCCACCATGGCCGGCGCCAACGACTTCATCGCAAAACCCTTCATGTTCATCGAACTCGCCGTCAAAGCCCTCGTTTACGTCCTCCGTGCCAGACTCGAAGGAATCAAACCCTCCCTCTGAACCCATGGAACACCTCCACGCACCCTGGCGCATCGAATACATCCTCGCGCCCAAACCCAAACTCGAACCCGGCCTCTTCGCCACCATCGCCCAATCCTCCGATGACGAAGCCAACCTCGTCATCGCCCGCGACCGCACCTGCTTCGCCCTCCTCAACCGCTACCCCTACAACGGCGGCCACATCCTCGTCCTCCCCTACAAAGAAACCCCCGACCTCAACGGCCTCACCCCCGAAGAACTCTCCGACCTCTGGCAACTCACCCGCCGCTGCACCAACGCCCTCACCGCCGTCATGAAACCCGATGGCTTCAACCTCGGCATCAACCTCGGCAAAGTCGCCGGCGCCGGCATCCAAGAACACCTCCACATCCACATCGTCCCCCGCTGGCTCGGCGACACCAACTTCATGCCCATCCTCGGCAGCACAAGCGTCCTGCCCGACGCCCTCACCGCCATCGCCGCCAAACTCCGCGCCGCGTTGACCCCATGACCTTCCCCGTTCACCATTGACTGTCATCTATCGGCCATTGGCTATTGGCTATTCATTCCCCATCTCCACCGAAACCCTCCACTACGAAAGCGCGCGCTTCGCCCAGCAGCTTTTCACGCGCTTGCCAAAAGCAGCTTTTGCAGGATAATCAAATCATGAAATCGTTGCTGGAGCGCATCACCATCCAACCGGACATCTGCCACGGCAAGCCGGTCATTCGCGGCCTGCGTTATCCGGTGGAATCAGTGCTGGAATATCTCGCAGCGGGCGATTCGTTTGAGGATGTGCTGGCGGAGTTTCCAGACCTCGAACGCGCCGATTTGCTGGCCTGCCTAGAATTCGCTGCCCGTTCCCTGAAGGTCAAAAGCCAGCATCTTGTCCTAGCATGAAATTCTTGGTGGATGCGCATCTGCCGCCAGGCCTTTGCGGCCTCCTACAAGCAGCCGGCCATGAAGCCCGGCACACCCGCCACCTTCCCGCTAAAAATCTCACCACCGACACCGCCATAAACCTGCTGTCAGCGCGGGAAAAACTGGTGGTGATTTCCAAGGACACGGATTTCTACTATTCACACCTACTGCGGCAAGTGCCTTACAAACTGGTGCTGGTTCGCACCGGCAACATCGGACTGCGGGAATTGAAAGAACTCTTCGCCCGCAACCTGACGGACATCGAACAAGCTCTGAAAAAACATTCACTTGTGGAGTTGGATCGTTCCGAACTCCACATCGTGCTTTAACCCATGAAGCCACCCATCAGCTATTTGATATTGGCTATCGGCTATTGATTCCCCATGCCCACCGAAACCCTCCACTACGAAAGCGCGCGCTTCGCCCATCAGCTTTTCACGCGCCTTGCCAAAAACAGCTTTCGGAGGATAATCAAACCATGAGCGCGACAGAAATCATTGAACAGTTCAACGGTTTGCCTGCCAACGAACGGGCCCAAGTCACGAAATACGTCGTGGAGCATGATGACTCGTGGATTCCTGACGAATTCAAGGAAGCCATGCAAGATGCCGAGGCCGGCCGTTTTGTGGACATGGAAACCGCCTTGTTCCAAACTCCGCCGCCGTCGCTGCAATGAAGTATCGCTATCGCGCAGTCGAGCGATTCTGGACGAGCTTCTACCGGCTTTCTCCCGCCCAAAAGGAATCGGTGCGTCAGGCTTGGGTCGTGTTCAAGGAAAACCCTTTCGACGCCAGGCTGCGGACTCATAAGATTCAGCGGTTGTCCGCTACCTACCGACGCACGATTTACGCCGTGGAAATTGAAGGTGACTTGCGGGCTTTGTTCTATCTGGAAGATGAAACCGTCGTGTCGCTCATAGTCGGCACGCATGACATTTACAAAGGTTAATTGTGCCCACCGAAACCCTCCACTACGAAAGCGCGCGCTTCGCCCAGCAGCTTTTCAACCACGACCCGCACAACCTCAAGTCGCTCGAGGAAAAACTCGGCGTCAAAGCCACCGCCCGCGAAGACTGGATCAAGCTCGAAGGCAAACCCGAAGCCCTCGCCCGCGCCAAGCAACTCTTCGCCTCCCTCGAAGCCAATCTCAAAACCGGCACACCCCTCCGCAACCGCGACTTCGCCCACGCCCTCGCCGTCCTCGGCGAACACGGCGCAGACGCGCTCAAAACCTTGACCGACGACCGCACCCACACCTCCTCCAAAAAATCCCCCGTCAGCCCCAAGACCGTCGGCCAGAAAAATTACGTGGACGCCATCCGCCACCACGACATCACCTTTGGCATCGGTCCCGCCGGCACCGGCAAAACCTACCTCGCCGTCGCCCAAGCCCTCGCCGCACTCAAGGAAGGCAAGGTCTCCCGCATCATCCTCACCCGCCCCGCCGTCGAAGCCGGCGAAGCCCTCGGCTTTCTCCCCGGCGACCTCTACGAAAAAATCCTCCCCTACCTCCGCCCACTCCACGACGCGCTCCACGACATGCTTCCCATCGAAGACATCCAGAAACACACCGAGCGCGGCGTCATCGAAATCGCGCCCCTCGCCTACATGCGCGGACGCACGCTCAACAACGCCTTCATCATCCTCGACGAAGCCCAAAACTCCACCACCGAGCAGATGCTCATGTTCCTCACCCGCCTCGGCCACGGCTCCAAAGTCGTTATCACCGGCGACGAAACCCAGACCGACCTGCCGCCGCACAAAAGTTCCGGCCTCATCGAAGCCCACCGCGCATTGAAGAACGTCGAAGGCATCGCCGTCATCGAGTTCGACAAGCGCGATGTCGTCCGCCACCCGCTCGTGCAACGCATCATCGGCGCCTACGAAGAACATCGCGGCAAAGCCAAACAGTGAATCGTCCAACCACAAACCGGAGCACGGTGAAATCTCGAATCCGACCAAATGCGTCCAAACAGTTCTCCCTCTCCCCTCGGACGGGAGAGGGCCGGGGTGAGGGCAAACTGACTCCAACTCTCGCCATCCGCAACCGCCAGCGCGCCCGCAAGGTTGACCTCCGCCTGCTGCGCCGCATCGTCAAAACACTCCTCTCCGAATCGCTGCAAATCGAAACCGCCGAACTTTGCATCCACCTCGTCGCCGCCACGGAGATGGCACACGTCAACAAAGCCTTCCTCAACCACGAAGGCTCGACCGACGTCATCACGTTTGACCATTCAGAACTCGAAACTCGAAACTCGAAACTCGAAACTATCTTGCACGGCGAACTCTTCATCTGCCTAGACGACGCCATCGCACAGGCGAAAGAATTCCGCACCACCTGGCAATCCGAAGTCGTCCGCTACCTCATCCACGGCATCCTCCACCTCCTCGGTCACGACGACCACGCCGCCGCCGCCCGCCGCAAGATGAAGCGCGAGGAGAACCGCCTGCTCCGCCAGATTGCAAAAGAATTTCCCCTCGCCCGACTCGCCCGCTAGACTGATTGCATGGAACAGAAAAGCCTTTTCGCCCACTGGCGCGCCAATTTCCTCACCGGCCTCATCATCGTCCTGCCGGCGGTCGTCTCCATCATCGTCCTCATCTGGGTGTTTGGCTCGGTGGCCAACGTCACCGACCATCTGCT
>JANMJO010000025.1:0-63071 GCA_031371425.1 Verrucomicrobiales bacterium | reverse complement strand
GTTCCGCCACGTTTTCGTCCTCGTATTTTTCGATGAGCACGCCAAGCACTTCCATGAGCGAGGCGAGCGGATGATTTTCGTCTTCGCCCACTTCGTCCACCAGGCGGTCGAGCAGCTTCACGAGCTGGCGGTATTCGCGTTCGTTATGCGGCACGCGCAAGGTCGGCTCGACTTGCGGCCAGACTTGAAACGCTTTTTCAATTTGGGCGGTGGACATAATCATCTCTCTTTCCATTTGCCGATGTCATAGTCGGCGTGCGTGAGCACGGCCCGAATATACACCTTGCGGCGATTATAGTGAATGGCAGAAATCAGGCGAGCTTTGTTGCCGCCGATGTTGAAAACGGTCAGCCCGCCGACCTGATCTGCATGCGGGAAAATGCGCCGGAGTTCGGCGAAATTCGCCGGATTGTTCTGCTTCAATGCGCGATACCAATGCGCCAGCCCGCTCGTTGTTACCGGATGCTTTTCGGCAAATTCATTCAGGCGTTTGCGCGTGATGATGTGCATGATACCTCAACCGAGTTTCATCCGTTGCTCAAAATTCGTTCCACTCTCGCCACATCTTCCGGCGCGTCCACGCCGATGCTATCGTAGTCCACCGTCACGACGGCGATGCTGATGCCGTTCTCCAGCGCGCGCAACTGTTCCAGCTTCTCGGCGTTCTCCAGTGGCGACACGGGAAATTTCACCAACCGCAACAACGTCTCGCGCCGGTAGCCGTAAATGCCGAGGTGTTTCAAAAAAGGAAACGCCGCCAACTGCTCTAGCGCGGAGTTTTCGGCGGCCAACGTAGGGCAGGCGTCTTGCCTGGCCAAACCCATCTCACTGCTCGCGCTTTCGCGCTCGCTGGACAGGCGGGACGCCTGTCCTACTTTATCGCGCAGATACGGAATCGTGCGCCGGGAAAAATATAGGGCGCGACCGGCGGCGTTGACAACGACTTTCACGACGTTCGGGTTGTCCAGCTCGGCGAAGTTCTTGATGGGCGTGGCGGCGGTGGACATTTCGCAGCCCGCGAGGGCGGCGGCGACGGCGTCAATCACGGCGGGGTCAATCAACGGCTCGTCGCCCTGGATGTTCACGATGGCGTCGCAGTCGCAGAGCGCGGCGATTTCCGCGATGCGGTCGCTGCCGCTGGGATGGTCGGGCAGGGTCATTTCCGCGCGGCAGAAATTCTGCGCGAGTTCCCAGATGCGCGTGTCGTCGGTGGCGACGATGACTTCGCTCAAGGACTTGGCGCGCTGGCATTGCTCGACGACGTGCTGGATGAGCGGCTTGCCCGCGATGAGCGCGAGCGGTTTGCCGGGGAAGCGCGTGGAGGCGTAGCGCGCCGGGATGACGCCGATGATTTTCACGCGGCATATTTAGCCACAGATGAAACACAGATGAAACACAGATTTTCTTTCCAGCTTTCCAACGCATCAACGGCGCAACCGAATGAGGGCGTGACTGAAACTGCCGCGCAGGGAGCTGGCTGACGGAGCGCGGCTGTGTCGTCCTCGACCAGCCGCAGCAAGTTGGAAGGTTGGGTGCGTCCTGTAATTTCCTACGCGCACTGTAATGCCGAGCTGCTGCGGCTGGGCTGCGCCACAGCCGCGCTCCGTCCGAGTCTTTGTGCGTTGCGCGGCAGTTCCAGTCACACCCACCGAATGACGGGTGATTTGACCCGTCGCGCGATTCGCGTTATTTTGTGTCATGGATTGGCAGCAGATTAGCGCGTTGGTCATTGTGGCGGCGACGGCGGGAATTTTTGCGTGGCGCAGATTTCGCCCTCGCAAGTCGCCGTTGGGGCGCGATGGACACTGTGGTTGCGCTGGCGGCAGTCAGCCGGCGGATAAAAGCTCCATCGTCTTCCACCAGCGCAAAGGCGAGCGAGCGCAGATTATCGTGAAGATGAAGTGATGGGGTTGGCTTGAGGGTGGAATCAGGTTTTGACGTTGTCGCAGCCCACGCTTGCAGAACCGAAATGGCTAGGCTACGTTCGCCCCAGATGCCGCTCCAAAAACACAACTCCGAGCATTACGTCAAACGGTCTTCCCCGCTGGGAGAGGCGGAGTTCTCCGGAAAGTCCCACTGGGTGCCGAACACTGATGTTTACGCCACGCCCGAAGGCATGGTCGTCAAGGTCGAGCTGGCCGGTGTGCACAGCGAACATCTGCAGATCAGCGTGGAGGGCAGCCAACTCCGCATCAGCGGCGAACGCCCGGATGGTTGCCGCGGCAACAAGGCCAGCTTCCTCGTGATGGAGATTAACTACGGCGCCTTCGAGAGCGTCCTGGAACTTCCCCCCGGCTACGATTTGAGCCAGTCCAAAGCCTCGTATCAAAATGGTTTTCTGCGGCTGGACGTGCCGCGCGTCGAGCAAACCGTCTCCAAGCCCACCCAGATCTTCATCGCCTTGTAATTATTTCGTTTCGGCAGGCGGCGGATTCTGCTATCCCAAACCCAACGATGACCACCCCCGACTCCGAAACAGAGTTCATCAGCATTCTTGGTCCGGAAAGCGGCGCGGATACACCATCGGCACGCATCTCCTCGCGGTCGTTGCCGGAACTCCTGCCCATCCTCGGCCTTTCGGACATCGTGTTCTTCCCCGGCATGGTCGGCCCGCTGCTGGTCGAGACGGCGGGCAGCATCAAGCTCATTGACGACGCGGTGAACGGCGACCGGCTCATCGGGCTGGCGTTGCAGAAGAATCCGGCGGCGGACAATCCGAAACCGGAGGAGATGTTCGAGCACGGGTGCGCGGCCCGAGTGCTCAAGATGCTGAAATTCCCCGACAACTCCGTCCGCGTCCTCATCGAAGGCCTCTGGCGCATCCGCATCAAAGATTACTCGGCTCAACAGCCCTACCTCCGCGCCCACTTCGAAGTCTGGCGCGACGCCAAGGAGGAATCCGTGGAGCTCACCGCGCTCGCCCGCAACGCCCACAACCACTTTCAGGAAATCGTCAAACAATCCCCCGGCCTCTCCGAGCAGATCAAGCTCACCGCCCTCAACGTCGAGCGCCCCGGCCTCCTCGCCGACCTCATCGCCGCCAACCTCAACCTCTCCCTCGACGAACGCCAGAAGCTCCTCGAAAATAACTCCGTCAAGGACCGCCTCAAGCAACTCCTGCCGCTTCTGAACCGCGAGATGGAATTGTTGAACCTGACTTCCAAAATCCAGTCCGAAGTCTCCGCCTCCCTCTCCAAATCGCAGCGCGACTTCTTCCTGCGCGAACAGCTCCACGCCATCCAGCGCGAACTCGGCGACTCCGAGCAAAGCAACCCCGAAATCAAAACCCTCCGCGAACGCATCGAGAAAACCGAACTCCCGCCCGAAGCCCGCAAAGTCGCCGTGCAAGAATTGGAGCGCCTCGCGCAGATGCCCCCCGCCATGGCCGAATACGGCCTCACCCGCCATTACCTCGACTGGATCATCAACCTGCCGTGGCTGAAGGAGACCGAGGACAAGATTGACCTCGCCGAAGCCCAGCGCATCCTCGACGAACAACACTTCGGCCTGACCAAAGTCAAAGACCGCCTCCTCGAATTCCTCGCCGTCATCAAGCTCAAGCAAAAACTCAAAGGCCCCATCCTCTGCCTCGTCGGCCCGCCCGGCGTCGGCAAAACCTCCCTCGGCAAAAGCGTCGCCGATGCCCTCGGGCGCAAGTTCGCCCGCATCTCCCTCGGCGGCCTGCGCGACGAGGCGGAAATCCGCGGCCACCGCCGCACCTACGTCGGCGCGCTGCCGGGCAGAATCATCCAGACCCTCCGCCGCATCGAGAGCCGCAACCCCGTCATCCTCCTCGACGAACTCGACAAGGTCGGCGCGGATTTTCCACGGCGACCCCGCCAGCGCCCTGCTCGAAGTCCTCGACCCCGCGCAGAACAACACCTTCACCGACCACTACCTCGACCTACCATTCGACCTCTCCCGCGTGCTGTTCATCACCACCGCGAACTGGCTCGACCCCGTCCACGTAGCCCTCCGAGACCGGCTGGAAGTCATCGAGATTCCCAGCTACACCGAATCCGAGAAACTGCAGATCGCCAAGCGCCACCTGATCCCGCGCCAGTTGGAGGAACACGGCCTCACCCGCCAGCTCGTGAAATTCCCCGACGCCACCCTGCGCCACATCATCCGCGAATACACCCGCGAAGCCGGCGTCCGCCAGCTCGACCGCGACCTCGCCGCCGTCATGCGCAAGGCCGCCCGCAAGATCGCCGCCAACGGCAAGCACTCCCTCACCATCGAGGCCAAGACGCTCAATCAATTCCTCGGCGAACCGCGCTTTGTCTCCGACGGCGCGGAAAAAATCACCGAACACGGCATCGCCATCGGCCTCGCGTGGACGCCCGTGGGCGGCGAGATTCTGTTCATCGAAGCCACGCGCATGCCCGGCAAAGGCAATTTGATTCTCACCGGATCGCTCGGCGAAGTGATGAAAGAGAGCGCGCAGACCGCCGTGAGTTATCTCCGCAGCCAAGCCACGAAACTCGGCCTCGACCTCGCCGATTACAGCCAGTTCGACCTGCACATCCACGTCCCCGCCGGCGCGACGCCCAAAGACGGCCCGAGCGCGGGCGTCACGCTCGTCGTGGCGCTGGCCTCGCTGCTGGCGCACCGGTTGGTGCGTTCGGACACGGCGTTGACGGGCGAGATCAGCCTGCGCGGGCGCGTCCTGCGCGTGGGCGGCATCAAGGAGAAAATCCTCGCCGCCGAACGCTTCGGCCTCAAGCGCGTCATCCTGCCCGAAGCCAACCGTGGCGATTGGATGGAAGTGCCCGCCGAAGTCCGGCAGAAGTTGAAGGCGCATTTCGTCCGGCACATTTCTGAATTGATCGAGCTGGCACTCCGTCCGAAATGAACACCCTCTGCCCGCCGGCCCTCGAAGTGATGCGCGGCTGACCGTGCCACCAACAATATGAATCTCATTTCAACGTCCGCTTTCCCCTCACCCCGGCCCTCTCCCATCCGATGGGAGAGGGAGAGCAGGCGGATGGTCGCGGCGAGTTTGGGTATTCCGGTTTCGGCGACGCGGGTTGGTTTTTTTGGTGTAAAACAGAACACGTCCGCAGTGCCGGGGCAACCGAACATTCGAAAAACGTCCATTGCTGTTCCCTCTCCCATCGGATGGGAGAGGGTCAGGGTGAGGGCAAGCCGGCCGCGCGCCAGGAGCATCCGGGTATTTGCCGTGGCCGCGCTGGTTTTGCTTCTGGCCGGCGGCGCGCGCGCGGAAACGACGGATGCCTTGTCCAAGGCGGAAATTGAGGGGCGCGAACTGGCGCGACAGATTCGGGAGGCAAAACCCAGTGAAGATTTTCGGAATTTGGGAACGCTTCAGATTCGCGATGGAAAAGGTGTTCGCACAAACTTCGCTTTTCGTGGTGCGGTGAATGTTACCGAATCGGGCTGGTTGAATTCATACGTTGTAGTCCTTCGCCCAGATTTTTTTGGCGCGTCTTTGCTTGAGGTGGCCCATGCGACCGGGCGCACAAATCAGTATAATCTAAAGCGTGACGGCAGTTGTATGATGGGCGAAATCACAGGCAAAGAATTATTCCAGCCATTCGGCAACTCCGACTTTTGGCTCTGCGACCTCGGCTTGGAATTCTTCCACTGGCCGGCGCAAAAGATTTTGAAGAAGGAGGTCAAGCGCAGCCGGGGTTGCACGGTGTTGGAAAGCACGAATTCCGGCCCGGCCACGAACGGCTACTCGCGCGTGGTGTCGTGGATTGATCACGAGAGCGGCGGCATCGTGCAGGCCGAGGCTTACGATTTCAAAAACAAGCTGCTCAAGGAATTCGAGCCGAAGTCCTTCAAGAAGGTGGCCGGCCAATGGCAGTTGCAGGAGATGGAAATCCGCAACGTCCAGACCGGCTCGCGCACGCGGCTGGAGTTCGACCTTGGCGCTGAATAGCCGCGATGGTTTCTTCTGGATTCCCGATTCTGGATTCTGTCTCCTCCCCGCGTGCCAAAATGGTTCAAGTTCATCCTCGCCCTCCTGCTGCTGCCGGCCTGCATCGGCGCGGCGCAGGCGTTGGGGCGCGTGTTCGCCGCCAGCGGCAACGCGGACACCGTCTGGGTCGCGCTCGCGGCGGGCGCGGTTTGCTGGGTGGTGATCTACCTGCTGCTACCAAAGCCGATGTGGATTTACGTTTTCGGCCATGAACTCACGCACGCGCTTTGGGCCTGGCTTTTTGGCGGCGATGTAAAAAAATTCAAGGTCAGTTCCGAAGGCGGCCACGTCGTCGTCACCAAAACGAACTTCCTCATCGCCCTCGCGCCGTATTTTTTTCCGATCTACGTCGCGCTCATCGTGCTGGTGTTCGCGTGCGGTCAATTTTTTTGGGATTGGCAGGCGTATCGGGTGTGGTTTCACCTTTTGATCGGCGCGGCGTATGCGTTCCACATCACGTTGACGTGGCATATCTTGCAGGCCCAGCAGTCGGACATCACCGGACAGGGCTGGCTGTTCTCGGCGGTCATCATCTTTCTCGGCAACGCAGCGGTGTTGCTCGTTGGGATTTCGCTGCTCACGGCGCGGGTGGGGTTGCTCGCGACCTTGGGTTGGTGGTGGGAATTCACCGTCGCCGTCTGGCAGCACTTGGGTGGACTGCTGCTGCGCCGTTGATAATTCCCCTTGATATGCCGCCGGGTTTCCGGCGAAATGTCCGCCGCATTGTCGTATTTGAATTAATTTATGGATCTCGGTGACATTCTCGGTCCGAATAACATCTTGCCAGAGTTGCAGGCCACCAACCGCTGGGAGGCGATTGACGAACTCATCGGCAACCTCGTCCGCACGGAAAAAATCAAGCCCGAGGACCGCGAGGCCGTCACCGCCGCCGTCAAGAAGCGCGAGAACTCCATGAGCACCGGCATCGGCTTCGGCATCGGCCTGCCGCACGCCTCCACCGACCTCATCCACGAAGTCGTCGGCGCGCTGGGCCGCTCCAAGAAAGGCGTCAACTTCGACGCCCTCGACAACCAGCCCGTCAACCTCGTCATGCTGTTCCTCGTGCCGCAAGGTCAGTTTCAGAAGCACCTCCACACCCTCGCCAACATCGCCAAGCTGATGCACAAGGCCGAATTCCGCCAGGCCCTCGAGCAATCGCCCGACGCCAACACCATGCTCGGCATCATCAAAGATTTCGGGAAGAAGTAGCTTCCGGTTGCAAGTTGATGGTTGCAGGTTGAAAGTTAATCTGCCCTGCGCCCGGAATGATTCGCGCTCCCAAACCTGCAACGGGCAACCTGCAACCTGCAACTTTTTGTTTCGTTTTATCCGTGTTCATCCGTGTTCATCCGTGGTTAAATCTTTCCCGTGTTGCCGCATAAACAAATCGAACTCCGCCTGCAAGCCGCCGTCCTCGCCGTGCTGCCAGACGCCGATGTCTCCGCCGTGCTCGTCCGCCCGTGCGACCCGAAATTCGGCGATTACCAGAGCAACGCGCTGATGTCGCTCGCCAAGCAGCGCAAGCTCAACCCCCGCCAGCTCGCCACCGACACGCTCGCCAAGCTGGACGTGACCGAGTGGTGCGAGAAAGCGGAAATCGTCGGCGCGGGCTTCATCAATTTCCGCCTCAAGCCCGGCGCGCTCGCGCAAACGCTCGAAGCCGCGGCGCGTGGAGAGCATTTGTTTTTCGACAACGTAGGGCAGGCGTCTCGCCTGCCCGGCGAGCGCGTCAGCGCGAGCATTGAAGTCGTTGCGCCAACTTCATCGGCGCGGGCAGGCGAGACGCCTGCCCTACGTCGCCGCACCGTGGTCATTGACTTCAGCTCGCCCAACGTCGCCAAGCCCATGCACGTCGGCCACATTCGCAGCACCGGCATCGGCGACGCTCTCCAGCGCACGCTGCGCCTGCTCGGCCATCGCGTCATCACCGACAATCACATCGGCGACTGGGGCACGCAGTTCGGCAAGTTGCTGCTCGGCTGGAAACAAATCCTCGACCGCCCCGCGCTCGACCGCGACGCCATCGCCGAACTCGAACGCCTCTACAAAGTCATCAACGCCGAGTGCGATGCCAACCCCGCGCGCCTCGAAGCCGCCAAGGCCGAGTTGGTGAAACTCCAGGCCGGCGACGCCGAAAATATTTCCGTCTGGAAGGAGATGATTGCGCTCTCGCAAAAACAGTTCGACACGATCTACGGCCGGCTCGGCGTGAAGTTCGACCAGACACTGGGCGAAAGCTTTTACAATCCGTGGCTCGGCGAAGTCGTAGCCGACCTGCTCACACGCAGCATCGCCCGCGAGAGCGAGGGTGCCGTGGGCGTGTTCAGCGATGGCGTGTTGCCGCCCAAGGAAGACCCGTTCCTCGTCAACCGCGACGGCGAATGGGTGGCCGACCCCGCGCTCGTCCGCAAGAGCGACGGCGGTTTCAACTACATGACCACCGACCTCGCGACGATTGATTACCGGCTCAAGACTTGGTCGCCGGATGAGATTGTTTATGTGGTGGACGACCGGCAGTCCGGGCATTTCAAAAAACTGTTTCTTACTTTTGCCCGCTGGAAAAATGACGGGATGACAAAAACAAAACTCATCCACGTCGGCTTCGGCAAAATCCTGGGCGACGACGGCAAGCCCTTCAAGACCCGCTCCGGCGATACCGTGAAGCTCGGCGACCTGCTCGACGAAGCCGAGGAGCGCGCCTTCAAGCTCGTTTCCGAAAAGAGCGGCGACCTGCCCGAAGCGCAGCGCAGGGAAATCGCCCGCGTCATCGGACTCGGCGCGGTGAAATACGCCGACCTCCTGCCGAACCGCCAGAGCGATTACATTTTTAGTTGGGACAAGATGCTCGCGTTCAACGGCAACACCGCGCCGTATCTCCAATACGCCTACGCGCGCATCCAAAGCATTTTCCGGAAACTGGAGAATCCAGAATCCAGAATCCAGAATCCAGAATTGAAGCTCGCCGCGCCGGAGGAACTCGCGCTTGCCAAGCACTTGCTCAACTTCGGCATCACGCTCGAAGCCGTGGCGGAGGAGTATCGCCCGAACTATCTCTGCAATTATCTCTACGATCTTGCCAGCCATTTCTCCCGCTTCTTTGAGAATTGCCCCGTGCTCAAAGCCGACGATGCCGCCACGCGCGCTAGCCGGCTCACGCTCTGCGACCTGACGGCGCGGGTTTTGAAACAGGGCTTGGAAACCCTCGGCATCGAGACCGTCGAGCAGATGTGATGAAAACCAGCGGGCCAATGTTTGGAGTTCCGCGTTTACGCGGTCGGGTTTGTGTCATGTTCCGAACCGCCTGAAGGCGGAACTCCAAGCCCCGCTCCTTTCCCTTCTGGCTTCTGGCTTCTGGCTTCTGTATCTTCCCGCCCATGTTCGAAGTCGTCACAGCCCAGTTGGAAACCGCCGCGCAGAAACTCACCCACCTGCGGAGGTTTCTTTGACGTCGCCAACGCGCAAAAACGTCAGGGCGAAATCACGGCCCTGATGACCGCCGATAATTTCTGGAACAACCGCGAGGCGGCCCAGAAAGTCATCGACGAAGCCAACACCCTCCGCAATAAAGTCGAGCCGCTGCTCAAAGCCGAGAAGCAGCTCGAGGATTTCCGCGTGATGGTGGAGCTTGGCGAGACCGAACCTCCCGCATCCCAGGCGCAGATTGACGCAGAACTCACTCGCGACCTCGCGAAATTTTTCAAGGAACTCGAAGCCACCGAGCTGCGCGTCTTCCTCACCGGCCCGCACGACAAGAAGAATTGCATCTTCACCATCAATTCCGGCGCGGGCGGCACAGAATCCCAGGACTGGGCGGAGATGCTCTCGCGCATGTATACGCGCTGGGCGGAATTGCGCGGCTGGGAAGTCGAAGTCACCGACGCGCTCACCGGCGAAACCGCCGGCCTCAAAAGCGTGACCATGCTCATCAAGGGCGAGAACGCCTACGGCTTCTGCAAGGCCGAGCGCGGTGTGCATCGCCTCGTGCGCATCTCGCCGTTCGATTCCAACAAGCGCCGCCACACCAGCTTTGCCAGCGTGGACACCATCGCGGAAATTGAGGAGAGCGACGGGGAAATCGTCGTTCCGCCCGGCGAATTCCGGGTGGACACCTTCCGTTCCGGCGGCAAAGGCGGGCAGAACGTGAACAAGGTCGAGACCGCCGTGCGCATCACGCACATCCCCACCGGCCTCGTCGTCGCGTCGCAGGCGCAACGCTCGCAGCACCAGAACCGCGCCACGGCGATGAACCTCCTGCTCTCGCGGATTTTCGCGCAGCGCGTGGACGCCGCCAAGGCGGAGATGGAACGGTTCTACGGCGACAAGGGCAGCGTGTCGTGGGGCAACCAGATTCGCAGCTACGTTTTCCAGCCGTATCGCATGGTGAAAGATTTGCGGACGGGCGTGGAGACGAGCGACGTGCAGGCCGTGATGGATGGCGCGCTCGATCCGTTCGTGAACGGCTGGCTGCGCGCCGGCTGCCCGCTCAAGCGCATCCAAGGAATTAAAGACGAGGAAGAATAATCAGCCACAGATTTTCACAGATGAAACACAGATGATTTCTGTTTGTCTTATCTGCGTTTCATCTGTGTTCATCTGTGGCTTAAAATCAAGTCGCCAGCGGCGCGCCGACGTTGAGCTGGTGCTTCAGACAATACGCGCCGTTGTCCACATACTTCTGCGCCCACCATTTCAGATGCTTGCGTTCGGCGGGGGAAAGTTTCCGCACCACCTTCGCGGGCGAGCCGAGCACGAGCGAGCCGGGCGGAATCTTCATCCCCTGCGTCACGAGCGCCTTCGCGCCGATGATGGATTGCTTGCCGATGACCGCGCCGTCGAGGATGACCGCGCCCATGCCGATGAGACATTCGTCGCCCACGGTGCAGGCGTGGACGATGGCGGAGTGGCCGATGGTCACCCAGTTGCCGACGCGGCACGCGAAGTTATCGGCGAGATGCAGCACGGCGTTGTCCTGCACGTTGGAGTGGTGGCCGACGACGATGCGGTTGATGTCGCCGCGCAGCACCGCGCCATACCACACGCTCGAATGCGCACCGAGCGAGACGTCGCCGAGGACGACGGCGGTCTTGGCGAGATAGACGCCCTTGCCGAGGCGGGGTTGGCGGCGGAGAAATTTATGAAGTTGCGGTTCGAGTTTGCTCATGGCGGAGTGATACACGATTCGGTGTGGTTGAAAATAAAAAACCCACCCGGCGCGCGCCGGGTGGGTGGGAATCCATCAACTGCTTCGCCGCTTACCGGCAATGGCCGTATCCGTATCCGTGTCCATGACCCCACGGGCGGACGTAGCCGAACCCGAAGCGCACCGCCGGTTCGCGATAGACGACCACCGGCGCGGGCTGGCTGTAATAATAAACCGGCGCAGGCGCGGCATAGACGACGCGGGCGGGCGGATAGCACGGCTGGTAATACACCGGCTCGGGCGGCGGGCAATAGCTCGGCGCGCTGTAATACGTCGTGTGCGGATGGAAGGCGTCGGCGATAATCGCACCAACAACGATGCCGCCAAGCACCGCGCCCACCGCGCAATCGCCGCCGCGAGCTTCTGCCGTCTGCACGCGAGCGCCGATCAATGCCACCGCCAAGCCTGCTGTTGTGATGATCTTGTTCATAAAGTCTCCGATGTTTGGTTGTTGGTTGTTTTCGCCGACATCAGTTTCGACGGGATGGGTTGTAATTTATTCAAGTGCGACTTAGCCTTGGCCGCATCAGGCCGTTATGAGAAAACCAACCTCCAAGCGCCCCGCCCCAGCCGCCCGGCGGAAACTCCCGCGCTCGTTCAAGGATTTGACGCCCACAAAATCCTTCAACCCCCGCACGTTCTTCCACGAGATGGTCTGGAAAGCCCTCCTCACCAAACGCGCCGGGCAACACCAACGCCCGGAATTTCCCAAGTTGAAACTCGGCGAAGTCGCCATCACCTGGATCGGCCACGCGTCGTTCCTCATCCAGTTCACCGACCTCAACGTGCTCGTGGACCCGAACTTCGCCAACTGGCTCTTCCTCCTCAAGCGCGTGAAGCGCGCCGGGTTGCGCATTGAGGATTTGCCGCCGATTGATCTCGTGCTGCTCACACACGCGCACTACGACCATTTCCACAAACCCACGCTCCGCAAACTGCCCCATCCCAAGATCGGCGTCATGCCGTGGGGCGTGGGCAACCTCGCCCGCGGCCTCGGCTTCGACCGCATCATCGAGCTCGAATGGTGGGAGAGCTTCGCGCAGAAAGACTGGCGCGTCACGTTCACCCCCAGCAAGCACTGGGGCGCACGCACCCTCCGCGATAGCCACCGCGGCTACGGCGGCTTCGTGCTGGAACATCAGGGCCGGAAAATCTACCACTGCGGCGACAGCGCCTACTTCGAGGGCTTCAAGCTCATCGGCAAAAAACTCGCGCCGGAAATCGCGCTGCTTCCCATCGGCGCGTATCAACCCGAAGCCTTCCGCGAAGTCCACATGGGGCCGGACGAGGCCGTCAAGGCCTTCAAAGATCTCCGCGCCCGCTGGCTCGTGCCGATGCACTACGGCACCTTCAAACTCTCCTTCGAGGACATGGACGAGCCGCCGCGCTGGCTCACCGAGTTAGTTCACAAAGAAGGCCTCGCCCATCATCTCAAGATCATGGAAGAAGGCGTGCCGGAAGTTTTTTAACCGCTCATAATCTTAATCCTAATCTTAATCGTAATCCTCCTCACAAAAACCGGCCGATTAGGATTAGGATTACGATTAGGATTAGGAAAAAGAAGCTCCCGCTGCCTATGACAATTCGTCCCTCCCTGTGAATAAGAATCTCGCCCGCCCGCTTGACGCCGCAATATTTTGTATGCTACCAAAGACCCGGCCACAATTAGCAGTGGTCGCTTATGCTTTGTCCCAAATGCCGCAGTATAGACGATAAGGTGATTGATTCCCGCGCCTCGCGTGAAGGCGCGACCATCCGCCGTCGCCGCGAGTGCCTCAAGTGCGGCCACCGCTTCACCACCTACGAGGAGATCGAGCACGAAGGCCTCATGGTCGTCAAACGCGACGGCCGCCGCGAAGAATTCTCGCGTGAAAAACTTTTCCACGGCCTCAAGAAAGCCTGCCAGAAACGCCCCATCAGCCCGCAGGCCATCGAAGACGTCCTCGACCGCATCGTCAACGACCTCACCAACAAATACGAAAGCGAAGTCCCCGGCACCGCCATCGGCGAACGCGTCATGGCCGAACTCCGCGAACTCGACGAAGTCGCCTACGTCCGCTTCGCCAGCGTCTATCGCCGCTTCCAGGAAGCCACCGACTTCGTGCACGAAATCAAAAAAATGGAGGCCGATAAATGATTCTTCTCTCCTCCGACTGCCTCCTCTTCCAGCTTGCCGACGGCGAAAGCATCCCGCTCTCCGCCGAAGCCATCTCCATCGAACTCATCGGCGATGTCTCCCGCTCCCTCAGCCCCGAATTCGTGCAGGACGCCGCCGCTGCCGTGTTCCACTATTTCAAAAGCGAACTCGCCCGCGACACCGTCACCGTCGGAGAATTTTCGCAAGCGCTGGAAAATGTCCTGCGCGGCTTCGGCCTCACCGTGACCCGCGCCGCAGAAATTCCCGAAGCCGACCTCCGCCACCTCGCCGTCGAATCCGGCACGAACGAACTCTTCTTCTTCCCGCGCCTCCGCGATGAACTCCGCGCCCAGCTCCGCGAATCGCCGCGCCAAGTCCGCTTCCGCGGCCTGCGCGGCTGCGTCAAACAACTCGCCGGCTCGCGCCGCTGGAGTCCGCGCTGCCGCCATCTCGAAGAACAGATCCTCGCCTACCTCCGCCAATGCTTCCGCGCCGAAGCCAGCCAGCCCGACTGCCTCCTCGTCGTGGAATGAACCGGAACAATCCGCGAATTCCGCGAATTTCCGCGAATTCTTTTTGGAACTCTATTTTGCCAACAATGGTAGGGATGGCGCGCCGCGCCGTCCCCGTTCCGACTCGGAGTCGTGACAGAATCGAACGCAATCAACCCCGAACTCCGAAGCGAAAGGGGAGCGCGCCCGCCCCGGGCGCAGTTTTCCGCGCCCTCGCGGAAAACCCGGGCGCACAGAAAAGTTTCAACGGTTCGTGGCGATGTCGCGCGTAAGAAGCTGTCCCCGCCCTTTCCGCCCTTCGCTCCGCTGCGGGCGGAGACATCGCAGCGCGATGTCCCTACCTCAAAAATAATTCGCGGAAATTCGCGCAATTCGCGGATGAACCTTCCCCAAGCCAGCCCGACCAGCTCCGAACTCAAAACTTCTTGAACGCGCCCGGCAGCAGAGCTTTCACCCGGAAGATGCGGATGGTTTTCAGCCGCGCACTATCAGCCACGAAGACTTTCGCGGAGGGCGCGTATTCGGCGAGGAGTTGCCGGCACGCGCCGCAAGGCATCGCCCCGCCGTCCAACCTCGCCACGACGGCGATGGCGGTGAAGTCTTTCCGTCCATCCGTCAGCGCCTTGAAAAGCGCCACGCGTTCGGCGCAGCAGGTGAGGCCGTAGCTCACGCTCTCCACGTTCGCGCCGGTGATGACTTCGCCGCTCGCGGTGAGCAGTGCCGCACCGACCTTGAATTTGGAATACGGCGCGACGGCGCGTTCGCGGGCGGCGGCGGCGGCGGCGATGAGTTTCTGGGAAGTGATTTTCATTTTTATTTAGCCACAGATAAACACAGATGAAACACAGATGGGGATTTTTTATCTGTGTCCATCTGTGTTTATCTGTGGCTCTTTCCGTAAAGTTTGGCGAAGTGTTTCAACAGTTGAGCAGCCTGCGGCTTCACCTTGTCCGCTGTCGCCAAAACTTCCGCGTGCGAGAGCGGGCCTTGGCTGATGCCCGCCGCGAGGTTGGTGATGCACGAGAGCGCCGCCACGCGCAGGCCGCATTGCCGCGCGACGATGGCTTCTGGCACGGTGCTCATGCCCACGGCGTCCGCGCCGAGCCGGGCGAACGCGCGGATCTCCGCCGGGGTCTCGTAGCTCGGCCCGCTGACGGCGAGATAGACGCCGCGTTGCAGTTTAATTTTTCCCGCCCGCGCCGCCGCTGCGAGCAACGCGGCGAGTTGTGCGTCGTAAACCTGCGTCAAGTCCACGAAGCACGGCAGTTTTTCCCGGTGGCCGCCACGCAGTGGCCGCAGCGGGTTTGCTCCCATGAGATTGATGTGGTCGGTGAGCGCCATGAAATCGCCGACGCGGAATTTCTGATTGAGGCCGCCCGCCGCGTTCGTCAGCAACAGATCGGTGATGCCGCAGGCCGCCAGCGTGCGCACGGCGAAGGTGACGCGTTCCATGGAATGTCCCTCGTAGAAATGCGCGCGCCCGCTCAATACGATGGCGGGTGTGCCGCCGAGTTTGCCGATGGCGAGTTTGCCATCGTGCCCGGCGACGCCGGGTTTGGGAAAGCCGGGGAGTTTGGCGTAGGGAATCGCGGCGTCCACGGCGAGCAGATTGAGGAGGTGGTTGAAGCCGCTGCCGAGGATGATGGCGAGGGTGGGGCGGAGGTTTGAGAGCCGTTGGATTTTGGCGGAGGCGGCGTTCACAGCCGGATTAAGCCACAGCTTGCGGCGCGTGGGCAAGCAGCGAAGGCGGTCGCCGTCGGCTGATTTCAACTTGCACTTGAGGTTGTCGTTGTGTTGAGCCACCGTGTAATCCATCAAACCAAACGCCGGTCTCCGGGCCGCAGGATCGAACTTGAGATTCACCGAGAAGCGCAAATGAAACCTACATCAAACAAGACCTATCTTGCCGGGTTCGCCGTGGCGCTCGCGCTGTTGGGCAGCGTGGGGTGGCTTGGCTGGCAGCAGAATCGCCCGTTGACGATAGCCGTCACCGGCTTGAGTTTCGCGGTGTTCGCTCTCGTGTTGCGCGAGTGCCGCCGCCGCCAGCAGGTGCAGGCTGAACTGGACCACTTCTTCGCCCTCTCGCTGGACATGCTCGGCATTGCCAACACGGACGGTTATTTCAAGCGCGTCAATTCCGCCTTCACGCACACGCTGGGCTGGAGCGCGGAGGAATTACTGGCGCGGCCGTTCCTGGAGTTTGTGCATCCCGATGACCAGGCCGCCACCGTGCGGGAGGTGGAGAAACTTGCGGCTGGCGAAAAGGTCTTGAATTTTGAAAACCGCTACCAGCACAAGGACGGCTCGTGGCGCGCGCTCTCATGGAAAGCCATGCCGCACCGAGGGGGATACATCTTCGCCACTGCGCGTGACATCACGGAGCAAAAGCAGGCGGAGTTCGCCCTGCGCCGCAGCGAGGAGAAACTCTCCGTCACACTCCAATCCATCGGCGACGCGGTGCTGGCCACCGATGCGGAGAGGCGCGTCACGCGGCTGAACGCCGTCGCCGAAAAACTCACCGGCTGGACGCAGGCCGAGGCGCAGGGCCGGCTGGTGCCCGAGGTTTTCCACATCATCAACGAGGACACGCGCCTGCCGGCGGTCATCCCGGTGGACGAAGTGCTGGCCACCGGCGAGATCCACGGGCTGGCCAACCACACCGTGCTCGTCGCACGCGACGGCACGGAGCGGCCCATCGCCGACAGCGCCGCGCCCATCCGCGATCTCGATGGCCGCACCATCGGCGTGGTGCTCGTGTTCCGCGATGTGACCGAGGAACACGCCGCCCAGCACGCATTGCGCACGAGCGAGGCCTACAACCGCAGCGTTGTGGAGAGCAGCCCGGATTGCCTAAAAATCCTGAGCTTGGATGCGCGGCTGCTCTACATGACCCCCGGCGGTTGCCGCCTCATGGAGGTGGATGATTTCTGTGTTTTACAAAATGCCGAGTGGCTGCCGTTTTGGAAAGGCGATGACCAGGTGGCCGCCCGCGCTGCGGTCGAAGCGGCCCGCGCTGGTGGCCGTGGGCAGTTCCGAGGTTTTTGCCCCACAGCCAAAGGCACACCGAAATGGTGGGAGGTGACTATCACGCCGATTCTGGGCGCGAACGGCCAGCCGGAGAAACTTTTGGTTGTCTCGCGCGACATCACCGAGCGCAGACGCACGGAGCTGGTGCTGGCGAATTTCAAGGCGGCGCTGGACGAGCACGCCATCGTGGCCATCACCGACGCGAGCGGGAAGATCACCTACGTGAATGACAAGTTCTGCGCGATTTCAAAATATTCCCGCGCAGAGCTGCTCGGCCAGGACCACCGCATCGTCAATTCCAAGCACCATCCGAAAGCCTTCATCCGCGAGCTGTGGGAGACGATCTCCAGCGGTCGCGTGTGGAAGGGCGCAATCAAGAACCACGCCAAGGACGGCTCGTTCTATTGGGTGGATACGACCATCGTGCCTTTCCTCGGCGAGGACGGGAAGCCCGCCCAATACATCGCAATCAACACAGACATCACCGAGAGCCGGCGTGTGGAGGAGGAGACCCACAGCTTCAACATAGGACTCGAAAGACTCGTGGGCCTGCGCACCTTGGAAGTGCGGGAGAGCGAGGAGCGCCTCAACCTCGCCATCCGCGTCGCCGCTCTGGGCATGTGGGATGTGAACCCAAAGACGGGTAACGCCACATGGAATGACGCGGTCTTCAAACAACTGGGTTATCCTTCCACGCCGAATGGAGCGGCCACGGTCGGGATGTGGAACGCGCGGGTGTTGCCTGCGGACATGCCGCGCGTCCGGGAGCAAATGGCGGAGGCGCAGCGCATGCATTCCCGGTTTGTATCGGAACACCGCATCGTCCGTGCGGACAACGGCGAGGTCCGGTGGAGCTCTATTTCCGGGATGTTTTTCTACAATGAAGCGGGTGAGGCCACGCGGCTGCTGGGAGTTTCGCACGACATCACGGAGCGGCGGCTGGCGGCGGAGCGGGACGCCGCGCATCTGCGGAAGCTGCGGCATCTTTCCGAGTTGAGCGTGAAACTCTCGGACGATCCGGAATCGGTGTTCGAGGAGGTCGTGAGCATGATCGCCGTGCTGTTTGAAGTCCCGGTGGTCTGCCTCTCACAGATCGTCGGCAAGGATTTGAAATTCAAGGCGGTGTTCGTGAACGGCGAGATTTTCCGCGATACCGGCAGTTGTCCGCTGGACATCACCCCGTGCGCGACGGTGGAGCAGACGAAGAACTTGTGCGTTTACGAGCAAGTGCAGGAGCGTTTCCCGCAGGTAGCGTTTCTCCGCGACCACAACGCCACCGCCTACTGCGGCGTGCCTTCTGTGGATGGCCAAGGGCGCGTGGTGGCGGTCACCGCTCTGTTGGACACGAAGCCGCGCGAGTTCACGGAGGAAGACCGGGAAATTTTGCGCGTCATAGGCCAGCGCGTGGCGATGGAAATGGAACGCAGCCAAAGCCGCGCCGAGCGGAGGAACATGGAGCGGCAGTTGTTGCGCACGCAGCGGCTGGACAGCATCGGCACGCTGGCAGCCGGCGTGGCGCACGACCTGAACAACGCCCTCGCCCCAATCATGATGGGCGTGGAGCTGCTGCGCATTCAGTATCCGGGGGAATCGAAGATTGTAGATATGTTCGAGGCCAGCGCACGGCGCGGCACGGACATGGTGCGGCAGTTGGTGACCTTTGCGAAAGGCGCGGATGGCGACCGCATCTCCCTCCAGCCCGCACGGCTGGTCAGGGAAATGGAGGTCTTGATGAAAGGCAGTTTCCCCAAAAACATCGAGCTGGTGGTCCGCTGCGATCCAAAACTCTCCACGGTGAACGGCGACGGCACACAGTTGCACCAAGTGCTGCTGAACCTGTGCGTCAACGCCCGCGACGCCATGCCCCACGGCGGCAAACTGGTGCTGGAAGCGCAGCGCGTGGTGGTGGACGCCGCCTTCACCGCCACCGCACCCAACGCGAGAGCCGGTGATTATGTCCTGTTGCGAGTGACCGACAACGGCGTGGGCATCGAGCCGGAAGTCCTCGACCGGATATTCGACCCGTTCTTCTCGACCAAAGGCCCGGACAAAGGCACAGGCCTGGGGCTCTCCACCTGCATGGGCATCGTGAAGGGCCACGGCGGATTCATGCAGGTCTATTCCCACCCCGGCAAAGGCTCGGTCTTCACCGTGTATCTGCCATCCGATCACGCAGGCGAGGGACAAAAGCCCGCAACGAAAACGGCGGCGGAATTCCGCGGCCAAGGGGAAACCATTTTGTTCGTGGATGACGAACCGGCCGTGCGCGAGGTGGCGCGCGCAGTTCTGCGCCGGTTGAACTTCAAGCCATTGACCGCCACCGACGGCGCGGATGGGCTGATACAGGCGGCGCAACACCGCACCGAATTGCGCGCCGTCATCACCGACCTGCACATGCCGCACATGGACGGGCTGGCGTTTGTGCGCACGCTCCGGCGGATGCTGCCGGACATCCCCATCGTGGTGGCCAGCGGGCGCATGGAGGACACGATCATCGGAGAGTTCAAGACGCTGGGCGTGACGACGCGGCTGGACAAACCGTTCACCGAGTCGCAACTGGCGGAGGTGTTGAAGAATCTCCCCGATCCGAAATGAGCCGCCGGTTCGGCGGGCGGACATCCGGAGCGGCATCGCCGCCGAATAGGCACTGTCCTAATCTTAATCGTCGTCGTAATCCTAATCGAAATCTCTGCAAAAGACCAAAGGCGCGGAGCGCGGAGCAATGCTCCGCGCGAATTCCCCTGCAAACTGGCGGAGCAATGCTCCGCGCTCCGGGTGTTCGCCGGACTTTTGCAGAGATTTCTAATCCCGTTTCTTGGCCGATTACGATTACGATTAGGAGTAGGATTAAGATTAGGATACTGCCGCTGAATAGCCCGGCTTGATTTATTCGGCGTTCGTTCTACCCTGACAGGCTCGAATCCGTTTCGATTTATTATGCAACTGAACAACGAAGAAATCCGCCGTTACTCGCGCCACTTGATCCTGCCGGAAGTTGGCCTGGCCGGGCAGAAGAAGATCAAAGCCTCCAGCGTCCTCTGCATCGGTGCGGGCGGTCTCGGTTCGCCCATCGCCATGTATCTCGCGGCGGCAGGCATCGGCAAGATCGGCATCGTGGATTTCGACACGGTGGATTATTCCAATCTGCAACGGCAGATTCTCCACACGGACGCGGACGTGGGTCGCTCGAAAGCCGAGTCGGCCAAGGAAACCATCG
This sequence comes from Verrucomicrobiales bacterium, assembly GCA_031371425.1. Taxonomy (GTDB): domain Bacteria; phylum Verrucomicrobiota; class Verrucomicrobiia; order Limisphaerales; family JAFMIX01; genus JAFMIX01. The sequence goes on along the minus strand of JANMJO010000025.1, from coordinate 43,031 downwards.
CGGGCATCAACCCGCATTGCGAAGTCGTCATCCACAACACCCGCATCTCGTCCGAGAACGCGCTCGACCTCATCCGTCCCTACGACATCGTGGTGGACGGCACGGATAATTTCCCCACGCGCTACCTCACCAACGACGCCTGCGTGCTGCTCAAGAAGCCGAACGTCTACGGCTCAATCTTCCGCTTCGAGGGTCAGGCCAGCGTGTTCGCGCCGCACCTCGGCGGGCCGTGCTACCGCTGTCTGTATCCCGAGCCGCCGCCGCCCGGCATGGTGCCGAGTTGCGCAGAAGGCGGCGTGCTCGGCGTGCTGCCCGGCGTCATCGGCTGCATTCAGGCGACGGAAATTTTGAAGCTCGCCATCGGCAAAGGCACTTCGCTCGTTGGTCGCTTGATGCTGTTCAACGCGCTCGACATGAAGTTCCGCGAATTGAAATTGCGGCGCGACCCGGCGTGTCCCATTTGCGGCGATCATCCGAGCATCAAGGAATTGATTGACTACGAAATGTTCTGCGGCATCACGCCCGAACCTGCCGTGCCCATCGGCAACCCCGACGAGGTCACGGTGCAGGACATGAAGAAGGCGCTGGATAATCCGAAGCTCGGCATCAAGGTCATTGACGTGCGCGAGGCGGACGAATACGAGATCGCGAAAGTCGCGGGCGTGCCGCTGCTGCCGTTGAGCCAGTTGCAGGAGCGGTTCACCGAGCTTGACCCGAACTCGCAATATTACATCCACTGCAAGGCCGGCGTGCGCTCGATGAAGGCGCTGCATTTCCTGCGCGAGCAGGGCTTCAAATATCTCAAGAGCGTGAAGGGCGGCATCGGCGCATGGTCGGACGAGGTTGACCACAGCGTGCCGAGGTATTAACAATGACAGGAGTCATGAAAACCAAATCCGAAATCGTAACCAACTGGCTGCCGCGTTACACCGGCACGGCGCTGAAGGAGTTCGGCAAACACATTCTGCTGGTCAACTTCAGCAACTACGTCCGCATGTTCGCCAAGCTGCACGGCGTGCCGGTGCGCGGCGAGGACCGCCCGATGCCCAACGCCACCGCCGACGGCATCACCATCATCAACTTCGGCATGGGCAGCGCGAGCGCGGCGACGATTATGGACTTGCTCGGCGCGATCAAGCCGCAAGCCGTGTTGTTCCTCGGCAAATGCGGCGGGCTGAAGCACGTCGCAAACTTGGGCGATTTGGTTTTGCCCATCGCAGCGATACGCGGCGAAGGCGCGTCGAACGATTATTTTCCTCCGGAAGTTCCCGCGCTGCCCGCGTTCAGTTTGCAGAAAGCCATCTCCACCACCATCCGCGACCACAAGCGCGATTACTGGACCGGCACGGTTTACACGACGAACCGCCGCGTGTGGGAGCACGACGAAAATTTCAAAAAGTATCTCCGCAAAATCCGCTGCATCGGCATCGACATGGAGACCGCCACGATTTTCATCACCGGCTTCGCCAACGAAATCCCGACGGGCGCGTTGCTGCTGGTCTCCGACCAGCCGATGACGCCCGAGGGCGTGAAGACTGCGGCGAGCGACCAGAAAGTGACCCAGGCTTTCCTCGACAAGCACCTGCGCATCGGGATTGATTCGCTGCACCAGCTCATCAACCGCGGCCTGACGGTGAAGCACCTGAAGTTCTAGCCATCGCCGGGTGCGATGGGAACGAGCTCAAGCTTGAACTCCAACTCGGGGCGGGCTTCCGCTGCGCGGCACTTCCAGCCACACCCACCAGCACTCATCAGGATTGACCGCAGCAGGCGGACAGGTAATTTATCCACCGTGCCGACTTACGAATACGCCTGCGCCAAATGCGGGCAGCAGTTTGAAAAAGTTCAACCCATGGCAGCCGCCGCGCTGACCGTCTGCCCCAAGGACCTGTGCTGTCAGAAACGCTGGGGCAAGGGCAAGGTCAAGCGCGTCATCGGCGCGGGCGCCGGGCTGCTCTTCAAGGGCAGCGGATTCTACATCACCGACTACCGCAGCGAAGGCTACAAAGCTTCCGCAAAAAAAGAATCCACCGCCGCCAGCCCGGCCAAATCCACTCCCGCAAAACCGGAAGCCAAGCCCGCCGCCGCCCTGCCAAAAAAACCTGACCGGGCCGCCGCCAGCCGGCCGCATCATGAAACAGAACCCGGTCATCGTCCTCCTTCTGATGCTGACGGTAGTCTGCGGGCGCGCGCAATCCACCCGTGTTGCAGGCGGCGCGTCCGCGATTAGCCATTCGGGACAATTCGCCGTTTACAGCGCCGCTCCCGGCGAGTTCGCCATCGCCGCGCCGGAGTTGGCGACCAACAGCAAGCTTGCCCATCTGGAAGCGACATTGCTGGCCGTCTCTTGCGAACGCATCAAGCAGGCATTGCTCAACACCTTGAACGTGCCTGACCAATGGCGCGGCAAAATCAGCATCAGCCTCCACCCGTTTGAAAGCGTGGACGAGGACATCGTCGTCACCTCCCAGCACTACAGCGACGGCTGGAATTATCGCGTGGACCTGCCCGATGTGATTGAGCCGACCCGGCTGGTGCGCGCGCTGACGCAGGTGTTGCTTTTGGAAATGGCCAACCGCAACGCCCGCGACGAATCCGCCACGCTCCCGCTTTGGCTGGCCGAAGGCATGCCGCCGCTCCTCATGGCCACCAGTGACATGGACCTAGTGATCCGGTCGGTGCCGTCTGCCCCCGGCAATCAGATGTCCAGCCGCTCCATCACGCGCGATTCCCGCCCGGTTAGTCCGCTGAAACAGGCGAGGGAACAACTGGGTCGCCACGCGCCGCTGACCCTCGACGAGCTAGACCGTCCGCCGGCGGATGGCGAGGCCGCCGGCATCTACCAGAGCAGCGCGACCGTATTCATCCACGAGCTGCTGCAATTAAAAAACGGCGGCCCGTGCCTTGCCGCCATGCTGCCCGAGCTGCCGTGGGACCCAGACTGGCGGGTCGGTTTCCTCAAGGCGTTTCGCGCCCACTTCAAACGCGAGGTGGATCTCGCCAAGTGGTGGTCGCTGCAATCCACATTCATCTCCGGCCGCACACCGGCCAAAACCTGGTCGCGCGCCGAAAGCCTGGCCAAGCTGGATGAAATTTTGCGCTGCCCGCTCCAAGTCCAGACCTCCACCAACGACGAGCCCTTCCAGACCGACGTGCCATTGCAATCCATTATCCGTGGCTGGGAGCCGCAGCAGCAAGGCCGGATGCTGCGCGAGAAAATCAATCTGCTGGAGGCGTTGCGACTGCGAACCGCCACCGACCTCGCCGGTTTGATCGAGCAATACCGGCGCGTGCTGGAAGCTCATCTCCGCACGATGGGCGGCGAAGATTCGGAACAGCCCGCTACCAAGCCTGACACAGCGGGTCACCGCGCGACATCCCCCCAGCCCGCTCGCAACGTCATCACGAAGGAAACACTCCTGCAACTGGACGTTCTCGATGAGCGCCGCGAAGCGTGGCAAGCGTTGCCGGAGAAAACGCCCGCCGCCGCCCCCTGAAAACCGGGCTTGCATTCCATTTTGATTCCTCTAATTTAACCCGGTCTGCACGGAAGCGAGCGTAGCTCAGCCTGGTAGAGCATCACGTTGCCAACGTGAGTGTCGAGGGTTCGAATCCCTTCGCTCGCTCCAATTTTCTACCTATCCAAACCCCTTCTGACTCCGCCGTGGCGCAGCCTCGGCTAGGAAAGCTTGTTGAAGATCACCGTGAGCCGGTTGCGAAAAAACGCGCCATGACGCCGCTCCGACGGAAAATATCTTGGACACCACAAGCCGCTTCTGATAGGTGTTCCCGGCTATTTTACCAAAAAAATCTAAAGAATCATGGCCGATACATTGTCAGTGACCAAAACGAAGTTGGATGGCGTGCTGCTCATCAAGCCGCTGACCGTCTTTGAAGATTTCCGCGGCACTTACGTGGAAACCTACAACGAGGAGCTTTACAACAAAGCCGGCATCACCGTGAAGCTCGTGCAGGACGATATCTCCACCTCCACGCGCGGCGTGTTGCGCGGCATCCACGGCGACAGCGAGACGTGGAAACTCGTCTCCTGCCTCCACGGCAAGTTCTATCTCATCGTCCTGAACCACGACAAGGATTCCCAGCAGTTCGGCCAGTGGGAATCATTCACACTCTCGGACACGAACCGCCTGCAAGTGCTCATCCCGCCGAAGTTCGGCAACGGCCACGTCGTGCTGAGCGAGACCGCCATCTTCCATTACAAACAGAACACCTATTACAACCGCGCCGGGCAGTTCACCGTGGTGTGGAACGACCCCAAGTTCAAGATGTGGTGGCCCATCAAGAACCCCATCATCTCCCAACGCGACGAAGGTCTCTGATTTCAACCCACAGCTTTAATCCATCATGCGCGCACTCATCACAGGCATCACCGGCTTCGTCGGCAGCCACCTCGCCGAATACATCCTCGCCGAACACCCCGAATGCCAGGTCTTCGGCATCAAACGCTGGCGCAGCCCCAAGGACAACGTCCGCGCGCTGCTCAACAACCCCAAGGTCAAATTCTACGACTGCGACCTGCGCGACCTCGGCTCGCTCATCCGCGTGTTCGGCGAGGTGAAGCCCGACGTCATCTTCCATCTCGCGGCGCAATCCTTCGTGACCACCAGCTTCATGGCACCCGTGGACACGCTCGAATGCAACGTCATCGGCACCACAAACCTGCTCGAAGCCATCCGCATCCTGAAGCTCGACCCCGTCGTCCACATCTGCAGCTCGTCGGAAGTCTATGGCCAAGTCACCAAGGCCGACCTGCCCATCCGCGAAACCTGCCCGCTGCGCCCCGTCAGCCCCTACGCCGTCAGCAAAGTCGGCGAAGACATGCTCGGCTTCATGTATTGGGAAGCCTACAAAATCAAAACCATCCGCACGCGCATGTTCACCCACAGCGGCCCGCGCCGGGGCGAGGTGTTCGTGGATTCGTTCTTCTCGCAACAGGTCGCGCGCATCGAAATGGGTTTGCAAGAACCCGTCATCCGCGTCGGCAACCTCGACAGCGTCCGCACCTTTGCCGACGTGCGCGACACCGTCCGCGCCTACTGGCTGCTCGCGCAGAAGTGCAAGCCCGGCGAGGTCTATAACATCGGCGGCGACATCACCATGACCATCCGCGAGATGCTCGACCTGCTCCTGACGATGACCAGTTACAAGGGCAAAATCGAAGTGCGCGTGGACCCCGCGCTCCTCCGCCCGGCGGACGTGACGCTGCAGATTCCCTGCGCCGACAAGTTCAAGAACGAAACCGGCTGGACAGCGAAAATTCCCTACAAGCAGTGCCTGCAGGACATGTTGGATTACTGGAGAACCGAACTTGCCCGCGACCTGCCTGCAAAACGTTGACGTCGTCATCCTGGCGGGCGGATTCGGCACGCGCCTGCGTTCCGTTTTCTCCGACCGGCCCAAGGTGCTCGTGCCCATCAACGGCGTGCCGTTCCTGAAATGTTATCTGGAATGGCTGCGCGGCTTCGGCGCGCGCCGCGTGATTTTATCACTCGGCTACATGGCGGAAATGGTGCAGGACTTTGTGAACTCGGAGAACTGGAACGGCATGGAAATCACAGCCAACATCGAAACGACGCCGCTCGGCACGGGCGGCGCCGTGCGCGCCTGCCTGCCGCTCGTGACCTCGCCCGACGCCCTCGTCACCAACGGCGATTCCGTCACACGCCTCGACCTCGCCCGCTTCGTGGAATTTCACCGCGCCAAGGCCGCGCGCCTCTCGATGGTGCTCACGCATCAACCGCAGGTCAGCAGCAGCGGCCTCGTCACCACCGACGCCACCGACGCCGTCACCGCGTTCACCGAGAAGCCGCAGGGCGCGACCGCTGGCGGCTACATCAACGCCGGGCTGTATCTGATGAAGCGCGAAGTGATCGGGGAAATCCACGCCGACAGACCCGTGAGCATCGAGAAGGATGTTTTCCCCAAATTTTGCGGACGCGGATTCTACGCTCTGAAGGGCGAGTTCCCGTTCATTGACATTGGCACGCCGGAATCCTACCAGCGCGCCGGAGAATTTTTCAAACAAGAAGCCGCATGATTATCACCCGCACACCCTATCGCGTTTCATTCTTCGGCGGCGGGACGGATTACCCGACGTGGTATCTCAAGGAAGGCGGCGCCGTGCTGTCCACGACGATTGACAAGTTCTGCTACGTCAGCGCGCGCCAACTGCCGCCGTTCTTCGGCGAAAAGCATCGCATCGTCTGGTCGCACATCGAGACCGTTTCCTCCATCAATGAAATCCTGCACCCCGCCGTGCGCGAGGGCCTGCGCTTTCTCGGCTTCGACAACAAGAAGGGCGTGGAGATCCATCATCAGGGCGACCTCCCCGCGCGCAGTGGCATCGGCTCCAGCTCCACGTTCGCCGTCGGCCTCATCAACGCGCTCATGGCCATGCGCGGTCAAACTCTCGGCAAATACGAGCTCGCCCTCAAAGCGCTCGAGTTGGAACAGAATGTTCTGAAGGAAAACGTAGGCTCGCAGGACCAGATCGCCGCGACCTTCGGCGGTTTGAACATCATCCAGTTCAAGACCGACGGCTCGTTTCAAGTTGTCCCCGTGGCGGTGAAGCGCGAGCGCGTCGCGGAATTGGAGAAAAATCTCTGCATGCTCTACACCGGCAGCAGCCGCCTCGGTGGCGAAGTGGCCGCCTCCGTCATCGCCGGGATGCGCGACCGCACGGCGGAGTTGCGCCAGATGCGCAAGCTCGTGGACGATGCCCACGCGATTTTGACCGGCGGGGGCAGCCTGACGGCGTTCGGCGAAATGCTGCACCAGACCTGGGTCTTGAAGCGCGGCCTCGCCGAGGGCGTGAGCAATTCCGAGGTGGACGAGATTTACAAGACCGCCCGCGAAAATGGCGCGCTCGGTGGCAAGCTGCTGGGCGCGGGCTCCAAGGGCTTCATGCTGTTCTACTGCCCGCAGGAAAAGCAGGCGGCTCTGAAACAATCTTTGAACCGCTTCGTGTGGGTGCCGTTCCAATTCGAGTGGGAAGGCAGCACCACGATTTACAGGGACATTGACGACATGGCCACCGTTGCCAGCTAAAATGGAACTCGCACTCAAAGGCAAAATTGCGCTGGTGACCGGCGGCAGCTACGGCATCGGCCGCGCCATCGCGCTCGCCCTCGCCGACGAGGGTTGCCGCGTTGCGATCTGCGCCCGCAACCCGGCGCGCCTGGAGTCCACCGCTGCGGAACTCCGCCAGCGCGGCGTGGATTGCCTCGCCATTTCCGCCGACGCCACGCTGGAAGCCGACATCTCCCGCGTGGTGAAAACCGTGGTGGACGCTTGGGGCTCAATCGGCATCTTGGTCAATAACGTCGGCGGCGGCGGCGGTCGCTCGACCGCGGCTGTGGAAGACGTTCCTGAAACGGAGTGGGTGGAAACTTACAACCGCAACACGCTTTCGGCGGTGCGCTTCACGCGGCTCGTCATCCCGCACATGCGCCGCGCGAAATGGGGACGCGTCGTGGCCATCGCCTCCACGCAGGGCAAGGAAGGCGGCGGTCGCCCGTGGTATACGATGGCCAAGAGCGCGGAGATTAGCTTGATCAAGACGCTCGCGTTGAACCACGACCTCGTGCGCGACGGCATCACGTTCAACAGCGTCGCGCCGGGCCGGATTTTGTTTCCCGGCAACGGCTGGGATGAATTTCGTCAGGAAGCGCCGGAGCGTTTCGAGCAGACGCAGAAGCAACGTCTGCCGCTGGGCCGCTGCGGCACGCCGGAAGAAGTCGCGGCGGTCGTCGCGTTTGTCTGTTCGCCAAAGGCCAGCCTCGTGAACGGCGCTTGTATTGCGGTGGACGGCGGGGAAAGCTACAGTTTCTAAAATCAATTTATGCAACAGATCAAAACCGAAAAACATGACGCCATCGTGCTGTCCAGCACGTCGGAAAAAGACGCGCAGAAAATGTTCACCGCATTGCTGAAGAACACGCCGCTGCCGGATGACGAATTGCTGCCGAACCTCGGCTTGTTTCTCTCCTCGAAGTCATTTTCGCGCCTGCTGTTCTTCTACGAAATCTACCAGAAGATTTTGCACAGCCACGGCGTCATCGTGGAATGCGGCGTGCGCTGGGGGCAGACGCTCTCCATCCTCGAGGCTCTGCGCGGCAGCCTCGAACCCTACAACCGCCACCGCAAGATAATCGGCTTCGACACCTTCGCCGGCTTCAAAGGCTTCAGCGAGGAGAAGGACGGCAACCTCTGCAAGAACAAGGACGGCAGCTTCTCCGTCTCGCCCAACTACGAGGATTACCTGTCGCAGATTCTTTCGTTGCAGGAGGCGCTGAATCCCATGTCGCACCTCAAGCGATTCGAACTCGTCAAGGGCGACGCCACCGAAACCATCCCCGCCTACCTCAAAGCGCACCCCGAAACCATCGTCTCGCTTGCCATCTTCGACTTCGACATCTACAAGCCCACCAAGGTCGCGCTCGAAGCGCTCAAGCCGCACCTCTGCAAAGGCAGCATCCTCGTCTTCGACGAACTGTGCGACGACATCTTCCCCGGCGAAACCGTGGCGCTCCAAGAAGTTTTCGGATTGAACAACTGCCGCATCAAGCGCCTGCCGATGACTGCGCGTGTGTCCTACATGGAGATCGAATAATGCCCGCCATGACCTCCGCCTGCCGGCAAATCCGCAGCAACATCTTGGAAGCCTCCCGCGCGAGCGGCCACGGGCACATCCCCACTTCATTTTCCATCATCGAATTGATGTGCGCCGTTTACGACACGATGAAGCACGACCCGAAAAATCCGCAGTGGGCGGAGCGGGACATCTTCGTGTTGAGCAAAGGCCACGCCGCGCTCGGCTTCTACGCCGTGCTCGCGCAATATGGCTACCTGCCAGTCGAGGAATTGAAAACCTTCGGCCAGTTCCAATCGCGCCTCGGCTGCCACGCCGACCGGCTCAAAGTCCCCGGCGCGGAGGTTTCCACCGGCTCGCTCGGCCACGGCTTGAGCGTCGCCGCCGGCATGGCGATGGCGTTCAAGATCCAAAATTCCCCGCGCCTCGTCTTCACCGTCATCGGCGACGGCGAATCCAACGAAGGCACCGTCTGGGAAACCGTCATGGCCGCCGTGAACCAGAAGCTCGACAACTACACCATCCTTTACGACGCCAACAAATCCCAGGTGCGCTCGCTGCCCATCCCGAATCCCGGCGACCGCTTCCGCGCGTTCGGCTGCGACACCATCGAGGTGGACGGCCACGATCTCGCCGCGTTGAAGACCGCGCTCGCCAAGCCGCGTGAAGCCGGCAAGCCCCGCGTCATCGTCGCCCACACCGTCAAGGGCAACGGCTGCCCGACACTCGCGAACAACATCTTCGAGTGGCATCGCAGGTCGCCCAAGCCCGAGGAATTGGAACTCCTCGCCAAAGAACTGGAGGCCGCATGAGAAAACAATTCGTCGCCACCTCCTCCGAACTCGCGCTCGCCGATGACAAGGTCGTCATCGTGCTCGGCGACATCAGCCATTTCCAGTTCATGGGTCTGCAAAAGCACTTTGAACGGGAGAATAAACCCCAGCGCGTCCACAACATGGGCATCTGCGAGAACGCCATCCTGAGCATGGGCGCCGGTCTCGGCGCGCAGGGCATGTTCCCGTTTCTGCACACCATCAACCCATTTCTCACCGAGCGTTGCGTGGAGCAGATCAAGATTGACCTCTGCTACAACCAATTTGGCGCGAACATCGTCACCACCGGCGCGTCCTTCGACTACGCCTGGGACGGCGCCACGCACCATTGCTACACCGAGCTGGCGATCTTGCGGATGTTGCCCGGCATGGAAGTCACCCAACCCGGCAATGCCAAGGAACTCGATACGCTCATCCGCAGTCAGTATCGCAATGGAAAGCCGACCTACTTCCGGCTCTCCGACCACGGCCACCCTCTCGACTTCCCGATTCAATTCGGCAAGGCGAACATCCTCAAGGAAGCCGCCGGCGCAAAAGTCACCGTCATGACCGCCGGGCCGATTCTCGGCAACGTCGCCGAAGCGTGCCAGGATTTGCCGGTGAACCTCGTCTATTTCAACACCATCAAGCCGATTGACAAAGAAGTCATCGAACGCTTCCGGCACACGAAAATTCTCGTCGTCCACGACGCGCACGGTTTGCACGAGGCGATCAATGAGGTGGCCGACCTCTCGACCGCCTACCACGGACTGCCGGACAAATTCTGCGTCTGGTATGGCACGGTGCACGACATCCGCAAGACCATCGGACTCGACCCCGCTGGCATTCGCACCGCCGTGCAACAGCGGCTCGCGCAAGCCGGAGCGGCATCGCCCGCCTGACCGGAATCAGAGACCGGGACAACGCAAAGAAACACGGGCGAGGTGGCATTTCAGACACGCAGAGTCCCGTCCGCGACGGAAATCCAACTTTACTTCCCCGCGGGGCTTTGCAACGCTGCGGGCGATATGCTTAATTTGAAAAAGTTTCTCTCCCTCGCGGCACTCGTGGCACTGACCGGCTGCACAGGCACCCTCACCAATCTGACCCCCGGATACCAGACCCGCCGCGCCGACGCCCTGTATCCCGTGTCCGTCGCCTTCGAGACTCGCCAGCAAAGCCTCCGCTGGAAAAGCATCAAGCCCAGCGTCATTGTGGGAAACAATACTTATCCCATGCGCCTGACGCCGCTGATGACCAACCGCTGGGAGACCCTGCTGCAAATTCCCGCCGGCACGAGCGCCATTCAATACCGCTACAAACTGGAATGGCAATACAACGCCATCCCCGTCCCGCAGAACGACAGCCAGATGACCAAGCCGCAAACCCTGCGGATCATCGACCGCTGACCGCCCACCAGAGAGCATCCGGTTTTTTTCACGGTGGCGACTCGGCGCCACCGTCATCCGCGAATTGTTCCCTGTTAAATATCAGTAATCACTTGCATTGCTGTGAGTCAGCAGGTTCAATCCGGCGCGCCAGTTGGATTGTTTCATCGAAAGGCATCCGCTTGCTTGTCAACCAGTCCTGTGAGTTCGTGATGATGACGGTGACATGGGATGGTTCAGAACCAAAGCAATCCGGTGGTTTTCAGAAGGCATCCCGGCGGTCGGTCGGTACGAGTTTTGTCATCAATTGTCTGGAGTTACTATGAATAGAACAAACGGAGTTTTCTGGAAAAGTATCAGTTTCGTCGTCCTGGTTTTCATCACCGTCACCACCGCTCGAGCAAGCGGGATTCGCACCCAAAATATCAGTCTCCATAAAGGCTGGAATGCAATCTTCCTCGAGGTATCCCCCACGAATGCGAGTCCTACGGCCGTTTTCGCCAGCACCCCGGTCTCCATCGCCGGCGTCTATTTTGGCGGCGATACGTCGGTGCAGTATATCCAAAACCCCGGCAATATATCTTGGAAGCGCGATGGCTGGGCGGTGTGGTATGCGCCATCGCGACAGGACGATTTTCTCTCCACGCTGTTCGCCATACAGGGCAACCGCGGCTATCTGATATACGCGGAGTCTGATTTTATGTGGACGGTTACCGGCACCGTGGCGTTGGGCACGGTGAAATGGAAGCCGGATTCTTTCAATTACAGCGGCTTTGGCGTGAATGCGGCAGCCGCGCCGACGTTCGGCAGATATTTTGCCGGTTCAACGGCGCACCAGCCCGGTAAAATCTACCGCCTCATCAATGATCAGTGGACGCTCGTTGCAAATCCCGCGACGGAGCAGATGCGCGCGGGTGAATCGTGCTGGGTGTATTGCAAGGGCGCGTCGGATTATCAAGGCCCGCTCTCGGTCAAAGTCGCAACCGGCGACAGTGTGTTATTTGGCAGTTCAGCGGAGTCGCCGGTGACCTTGGAAAACCGGACGGGCGATCCGCTCACGGTGAAAGTGGAAACAGTTGCGCATGACGGCGGATTGCCGCTCGCCTACGTCGTGCGCGGGATTTCGACGAACGCCTTGAATACGGCGACGTTCGATTTGCCCGCGTTGCACACGCTGCCCTCGCTTGAAGCGAGGCAGGTGAGTTACCTCTGGCTGAAATTGCGCCGCGAAAAAATGTCCAATGCGGCGCAGACGGCGTTGTTAAAAATCTCCACGGACTCCGGCGCGGAAGTCTGGTTGCCGGTCACTGGCACGGTTGCTCCCTAATCACCTTCAAATCCTACCCTCACCATGCGAAATAAAATTCTACTCGCTGCGGGCTGCGCGGCGCTTGCTTTCTGCGCCGCCGAAACTTTGGCCGCCGTTCCCACCGCCGGACTGTGGGCGGGCGAAATCACGCTGGGCCGCGTCAACGAAGTCACCGTGGGCATCAATTCCCAGAACCTGACACAAGCCCCCGACCCACTCGTGGCCACACCGGTTAAATCCGCCGCGCACCTCCGCATCCTACTGCACGTGGACACTGCAGGGCAGGTGCGCCTGCTCAAGAACGTGGCCATCGTGGATAAATCCACGAACAACACGCCGAACCTGGCACTCATCACGGATGAGTCGCTCTATGGCAATTTCCCCAGCGGCGGCAAACGAATCAGCGCGGTCGCGTTCGATTTTGGTGACGACCATGCGGCTGGTTTGCTGGACAGGCTGGCGGCTTTGGCGGCAGCGACGGCGGCGACGAACGGTAATGCGTTGAGCGCGGCCACGAATTTCACGGCGAAGGCGGATGTGGAGGCGGCTTACAAAGCGTTTGTGAAGGGCGCGAGCTTTCGCACGGCGGCGTTGACTGCGGCGGGCGCGGCCACGGCGGGAGCGATCACGGGCACGAACGAAGCATCGGCGTTCGCATCGGCGACGGGTGCAATCGCGGCAAATTCAGTGGTGATCAATATCCGTAGCACGGCGAATTCGCTCTCAAACTCGGCGCTGTTCCCCGACGCTCGCTATCTGGCGGCAGTGGACGCGGTCGGTGGCGCGGCAGCCAAAGATGCGGCCATCTCGGCGGCGGCATCGAATGTGGTCGCGACGGTCGGGTTGGCGGCGACAAACGCGGCGCTGGTGGCGCTGACAAACGCGGTCAACGCATCGCCGATTGTATCGGCAGGTTATCAGGCTTTCATCGTGTCAGCATCGTTCCAATCGGCGGCAGGTCTGGCGGCGGGCGCGGCGACGGCGGCGGCGTATTCGGCGCAGACGAATGGCGCGCTCGGCGATTTGATACGGCTTCGCGCGCAGGCAGCGGCGCTGAAAGCGTTGACGGATCAGAACGTTTACAAGACGGCGGACAAAATTGTGAACACGGAAGTTTTGATGACCGGTTCGCTGGCGGCGGCTGGCGAGGTGGACGGCACGATTTATCTGGGCGCGAATCATCCCACGAATCCCTTCATGCACCGCCGGCACACGGATCACTCGACGGGCTACAACATCACGCGGAATGTGACCATCCGCTTCGACGCGGCGAACAGCACGAACGGCCTTGCCATTGCGGGTTTTGGCGTGGAGCGGCTCACGGGTTTGTATCGCGAGGAAATTTTCGGCCTGCACAAGCCGCTCGGCCCGGATCAAGACCACGGGTTGCTCACGGAAGGTTTCATTTCACTGGAACGCATCGCCACGGTGTCGGAGTTGAACCAATAATTTCGCAGAATATTTCGCCATGAAAACAAGTCACCCTTTCAACCGCCCTGACGGACAAACCATGTCGCGGGCCATTTTGACCGTTCTGCTGCTCGTGCTGTTCACCGGTGTTACCCGCGTGACCGCGGTGGGCTCGGCGGGCGCGTTCGTGGAGCCGCTGGCATTCACCGTAGTGGATACGCGGGTGGATTCGTCGCTCGGCACGCCGAGTTCGGGCTACACCTATGTGCTGGGGCGCGATGACGCGAGCGGTTCGGCGATCCTCCGCAAATACGACGCGAGCGGCGGGGAATTGACCTTCGCGAATGGCGGCGCAGTGCAGGTGACCATCCCGGGAATCTTGCCGACGGCGTTGGCGGTGGAATCGGGGACGACCAATCTGTATATCGTCGGCGAAAATAAAATCATCCGCGTGAATGCAGCGACCGGGACGAACACGTGGGGCGCGACGAACACCGCCACGCCGGGCGACCAGTTGAAATTCACCGGTGTGTATTGGCAGAGCAAACAACTCTACATCTGCGGCAATTATCACAACATCGTGCCGGGACTGTTGTTCGGTAACTTAATCGCCAACCGTGGCAACCAAGGCGTGGTCGTGGCCACGTTCGCCACCACGAACTTGCTGGCGGGGACAGCCCCGACGATCATTCACGCGTTCACGTTCGGCAACACTGCCGTGGACGGGAACAACTCGGCGAATTCGCTCGTGGTGGATGACAGTGGGAATGTGTATGTGGGCGGGCATCTCGGCACAGGAGCGTTCACCTCGGACGGTTTTTCTGCGAGCGGATTCACGACGACGTCTCGTTCGCCTTCGTATGGTTTGCAATCGGCTTTGACCCTGTTGAACACTCCGCCGAGCACGACAGGCCTCCAATCACCGTTGACCAGCCTGTGCAGTGTGCCTGGCATTGGTGCCAACACGTGCTATAGGGCGCAGGGATATATTGATCTGCCCGTGACGGATCGCTACATCTTCAAGAGCACGTCGGACGACGGCTGCTATCTCGTGGTGGACGGCGACACCGCGCATCCGCTGATCTACGATGACTCCGGGCATCCGCCCGCGGCAACATACGGCACAAACTCCATGTCAGCAGGATTGCACCGGATTGACTGGTTTTATTTCAACCTCGGCGGCCCGAGTTCCGGCAAACTGGAGATTTCCAAAGACCAAGGCGCAACCTACACCTGTGTGCAAGCGGCCACCTATGCGGATCATTATAACAAAGGTTACATCTTCAAACTCTCGGCGGATTTGACCTCCATCCTCAATACCTATTTCACCACGGCCACCGCCGGCACTGGCGGCGACATCAAGGAGCTGGCCTTCTTGAAGGGTTTTGTTTTTGCGTCTGGTTTCTGGCAGGGCAATGCAACCAACGCCTTCATCAGCCCCAAAGATCCGTCCAGCGCCTTTTCACAGGATGTGGATATTTTGAAACTCGACACCGGGTTGCAGCTCAAGGCGCGCGCGACCGTCAAAGGTGTGCGCGACAACACCGGTTACAGCATCACCGCCGATGACGATGGCAATACCTATGTCAGCGGCAGTTTCGGCCCGGAATCCGCGAACTTCTTTGGCGCGGGTGATGCGACCAACCATCCGTTCGCCACCCGCTCCGCCTCCAAGGTCAGCGTGTTCGCCGCGCAGTTGGATTCCAATTTCAACTTCAAGTGGGTGACGACGCCGGAAGATCCGCAAGCCGATTTCACCTTCACCGCCGAGCCGCGCGTGCGCTGGAACGGAGTGCTGCAACGGTTGTTTTGGACGGGATATTTCGATGCCGGGCAATTGCACATGGGCAACCCCAACACCGTGCAGACCTTGGACAGCCCCAAAAGTTTTCTTGCAGTGTTGGACCCGGACGGGAAGTTCACTGAACGCGTCAACCTCACCGTGCTGTCCGACTTTGGAGTGAGCGGTTCGCAAGTCAAACCGTTCGGCGGCCCCGTGCTAAACACCAACGACGTGAAGACCGTGGCCAACACCCGGCCGCGCATCAAAGGTTCGCAGATCACCGTGTCTGTCCCCGCCGCGCTCTACCACGATCTGGCCGACCAAGACATCACACTCTTCGCCGCTCAAGACGACGCCAAGATTGATCAATATGCCGAGACACGCATCGGTTGCACCGGCTACTCCGTGGATGAGAACGTCGCCAACGGCATCGCCAACAGTTACACTTTCACGCTCAACAAGGACACCATCGTAAAAATCAACTGGCTCGTGGAACACGCGCTGCGCGTCAAGTCTGACTTCAGCCAGACGCCCGGTCAGGACGCTCCCAACATCAACGGCCACATCAACGGCCTCCTATCCCAAGCCGCCGGCAACCCCGATCCAGTCGTCAAAAAACATTGGATCAAGAAGAACGAACTCGTCATCGCCAAGATTGATTCGTATGTGGACGACCAGGATTATATCGCCCAGGGTTTGGCTGTGCGTTACATCGTGACCGGTTACGCGGCCTACGGTCCGCCCAACACGCTGTCCACCTCCAACACGACGACGACGATTGCTTTTCCCGGCAGCGATATTCGCCGCCAAGTGCCGCAATTCCAAATGACCGGCCCGGCGAGCATCGAATACAAATGGAAATTAAAAATCGGGGTGCAGGTCAACACCACCGGCATCAAGTCCGCTGGTCTGCCGCTCGTGCACGTCGTCACAGACCCCGGCGGAGCTGCTCCCACCCAGAGCGACGGCAAAGGCTCGGGCACGTTCTTCTACGACGAAAACACCAAGCTGAACGTCGGCTCGGTCAAAGCCTTGGAAACAACGCAGCTTAAAGGTTGGATGAATGGCGACGGCACGATTTTCAGCAGCACCGGCGACAAGACCAATCTCTCGATTAACTTCTCGGCGACCATCACCAACGGCAACGTCGTTCAGACCAGTGATTATTCTGGGAAACAAATCGAGCAGCTCAAACGCCCAGCGCGCGTCATGTGGGATTACGGCGATCGCGTGTTCGTGGAGACTGTTTACATCGGCAACAGCGTCACGTTCTCCAATGTGCAGGCACTAGACCCGACCCTCTACGCGCGCTTGAGGCGCGATCTCGCGCCTGACCGCGTGGAAAACATCACCGCCCCGGCCGGCAGCAGCAGCGGCGACATGGGCGCGTGGGACCCGGCTGGCAAGAAATTTTATCCGCTGCGTCCCGGTGAGGTGAACAGTTACTGGTTCACCAGTGGCGACACCGATGAACGCGTCATCATCAGAATCAAGTTTGAATACCCGCCGCTCGCGCACTACCAACACATCGCCGGCAGTCCGGGCGTCAACTTGGAGCCGTCCACCAATGATTTCGTCGTTTTCAAAGCGATGAAATACACCGAGTCCACCACCGGCGCGGCCGTGGATGGCAACACAAAGAAATTCACCGCCACCGGCCCTGGAAAAACCGTCCTGCTGTTCGGCGAACTCAGCAGTGTCGGTCGCGGCGGCACCGTTGAATACTTCCGCGTGCGCGTCGTGCAAACCAAGCTTTGGAACGATAATTTGCCGCCCACCGAGGCCGCTGTTATCGGCAATAAGATCACCAGCCGCTACGACACCGCCGGGCTGGGAACTGGCAGTGTCTTGTTCAAGAACGCCCGTTACAACGCGGACATCTACGATCGCGACGCCATCACCGGCCCCATCATTCCCGTGAACCTGTTCCCGACTGCGGGGCCGGACGCACAGTTCGTTGTCGTGTGGTATGAGCGGCGCGACACGATTCTTTGGCCGTATCAAGCCGTGCGTTACGCGCCGCGTTGGCCGGCCATACCCGATGGCTTGGGCCGCATCGTTATTGCCAGCCGTTTCGGCAACGAGAGCGTCGCCCTAGACGGCTCGGACCAGATTGTCGTGCCCGCCGAAACCTACGGCACGAACAGCTATCCTGCGGAATACGCCCTCAACCCTACGCGTTTTCAGAACGTAAAAATTTACAATCAGCCTGACCGCACATTGCCCGGCTACAATCCAAACGAAGAACACGCGTTGCTTGCGCCCTCGCTCCGGTCCGCCGCGATTTCCCCGCGTCCCATGGCCGCCTACGCGTTGCGCACAGGCGATCTCAATGAGACCAGCAGCGGCGCTGGCTACACCTCCGACCCGTATGTGCTCGTGCAATTCTTTGATTCAATCGCCAATCAAGCGCGCATGAAGGTTTACGCGATCGTTCGTGCCGCGACCAACCTCAACGTGGGCGACGCGAACTACGAATATTCCTTCAAGCAGGAGATGACGGCGGGTGAGCCGGTCATCCCGTTCTACCCGTTGCCGCAGGTGATTGGCGCAACGCCTTGCCCCGGTAGCTACGGCAAGGACGGCCAGCCGCTCGTGCAACGCTGCTATTGGAAAGATCACAAAGGCACGCCGTGGGCGGTCTCCGGCAACAGCTTCTTCTACGGCTACTATTTCTATCCGTTGCTGCCTGATTTCTGGTGGCCGACGAGCGACAAACAGCCGGGCGATTGCGTGGCGTTCCTGCCGGACGTGCCGAAATTTGCAGGCAACGCGTTCGCCAACATTCAATACACGCGGAACGACCAGACGCCGGCGGCGCAGGGGATTTATTACTCCACCGTTTGGCCGCAAGATGCCGCCATCCTAAAGGTCGGCGAAACGCTCACGTTCCCCGGCGGCGAATATCGCCTCGATCACCCGACCACTACTGTTGAAACGGACGATGGCGATATCATCACGCAAGAGACCGAAGGGTTGCCCGGCATTTTGGCGTATGCCGCCGGCGAAATCGTGTTCGACAACATGAACCCGGTGATGGACGACCAACTCGCGTTTACCAAATACACCGCACGCATTTATCCCGCGCTTGAAGAACGCACCGTGAGCCTGCCGGTCGGCCAATTTCCGGCGACGCTCAACCCCGCCAACCGCCGCACCACCGTGAAGAACGGCGTTTACGTTTTCAGTCAACTGCCGTCGTCGTTACAAAAACGGATGTTCTACGATCCCATCCGCCAGAAACTCGGCATCAAAGGTTTCCTCAACAACAAGGACATCAGCGATTCCACGCTGACCGCGTCCCCGCCCGCCGTTTATTGCCTCGAGCCGAGCATCCTCACGCTCGCGGAAAAGAACACGCTCAACGGCAGCGATCCCAAGAGTCCGTTCGTGGACCTGGCCTCCACGGCGTTCGCCACGGCGGTGAACGACCTCTACAATCTCGCGCGCAATCCCAACGGGCTGGATTTGGGCAACAACGGCGCGGATACCGAATACCGCGTCGGCCTCGAACAGAAAGTTGTCGTCACTGATTCCACCGGCGTGCCACAGACGGTCACCGTGGATGGCATCACCAGTTTGAAGCGCAACAAAACCAAAGCCGCACCGCTGCAAGCCCTAGGACCCGGCCTCGCCATGACGGCCAACCCCGACTTCCTTGACCCGAACAACACGGTGCAGATCAGCTACGTCACCATCGCGGAAAATAACAGCGACGCGCTCGGCAGCGCGCCCGTCACCCTCCACATCATCAAAGTGGACAAGAACGAGCGGTATCGCGGCGCGATCAAGACCGTTTTGTCCGACAATGTTTTCGATGAGAACATCATCTTGCGCCACACCGGCGACTTCGGCGGAAACGCAGACGACCTCGTGTTCGAGTGGTGGTATCGCGCCGAAGACGGCACGGAAGCGCGCGTGCCGGATCGTGAGCCGTCGCCTACACCGTGGAAATTGTTTGCTGATCCCAGCGGCAACCAAGGTAAGGGTTTTTATCAACTCACGCTCAAGGGCAATCCCAGCGCGCCGGAAGTGCTGATCGGCGACTCGCTGTTCTACGTCCGCTACCGTCACAAGAATGAAGCGCATGACGGCGTGAATTGGGAATTGAACCCGCAGCCGAACGGCGAGCGCCGGCATATCTTGAATTACTACATTCCCGGCATTCCTTACGAATGGGCCGGCGCGGGCAACTCCAGCATCCGCGACGTGGACGGCGATGGTGAACCGGATTACAAACCGCAGCTTGCCGAAGGTTGGATCAAACGCGTGCTCTCTCGCATCAACCCGTATGAAGCCCGCATCAATGATTTCTCCGGCGATAGTCCCGCGACGTATTCGAGTTTGATCCAGCAGCTCGGCTCCGCCTACGTCGGCCCGGTCGCGCTCAACCCCGACAAGAACGTCATTGAAAACGTCGGCCTCATCGCGCTCTACGAAACCATTTTCAAGCGTGGCAAAGATTTGAGCATTGACCTCTCGACGCCGATTTCCACGCCGAGCATCGCCAACGCGTTGCAGCTTGCGTCCACGCGGCTCTCGGATTTCTACCGGTTGCTCGGCAACGAAGCCTATTCCGACGCGCAGAACCCGACCATCGGTTTTGGCAGCGGCAGCGTGGATTACGGCAGCCTCGCGCCGACCATCTTCGCGTTCCAGAATCAGATGTCGTCGCTGCTTGAAGAGGAGCTCGCGCTCTTGCGCGGCGTGGACACGTTCAACGGCCCGCCCGTCAACAACCGGCTCTACTGGAACTTCACCCACGCCGAGGGCGAAGCTGCCTACGCGATGGAATACAACATCAGCGACATCAACAAAGACGGTTTCATTAACGTGAATGACGCGATGATTTTGTATCCCCAAGGCCACGGCGATGCGTGGGGTCATTACCTGACCGCGCAGATGTTCCAATACGACCTGCTGCGCCACCGCTATTTCAACTGGGTCTCGCGCTCGGAATACATCAACTCCCAGGACGTCGTCATCCGCGTGGATTATCTGGACGAACGTAAGTTCGCGCAGACCGCCGCCGCCAAGGCGCAGGCGGGCGCGGAAATCGTCAACATGACTTACCGCGAAAAATATGTCGCCAATCCGCAGGGCCAGTGGCAGGGCTATCATGATACGGATGTGAACCGCAGTTGGGGCGTGGAAGAATGGGCACGCCGCGTCGGCCAAAGCACCTACTTCGACTGGGTGGTCGCCAACGCGCTGCTCCCCGCCGTGCACCCGAACACCAATTATACCGGCGTCCAGAAAGTGGATCGCACCACCGTGCAAGACATCGCGACCATCGCAGTCAACCTCACCGCCGTGCAGTCCGTCATGGAGCAAGTCAACGGCGGCAACAACCCGCTCGGCCTCGCCGATGGCGCGGTCTCATTGGCAATTGATCCGACTGTAGGTGCTAAATTCTTCGGTCAGATGTATGACAAGGCCGTCGGTGCTTTGAACAATGCCAAAGCTACCTTCGACAACGCGAATCAGTTGAACAACATGATTCGTCAAATCGCCAACTCGGAAACCGAGTTTCGTCAGTCCGTTTTCGAGCAAGACCTCGCGTATCGCAATCAGCTGATCCAGATTTTCGGCACGCCTTACGAAGGTACGGTTGGTTCGGGAAAAATTTACCCCCCCGGTTACCAAGGCCCGGACACCATGCTGTATATGTATGTGCCGGTGAACAGCGTCAACACCGCCACCGTGCCGCGCCCGCCGTTAAGTTACTACACCGACCGAGCCAGCGATCTCAATAACAGCTTCGTAAGTGAGCTTTCCGGAATTACCGGTGTTCCCAATGGTTGGAAAGAGCGTTATAAGATCACGTTCCTCAATCAAGGCAACTTCACAAACTCGGTCAACTACACCGATTTTAGCAACCCCAGTTCCGATCCCGTGGCGACTACGCTCGACAATCTTAACCTCCCCGTCATGGCTAAGGGTTACACTTACGTTGCGCCCGCTTCCTGGGGCATTCGCAGCTCGCCCGGTGAACTGCAATCGTTAATCAATCAACTGGTGCAGGCTCAAGCCGACGCCAACGTCGCCATCAGCACTTGGAACGATCAAGTTCAGGAGTTGAAGCTTTCCATCAGCGGGGTGCAGGTGAAATACGAAGAATACAAATATCATTACGGCACGTCGGCGGGAAAAATCGCCGTGGATACAGTGCTCGACGCCGCCAAGTTGGCATTCCAAGTGACTGGCCGCATCGCAACTTTCGCTTTGGATACGATTGGCGACCTTAAAGATGATGTCTCAGAATTCTTACCAAGCGATTTGCCGACCGCAGGTTTGGCATTTAGCCCCGGTGACGCTCTGGCTCCGGCCAGAGGTGCATTGAAAGTTGGAACAGATGTGGCCAAAGCCGGTTTGCGTTCCGTGGTGCTGACCACCGACAGCTTTGCCGATGGCACTGATATCGCCAAAAGTTTGGCCGATGCCATCATTGACATCGAACAATACCGACACGAGCAAGGTTCTGAACTGATCCAAGCCCTGCAAGAAATCCAGAAGACTGCTCGTGCTGAAGCCGCTGGCCGTCTTGAAATATTCGGCAAAATTCAGGCGATGCGCGACCTCTCCGACCAGTATCGCGCCAAGCTTGGCGAAGGCATCCGCCTCATCGAAGAACGCACCGCCTTTAACAAACGTGTTGCAGCCCAAACCCAGCAGAATCGTTATCAGGATGTGTCCTTCCGCTATTCCCGGAACTCCGCGCTGGAAAAATACCGTGCTTCGTTCGATCTCGCTGCGCGGTATGCCTACCTCGCGGCTACGGCTTACGACTTTGATTTAAACTTGGCGGCCTCCGATCCGGGGTCGCCCGTGGATATCATGGGTGACATTGTTCACCAGCGCACGATTGGTCTCCTGACGGATGCGCCGCAAGTTGGCTCTGGTGGTCTCGCCGAAGATTTGGCCAAATTAAAATCAAACTATGATGTGCTGATGGCGCGCATGGGCTTGAATACTCCCCAGTCCGAACTGACTACATTCTCACTGCGCACCGAAGCCTTCCGTATTTCTAGCTCCACGAATTCCGATGACGATTGGAAGACGTTCCTCCAGTCTGCCACCGTCCGTAAGACTGACTTGTGGCAAGTGCCGGAGTTCCGCCGCTATTGCCGTCCGTTTGTATCCGAGACCAACGGCCCGCAACCGGGTTTGGTCATCGAGCTGAACACCACCATCATGCCCGGCTTGAACTTCTTTGGCTTCCCGTTGGGCGCGGGTGACCATGCTTACGATACGTCGGTGTACGCCACGCGCGTGAACGGCGTTTCGGTCGGCTTTGACGACTACAATGAAGACGAGTTGTCCGCCACGCCCCGTGCCTATTTCATTCCCGCAGGTTCGGACATTATGGCCGTGCCTAACAGTCCGGATAGAAGCCTTCGGGTTTGGAATGTCGTGGACCAGAACATTCCCATTCCGTATCCCGCCACCGGTGCCAACTTGAGCAGCCAGAGCTGGCGTCCGTTCATTGACTCGGTTCGTAATGCGAGCGGCGCGTTTGGGGACATCCGCCGGTTTTCCAGCTTCCTGTCCGCCGGTAATAAAGGCCGAACCGCCGCCGTCACCGAAGTGCAAGACTTCAGTTTGGTCGGTCGTTCTGTCTGGAACACTAAATGGCTATTAATCATCCCCGGCGCGAACCTGCACAACAATTCAAGCACCGGCTTGGATGAGTTCGTCAACAGCGTCACCGATATCAAACTCACCATTGATAGCTCCGGCTACTCCGGCAACTAAAAAATATTTTCAGATCCCGTTATGAAAAACTTTTATAAAATACTTTTCGCCGCCGCGCTCCTCGCGCCGTCGCTCGCACCGGCGCAAATCGCCGAACCCGCCACCGTCTTCTACGGCCAAGTCGTCAACCGCACCAGCGGCCAGCCGAACCAGCTGACGCAAGGCACGCTCCAATGGGCGATACGCCGCGCCGATGGCAAGACCCTCACGCTCACTGCGAAGCTGGAATCCCTCGGTAACGGACGATTCTCATACCGGATCGCCGTCCCGCACGAAGCACTCACTTACGGACTCACCGTTTCTGACGCCTCCGTTCCGCTCATGGCCAGCTCGCAGACCGCCAGCCATCTCCTCATCACTGTTGATGGCGCCACGGCGACCATTCTCGCGCCCGGCAAAGCCACGTTCGATGTGGCGGAAAGCCTCCGCGCCGCGACTTACCGGCTCGACCTCGAAGTCACCGGCAACCTCGCCGACACCGCAGGCGACGGTATTCCCGATTGGTGGAAAGCCCGCTACGGCATCACGAATCCCAACGCCGACGGCGACGGCGACGGCTGGTCAAACCTCCAGGAATTTTTGCACGGCGGAAATCCCAACGTGGATAACCGTATCCCGTCGCTCGCCACCGCCGAATTCTGGGCCTACGCCGAGGGCACGACAGAAATCCCACTCGACGCGGTTGATTCTGACACTGCGCCCGCCTACATCCACTACACGCTCACGACCTTGCCGAGCGGCGGAGTTTTCTACCTTCACAACGTCGCCAACAACGGCTCGGTCAACGACGTTGCCCTAGGTCAAAATGGCTTCTTCTCGCAGGACGACGTGAATCAAGGTCGCCTCGTGTTCGTGCACAACCAGACCAACGCGTCCGCCGCGCCCACCAGCTTCACCGTCGCGCTCGCCGACGAAAACCCCGCGCACACCACCAATTTCACCGTCACGCTCAACGTCTATCGCCCCGGCTATTCCGCCGCTGTGAATGACTCCGCCCGCACCGCCGCCGCTGCGCCCGCCGGCTGCGGCGACTTGCCCGGCTTCGCGTTCGGCGAACAGCAGATGCTCATCAATTATTATTTGAGCCGCGACCACGGTTACATCCTCGCCGATTCGTCGCGCGCCGGTTCTGCCCGCACCAACCGCGCCGCGAGCGCGAGCGCGACGGCGGGGCTGGATCACTCCTACGTCCTCGTCGGCGGAGCAGGGGACGACCGGCTCATCGGCGGCACGGCGGGCGATATCCTCATCGGCGGGCGCGGCAAAGATACGCTGCGCGGCAACGGCGGCGGGGATTTGTTCATCATCGCCGGCACGGACTCCGGCAATAAAACCATCGAAGATTTCAAAACCAATGACGGCGACGCCCTCGACATCTCCCGCTGCCTGAACGGCGCATCCGCGCAACTCACCAACTACGTCCAGCTCACCACGTCCGGCACGAACACCATTTGCGGCCTGAACTTCTCCGGCGTCGGTCCAAATTTCACAAACCAAACCGTCACGCTCCTCGGCGTGCAACTCACCACGGCCAGCCTGCGCTCGCTCGTGGATGGCGGCAATCTGATCACCGGCAGCAAGACCGTCACTCCCATCGTGACCATCACCGCGAGCATTCCCGCCGCGAGCCAGAACGGCCCGGTCTCCGGCCAGTTCACATTGAGCCGCAGCGGTTCGCTCGGCGCGGCGCTCTCGGTCAGCCTCACCATCTCCGGCTCGGCGGTCAACGGCAGCAGCTACGAACTGATTTCCAGCGTCGCCACGTTCGCTGTCGGTCAACGCACCTTGAACCTCGCCGTGAATCCATTTCAAACCACCGCTGCGCTTACCGCCGTCGCGCAAATATCCATCGCGGCGGGCAGTGGTTACGAAACCGGCTCGTTCACCAGCGCGCAAGTCAGCATCGAACCGCTCGCGCCGCAGCTCACCATTGAAGCCATCGTGCCGACCGCCATCAAATCCACGCTCACGCCCGGCACGTTCCTCGTCACGCGCTCCGGCATTGTGGACCGCAGCGTGTTGGTGCGCCTGACCATCGGCGGCACGGCGTCCAGCGCCACAGACTTCGTCTCGTTCTCCACTCTGGTGAACCTCGCGCCGAACCAGACCACCGCGCTCATCTCCGTCATGCCGCGTTCCACCGCGAATGTCTCCGGCATCCCGCGCTTCGTGCAGGTGTCGCTCAAGCCAGACGCCACCTACAAAATCCTGAACCCCGCTACCGACCGCGTCTTCATCGTGGATCAACTGCTCACGCACGATGCGTGGCGGTCGCAATTTTTCCCCGGCAACAGCGAAGACTGGAGCACTTTTGCCAACCGCGACTCCGGCAATGCCGGCATCAAGAATCTTCACCGCTACGCCTTCGGCCTGAACCCGACCAATCCCGTTGCCACCACCGGCCTGCCGCTGTATCGAATCTTGAACGATCGCCTGTGCGTCACTTTCCACCGTCCGCTCGCGGTCACGGACTTCGATTACATCGTGGAGGTCTCCGACGACCTGATCAACTGGAGCGCGCTGGGCGGCGATGTGGAATCGTTCACGCCGGCGAACGCCAACACCAACGACTTTGAATCTGTTTCCTACCGTGGCAAAGCCAGCGTGAACGGTCGTGCGAAACAATTCATGCGCGTCCATCTGCAACCGCGCTGAACCGCCACCGAAAACTCCCGATGAAAACCTTCGTGCAAAACCTTTGTTGCCCAGCCGCCATCGCGGCCTTGGCGACGCTGGCTTTGACGGCGGGCTGCGGGAAGAAGCTGCCGGCGGATGTGCTCGCACGTGTCGGCGAACAGCAGATCACCGTTCAGGATTTCAAGGCCGAGGTGCAACGTCGCACCGCCAGCCACCTGCTCATCCCGTCGCGCGAGGCGTTGCTCGAAGAGATGATTGCCCGCCTCGCGCTCGTGCAACGCGCACGCGCCGCCGGTCTGGAAAATTCCGACGAGGTCCGGCACGCCACCGAACTCGCGCTCATCGCCAAGTTCAAGGACACCAAACTCGCGCCGCAAGTCGCCGCAGTGAAAGTTTCACCCGAAGAAATCCGCGCCGCCTACGCCGCGAACCGTGCGCGCTTCACCCAGCCGGCCAAGTCGCACCTCGCCATGATTTTTCTCGCGGCGAATTCCAAGATGAACACGAATCAGGTTGCGGAAATTTCCGCCCGCGCCGGCGAGGCGCACACGCTCGCGCTCGCGTTGCCCGCCGCCGAAAAAGACTTCGGCCAAGTCGCGGCGAAATTTTCCGAGGATCAGGTGGGGCGTTATCGCGGTGGCGAAGCGGGTTGGTTCAGCGACGACAATCTGTTTGGCCGCTGGCCGAAAGAAATTCTCGCCGCCGGTCTCGCGTTGAAAAATATCGGCGACATCAGCGGCGTCCTGCAAGCCAAGGACGGTTTTTATATCGTAAAAAAAATGGACGCCCGCGATGCCGTCATCACGCCGCTCGAAGCCGCGCAGGGCAACCTCGAACACCAGTTGCTGCTCGCCAAGCGCGAGCGTGTGACCGCCGATTTCCGCGCGTCGCTCCGCGCAGCGGCGAAGGTTCAGACTGATTCCCAACTGTTGTCCCGCGTGGATTATCCCACGCAGTCTGTGGCGAAAGCCGCCGATGCCGTGCCGCCATCTCTGCCCGTTACACACTGAAATTGCACATGAAATCAACCATCACCTTCTCCCGCCGTGCGACCCCCAAGTTTGCGCTGCTGACGCTCGCCGCCCTGCTCATGCTGCCCGTGCTGTCGCACGCCGCGTCGCTGTCCATCAACAACGCCGGCAGTCCCACCACCACCACCGACACGACGCCGGTCAACATCTTCAGCTCCGTCCGTGTCACCACGAACGCCATCCAGGTTGCGACGGTGTTCATTGATTATTCGCCGGTGAACGTCGGCTCGCTCAATTTTGGCGGCGGTACGACTGTGGGCAACAGCAGGCATTTTGCTATCACCGTCACGAGCGAGTTCAACGCGGAAACCATCCTGCAAGCCGCCGTGTTCACGCCCGCCAACAACGTCATTCCCATCGGCGTCAGCAGTTCCAACGTCACGTTCCACCTCACGGTGAAGGACACGAGTTCCAATCTTTCCAGCACGAATACTTGGACGCTCGCCATCAGCCCGGTGAACGACGCACCGGTCATCACCCCCGGCGCTTCGCCCACGCACACGATTGACGACACCAACACCACACTCGTCTTCGACACCGCGACCATCACCGACGTGGATAACAGCGGCACCCAACCCGTGCTCGTCACCATCACGCTCGATTCAACGGCCAAAGGCGCTTTCACCACCCTCAACGGCTTCACGGATAATACGAACAACTACACCTACTCCAACGCCGCCAACACGGTGAGCGCCGCGATTCAAGGCATGGTTTTCACGCCCACGCCGAACCGCAAGCCCGTGGGTGGCACCGAGATGACCACCTTCACCGTGTCCGTGGATGACGACACTGCCAGCCCGGTGTCGAGTTCCGTGTTCAAGGTCACTTCCACTTCCGTGAACGACGAGCCGAGCATGACCGGCTTCACCACCAACCACATTTCTGTCCGCACCCGCAACGTGCTGACGCCGATGGCCACCTTGCAACTGGTGGACAACGACGTGCTGACCGTCGTCCCGCTCGTCGGGGAAACGCTCACTTGGTCCGTGACGCTGACCGGCACCGCGCCGATCGGCCATTTGGAATTGTCTGGTTCATCCGGCACGAGTTTCAGCGGCACCGGCTCGCCCTCGGCGGCTTCCGCCACGCTGCGCAGCATCAGCTACCGCGCGCCCACTCAAGATGTAATCGGCACGAACCAACTCGCGTTAACCATCCTTGCCAGCGACGGTCACGGGGGAACTGGACTGTCCAACCAGATCATCCTCGACCTCTACACCGTGACGATTTCGCCGGAGATCACCGGCACAGTAGCCGGGCAGAGCGTGAACGATAATTCCACCGTCGCGACGTTCTCCACCGTGTCCATCTCCAGCGGCAACGGCAATCCCGTCGTCGCCAGCGTCAGCCTAGTCGGCGTCACCAACGACGACCAAGGCTTGCTCATCAACCTCGGCAGTTTTACACGCCTCACCAGCACGACCAACACGTCCGTCTATGTGATGACCAATTCCAGCGAGGCGATCACTGCCGCAATTCGCGGCCTGCTGTTCCAGCCTACGCCCAACCGCATCACCGGCAACTCCGCCGAACTCGTTAGCTTCAGCATCTCCGTGCTGGACGGCACGGCATTGCGCGGCCCGGACACCAGCACCAGCGTGCTCGTCAGTCCCATCAACGACGCGCCCATCATCGTCGGCATCTCGCCGCAGGTGACGATTAACGATGACCAGACTGTGAAGCCCTTTACGACCGTGTCCACCGCCGATGCCGACGAGCTTGGCTTACAGCGCGTGACCTGCACCATCTCACTGGACGTGGCGCTCAAAGGGTCGTTCTCCAGCAACAGTCTCGCGGCGTCAGGCTTCACCACCAACGGGGCCGGCGGCTTCGTGCTCTCCACCAATGCGGCCAACCTCTCGCTCGCCATCCGCCAGCTCGACTTCATCCCCACGCCCAACCGCGTGCCGGTCGGCCTGAACGAAATCACCACCTTCACCATCAACTTGAGTGACGGATTGGGCGGCGTCGCCATCAACAGCGCCACCTCGGTGCGCGTCACCGCCGTGAGCGGTGGGCCGTTCATCACCGTGCCGCTGCAGCAGCCGGTCCCCATCAGCATCAGCACAAATATTTTTGCCATGGCCGGCGTCATCGTGACCGACCCCACCACCAATGTCAGTGTCGTGGTGCGGCTCACCGATGTGGCGCTCGGTTCGTTCACCAGCAACAGCCTCGTCGCCTCCGGGTTCACAAACCGGGGTGGCGGCATCTATTATTTCTACGGCACAGCCACCAACGCCACGCTCGCGCTCGCGCAACTGGACTTCGTGCCTGCGGCCACGCTCGCGCAGGGGGCGACGGTCGGCTTCACTGTGAGTGCTACGAACTCGCTGCCGAATTCCAAGACCGTCAACCACGCCGTGGTGCTCCGCGCGAAACCCACCGTTTACCTCGTGACCAAACTTACAGACTACGATGCCACCGCGACCAACCTCACGGCGAGCGTCACGAACGGGACATTGCGTAACGCCGTGGCGAGCGCGAAGAACAATGACCACATCTCCTTCGACATCCGCTCCACCGTGGCCGACCAGCCGGATTACCCCGCGACCATCCGCCTCGTTGCTCCGCTCGTGCTTGATCGCAATGTGACCTTCGATGGCCCCGGTGCCGAACGCCTTGCCATCAACGGCGATTCCGATACCAACGGCGTCGGCGACGTGCAGCTCTTCCAAATCAACGCCGGCGTAACGATGAACCGCCTTGCATTCACGAAAGGGTTTGCCTCCGAAGCAGGCGGCGCATTCTCGGTCAGCGAGTATGGCGACCTCGTCTTGAGTTACTGCGCCATCAGCGATTCCACAGCCGGTGTTTACGGAGGTGGCGTGGATGTTTACCTCGGCAGTTTGCAGATGGATCATTGCCTCGTGTTGAGCAACCGCACCAGCGCGGAACTCGGCGTTGGCGGCGGCGGCGTCTCGCTCTTCACTCATTGGCCGTGCGCCTTCACCCACACCGCGTTCGCTACCAACCGCCAAAACTGCTCCGTGGGCGAGGGCGGCGGCGCTCTCTACGCGGAGAACGCAGAGCCAGGACTGGAATTCGCCGTAGATGTTTTGAGCTGCACGTTCCACGATAACCGCGATGCCGCGAATCGCGGCACCTCCATCCGTCCAAACAGAGCCGACACTGTCATCCGCATCCAGAATTCCATCGTCGCCGACGGGCAGGGGAAGAACCTCGAACTGGATCAGTCCGGCTCAATCATTTCCTACGGCGGCAATATTTCCGACGACAACACGATTTCCATTTTCTCACAAGGCGGCGCGGTGACCAACACCATCTGCTTCCACGCGCCCGGTGATTACCGGAATATTGCCGCGACAAACCTGTTCTCCGCGCTCGCGAACAACGGCGGCCCGACGTTCACCTACGCCCTCACCGGCACGAACGTCGCGCTGGGTTCGGCCATCAATGTTTCCAACGCTCTGTTCTACGGCTCGCTCGGCACGGATCAACGCGGCTATCACCGCGACGCCAACCCGGACATTGGCGCGTTCGAGCGCGGCGCGTCGCAACGCGTCGTGATTCAGGAAATCGATTTCAATCCCGTCGCCGCCGACAATGAGTTCATCGAGTTCTGCGTCCCGCGCGATGCCACCGTGGTCAACTTCCTCGGCTTCACCGTAAAAGTGGACGGCGTCTTGCGCCACACTTTCACCAGCGAAGTCGTGCTGCCCGGCGAAGCCATGGTGCTCTTGTCCACCAACACGACAGTTGTTTTGAATTCCGCCACGCACAGACAAACCAACGGCGCGACCCTGAACTTGGACAACTTGAGCGGTCTCATCGCTCTCTACAACCCCAACGGACAGTTGGTCTATCAGGCAAATTACGTCGGCGCGTTCACCTGCACCGACACGACGAACACCGATTATCTCGCCATCGCCAACCAATCCATCGCTCTCTCGCCGCCGTTCATCGGCGTGTTTCTGCCTTATCAACGCGCCGTCGCTCGCGACGGCGGGACTGACTTCGTGCGTCTCAGCAACCCCGGCTTCGCCGGCAATGGCACTCTCCTCGGCGTCGGCAACACGCCGCCGCTCGCTTACGCCGAGACCATCGCCACCGACGCCCACACCCCCCTCGACCCCGTGGACTTGCTGCTCAACGATGTGGATCTCGACGCCACCGACACCATCCGCATCGTTGCCGTTGGCCCCGCCACGAACAGCACCGGTGCTTCGCCAAATTTCAGTGCCGCTGGTGCGCGCCTCATCATCAACAACTCGCCCACCACCGGCGCGTCCATCAGCTACGACCCCACCGCGTCCGCGATCATCACCCGCTTGCCCCAGGGGACCAACTATGTGGACTCGTTCGCTTACTCCATCCTCGATTATTCCAACGGTGTCGCCAACGTCCGCGGCAGCGATGCGACGGAAATCGCCAAGAACCTCGCCAAGGCCACCGCCAAGGTCACCGTCAACATCGTCGGCGTGAACTCCGCGCCCACGCCCGCGCCCGACAGCCTCGCCAACAGCGCGCGGCTCATCACTCCCGAAGATGTCATGCTCGATTTCACCACCGTCACGAACATCATCGCCAACGATACCGACCCGAACTCCGACGACGATAGCAACACGCTCGCCATCGTCGCCATCAGCGACGTGAACAGCTACACCCCCGGTCGCGTCTCCATCACCACCGCGCTCGGCGCGACGGCCACGCTGGACATCCGTTTCGACCGCCGCGAAACACACATCACCTACGATCCGACCGGCTCGGCGATTTTGAATGCGCTCAATTTCGGGCACACCACCAACGACACGTTCTACTACAGCGTTGCGGATCGTTACGGCGCCATCGGCACCAGTTCGATCACCATCCTCGTCACCGGCGTGGATGATTCGCCCATCGCCTATCCGAATATGTTCACCACCGACGAAGACACCGTCACGAACCTCCCCACCGCCGCCCTGATCGCCAACGCCACCGACGTGGACAACAGCCACACGCTCCACATCTCCGCCGTCACCAGCCCCAGTGCGCTCGGCGCGACGGTCACACTCGTCGGCGCATCGGTCATCTACAACCCGACCAACTCCGCCACGCTGAACGCGCTCGCAAATAAGGAATTTGCCGCCGACACCTTCACCTACACCGTGCAGGACGAATTCGGCCTGTCGAGCAACGCCGTCGCGACCATCACCGTCGCGGGCGTGAACGATCATCCCATCTCCGCGCACGACGCATGGAGCACGGACGAGGAAACCAAGTTCACCACCAACGCGCCCGGCGTTCTTTGGAATGACATTGAGCCGGACATCAATTTGTTGCCGCCCGACGATACCTTCCGCGTCATTCCCGCGACGAACACCACCGCAGGCGGCGTGGTGATGAACTTCAAGGCAGACGGCAGTTTCAGCTACGACCCGACCAATCTGTTCGACTACCTGAAGTTCGGCACGAACACGACCGAGACCATTAGCTACGTCGTCATGGATCACAGCCTGAGCCTCGCGAATGACGACAACTTCGCCGTCACCGCCACGCCGACGAACAATATTTTGCCCGTGCTCGCGAACGATTCCATCCTCTCCCACGTCGGCGGCGTGTTCACCCTCATCAGCATCACGACGCCGAACCACGGCGGCACAGCCACGCTCAACGCCAGCAGCAACGCCATCATCTACACCCCGCTCGCCGGTTACGTCGGCAATGAAACCTTCAGCTACACCGTCGCGGATGGCCTCGGCTGGAACGACACCGCGCAAGTCACCATCTCGCTCGCCGCGAGCACCCTGTTCGCCGTCGCGGATAATTTCACCATCGCTCGCGGAACGACCAATTCCCTCGCCGTGCTGCTCAACGACCGCCTCATCCCCGACACCGGCGCCGCAGTCACCGTCACCGCGCTCGGCACTCCGAGCAACGGCGGCAGCGTGGCACTCAACGGCAACAGCCCCGGCAACACCATCGAATACATTCCCAGTGTGTCCGCGTCCACGCCGTTCGCCGAGACGTTCACCTACACCGTCACGAGCGGCGACCTCGTCGCGCAAGGCACCGTCAGCCTCATGGTGATCGACCGCGCCGTCACCAACGCGCCGGTGGCAAAGGACGACAACTTCACCGTCATCGCCACCAGCGGCAACAATTCGCTCAACGTGCTGGCGAACGATTTGATTCTGCCCGGCCCGAACACGAACCTCGTCATCACCTCGGTCACGAACAACAGCGTGGGCGGCACGGTCTCCCTCAACTCCGCGCGCACGCGTGTGTTGTTCCATCCCGCCACGCTCACGAACAATTACACGGAGACGAACATCACTTACACCATCTCCGACAACGCCGGCGGATCGGCCACCGCGCATTTGAATGTCAGCGTCGTGCCGAGCGGGTTCATTGCGAATGACGACACATTCATCGTCGTGAAGAACAGCACGAACACGTTGCCCGTGATGGTCAACGACGTGTTGTTGCCAAACCTCGGCCAGACATTGTTTATCACCGGCATCGGCTTCACCAACAACGCGCAGAACCACGGTGGCCGCGTGACCATCAATGGTGCGGGCACAGGCTTGATTTATTCACCCGCCGTCACCAATGGCGGCTTTGTCGGTCAGGAAGATTTCACCTACGAAATTTCTGATGGCAGCCCGGCGCGCGCCGTCGGCCACGTCCACATGCTCGTGCTGGATTATTCCGCCGCGCCGTCCAATCCCGACACGTTCCGAGTCGCCCGCGACAGTGCGAACAATGCCTTGCTCGTGTTGCCCAACGATTACATCCGCCCGCAGACGCCCGGCGCGCTCCGCCTCACAGGCCTGCAAACCAACGGCGTCCACGCGACCATCACGCTGAGCGGCACGTCCACGAACAACTGGGTGCGCTACACGCCCAACTTGAACTTCATCGGCACGGATCAATTCAACTACGTCTTCACCGACCTGTTCGGCAACGCCGGCACGAACTCTGTAGCCGTCACTGTCGGCGACCTCGCGCCGCGCAACGACCGCTTCAACGTGCTGTCCGATTCCGTCACCAACTTGCTCGACGTGCGCGCGAACGATTTGATTTATCCCGACACGAACACCGTGCGCACCATCATCGCCGTCGGCACGCCCGACAGCGGCGGTTCTGCCATGACGAACAGCGGCGCCACAAAAATTATTTACACGCCCGCCGCCAGCTTCGTCGGCACGGAGCATTTCACCTACACGCTCAAGGATGATTCCGCGAATCTCTTTACCGCCACCGCGACTGTCGTGGTGAGCCGCCGTGGTTCGGACCGTGATACGAACACGATGACGATGACCGTCATTGGCGTGAACGACATCCCGACGATTGTGGGCAGCTCCAACTCCGCAATCACCGACAAGCAGACCGTCCACCCCTTCGCCACCATGGTCATTGGCGACCTCGACGAATATAATCTGCAACTCCAGACCGCGACCATCGTGATGGATCATCTCGACAACGAGACGTTGCAAAACCTCGGCGGCTTCACGGAATCTCCGGCAGGAACATTCACCATGAGCGGCACGCCGCCCGCCATCACCACGGCGCTGCAGGGCATCATCTTCGCACCCGTGGAAAACCACATCATCGTGCCGACGACGGTCACGACGCACTTGAATTTGACCATTGACGATCACTACATCACCACACTCGTCACCAACCTGACGACCGTAGCGGTGACGGCGGTGAACGATGCGCCGACCACGGCCGGCGCGGGCAATTACAGCATCACCGACAAACAGACCGTGAATCCGTTCCCCACCATCGTCATCGCCGACGTGGATGACGACGCGCTGCAATCGCAGACCGTCAAAATCATGCTCGACCACGCGGACAACCAGACGCTGACCAACCTCGGCGGCTTCACCGCAGTCTCGAGCAACCTGTTCACCATGACCGGCACGCCGACGAACATCACTACCGCACTGCGCGGCATCGTCTTCGTGCCGACGCGCAACCACATCACCGTGCCGACGACCGTGACCACGCGCCTGACACTCACCGTGAATGACGCCTTCGCGCCCGTCGTGACGAATGCCATCACGACCGTCGCCGTGACGGCAATCAACGACACGCCGACCATCACCGGCACGACCAATTACGCGATCACCGACAAGCAGACCACGCATCCGTTCGGCAGCGTGACCATCGCCGACGTGGACGATGACGCGTTGCAGTCGCAGACCGTGACCATTGCGCTCGACAATCTCGACAACCAGACGCTGACCAGCCTCGGCGGCTTCACCGCAGTCTCGAGCAATCTGTTCACCATGACCGGCACGCCTACGAACCTCACCACCGCGCTGCGCGGCATCGTGTTCGTGCCGACGCCGAACCATATCATCGTGCCGACGACCGAGACGACGCATCTGACGCTCACCGTCAACGACGGCTTCGCGCCGACGGTGACGGACACAGTGACGACCGTGGCGATCACGGCGGTCAACGACGACCCGACCATCACCAACAATCTCAATCGCGCGATCACCGACAAGCAGACCGTGCAACCGTTCTCCACGATCACGGTGGGCGATGTGGACGATGACGCTGTGCAACCGCTGGCTGTTTATATTTCGATGGATCATCTCGACAACGGCGCGTTGCAGAGTCTCGGCGGCTTCACGCAGACAGCACCGGGGCAGTTTGAAATTTACGGAACACCGGCCGCCATTACGGCGGCGTTGCGCGGAATTGTTTTCGCGCCCGTGCCGAATCACATCCGCGTGCCGACGACGGAGACGAACCATCTGACGCTCTTCGTGGACGACGGTTTCATCCTCCAATTCGTGACGAACCTGACGACGGTGGCGGTGACGGCGGTGAATGACGCGCCGGTCATCAGCGGCACGGTCGCGGGGCAGACGGTTTACAGCCACAGCTCGATCAAGCCATTCGTGAGCGCGCTCATCACCGAAGTGGACAATGACAAGACACAGGCGCTCCGCATCACGGTCACGCTGGACAGCGCAGTGAAGGGCGCGTTGTCCACACTCGGCGGCTTCAGCGACTTGGGCGGCGGCGTGTATTCGTATGGCGTCTCGAACGGGACAGTGACGGCGGCGCAGGCGACGACGGCGTTGCGCGGGCTGGTCTTCACGCCCACGGTGGCGAGCCGGGTCGCGCCCGGCACGAATGAGGTGACGCGGTTCACGATTCGCGTGGATGATTTCTTTGCGCCGACGGTGGTGGATTCGAACACGACGGTCGTGGCGATTCATCCGTTGACGGCGAAGGTGACGGCGAGCGACCGGACGGCGAACGCGCAGTTCGGCTGGTCCGTCGCCACGACGCGCGACCTCGCAGTGGTGGGTGCGCCGCGTGATTTGACAGGTTTGGGCGGCGGCGCGGTCTATCTCTACACGCGCAGTCTCGACGGCTCAAACACATGGACGCAGTTCAAGAAGTTGGTGCCGGCGGACGGCCATATCTCGGATGAGTTTGGTTATGCGGTCGGAATCAGCGGGGATACCATTGTGGTGGGCGCGCGGTTCACGGATGAATTCGGGGTCAACTCCGGTTCGGCTTACGTCTTCGCGCGCAACCAAGGCGGCGCGGATCAATGGGGCTTCGTGAAGAAGCTGCTGGCCACAGGCGGCGCGGGTAACGACCAGTTCGGCTCGGCGGTTTCCATCAGTGGCAATGTAATCTCGGTGGGCGCGCCGTTCGCGGATGCTCCGGCGAGCGATTCGGGCGCGGCGTTTGTTTTCATTCAGAATCAAGGCGGCAGTAATTTCTGGGGACAGGTGAAGAAACTGGTTTCAACTGACCCGGCTGGTTCGGACCACTTCGGCTACTCCGTCGCAGCAGACGGCACGAACGTGCTGGTCGGTTCGCCGCAGGCAGATTTTGTGGGGCGCAGTGACGCGGGTGCGGCGTATCTTTTCTCCCGAAATCAGGATGGCGCGGAGCAATGGGGTTTCGTTAAAAAACTGGCTTCGGCGGACGGGCTGGCTGCAGATAACTTCGGCAACGCGGTGGCCATCAGCGGAGAAACCATCGCGGTAGGCGCTCCGTTGGCCGACATCACGACCTTGGGCGACGCGGGCGCGGCGTATGTTTTCTCGCAGAATCAGGGCGGCAGCAATGTCTGGGGTCAGTTGAGGAAGTTGACCGCACCCGTTCCTGCGATTTCGGATCGGTTTGGCCTCGCGCTGGCGTTGAGTGTGAACAAGCTGGTGGTAGGTGCGCCGCTCACGGATGGCAGCTCGGCGGATTTCGGTGCGGCGTATCTGTTCGCACAGCATCAGGGCGGCAGTAACACCTGGGGTCAGGTAGATAAATTCCTGCCTGCGGCGGTGGGTTTCTCGGATAATTTTGGCTGCAGCGTGGCCGTCTACCGCGGCACGGTGGTGGCGGGCGCTTACAACGGTCTGGATGCCGGCGTGCGCGGCGGCACGGCATACATGTTCCGCCTCAAATACAACAACGCACCGCTGGTGGTGACTCCGCTCGTGGATCAGACGGTCACGCCGAGCACGCCGCTGGCATACACGGTGCCGGCGGGAACATTCTCTGACCCGGATGTGGAAGATGCGCTGACGCTGGGCTTGGACTTGGGTCTGGCAGTGCCGGCGTGGCTGAACTTTGACGCAATCTCTGGGGCATTCAGTGGCACACCGAACGCCATCGGGAATTACCCGGTCGGCGTGGTGGCCACCGACACGGATGGCGCGAGCGCGACGAACCAGTTTTCCATCCACGTCATGGCCGTGCCGAATATTTACTGCACCTTGAAAATGGGGGCGCAGGTGTTCGGCGACAATCAGTTTGCCGTCGTCACCCTGAACGGCGTGGCGGGAACAACCTACCGCCTGCAACGCACCGCCTCTTTGTCCGGCACTGTGGTCTGGACAGAAGTGGCTTCCGGCACCACGGATGGGGGCGGGGAGATTATTTTCTACGACTCCAATCCGCCGTCTCCAATGTTCTATCGCGCCGTCTGGCCATGAACAGAGCGGCAGTGCGCTGGTAAATAACTTTTGACTCACGGCTAAATGTTACCGGAGGCGGGAGCTGTTATAGCTTCGTTGCCTCACGATTCAGGTTACCCAGGGGCGCATCTTGACGCTGCCCCCGTTTGGAGTTCCGCCTTCAGGCGGCTTGGGCGGATGGCCACGCCGGGCCTCGTAAACGCGGAACTCCAAACGACCCGCCCGTTCGATTCGGGGGCAGTGTCCAGATGCGCCCGTTACCCAGTGCGCGTGAGTGTTCCGCTTGCTGCGCGTTGAACCGCTTGGCACAATCCACGCCGAATGCGCGAGCGAATCCGAGCCTGGTCTGAAACCATCGAGACTTTTTTTCTCGAGGTCATCTTCGAGCAGCGTCATGGATGGGAGGCGAAGCTCACCCGCGCCGTGTTGCACGCGTTTTCTTGGCTGTTCCAGGTCGGCATCAAGCTCCGCCGCTTCCTCTACAACGTCCGCATCTTCCGCGACGCCACGCTCGGCGTGCAGGTCATCGCCGTGGGCAACCTCACCGTGGGCGGCACGGGCAAGACGCCCGTTGTGGAGAAATTCGCCCGCGCCTTGCAGGATCAGGGACGCACCGTGGCCATCCTTTCGCGCGGCTATCGCTCGCGCCCCGCGCCGCTGCACGAACGGCTGCTGAACAAAATCCTGTTCCGCGAGGACACCACACCGCCCCGCGTCGTCTCAGACGGCAAATCGCTCCTGCTCGATTCCGACATGGCGGGCGACGAGCCTTACATGCTCGCGTCCAACCTCAAAGACGTCGTGGTGCTCGTGGACAAAGACCGCGTGAAGGCCGGGCGCTATGCCATTGAGAAATTCGGCTGCGATACGCTGCTGCTTGACGATGGTTTCCAATACTGGAAACTGCGAGGCCGCCGGCAGGACATCGTGCTGATTGACCGCCAGCAGCCGTTCGGCAACGAGCGCCTGCTGCCGCGCGGCACGTTGCGCGAACCGCCATCGCACCTCGCGCGGGCCAACACCATCTTCATCACCAAGAGCGATGGCAACACGGCGGAACTGCGCCGGCGCATCGCGCAGTATAATTCCACCGCCGGCATCATCGAGTGCGTGCATCACCCGCTGTATTTCGAGGATGTTTTTTCCGGCGAGCGCAAGGGGCTGGAGTTCATCAAAGGTCTGAAGATCGCATCGTTCAGCGGCATCGCGCAGCCGGAGAGCTTCGAGGAAAGCCTCGTGAAGCTCGGCGCGGAGCTGGTTTATTCCAAGCGTTTCGCCGACCACCACCGGTTCTCGCAACAGGAGGTGCTCAACGCCATCAACCGCAGCAAAAAACGCCAGGCCGAGATCATCATCACCACGCAGAAAGACGCCGTGCGCTTCCCCAAGATTGATCGCCGCGACCTGCCGGTGTTCTTTGTCCGCGTGGAAATTAAAATTCTCGCCGGCGCGGACGACTTCGAGGACTGCGTCCGCAAAATTTGCTTCCGATGAAAATCCTTGTCCGCGCGACAAACTGGCTCGGCGATGCCGTGATGACCACGCCTGCGCTGTCGCGGCTGCGCGAGCGGTTTCCCGCCGCGCACATCGCGCTGCTCACGGCGGAAAAGCTGCGCAGGCTGTGGCTGCACCATCCGGCGGTGGATGAAACCATCGCGTTCGCGGCGGGCGAGAGTGTCTTCTCCATCGCGCGGCGGCTGCGCGCCGGGAGCTTCGACCTCGCGCTCGTGCTGCCCAACTCGCCGCGCTCGGCGCTGGAGGTTTTTCTCGCGGGCATTCCACGTCGCGTCGGCGGTGCGCGTCCGTGGCGGAATATTTTTCTGACGCAAGCCGTCCCGCCCCGCGCCGCTGCGGTGAGGATGCGGAAGCGTTCCGTGAAAGAAATTCGTGCGCTCGTAGCCGCCGATGTGAATCGGCGGACCGATCGCGCTTTCACAAGCGCGGCTACGAGCGCGGCTACGAGCGCGGCGAGCGCCCATCAAATCCACGAGTATCTGCACCTCGCCGCCGCGCTGGGTGCGGATGCTGCGCCGCTCGCGCCGCAATTGTTTGTCACGGAAGCGGAGGTTGCGGAAGCGCGGCAGAAGTTTGGTTTGGAGCGGATCACCGCGCCAGTGTTCGGCCTGAACCCCGGCGCGGAATACGGCCCGGCCAAACGCTGGCCTGCGGAAAAATTTATCGCGGTGGCAAAGGAAATCCAGCAGCGCACCGGCTGCGTGTGGCTCATCTTCGGCGGGAAAGGTGACGTGGCACTGGCAGAACGCATTGCCGCCGAAACTCGAAACTCGAAACTCGAAACTCGAAACTTGGCGGGCCAGACCACGCTGCGCGAGCTGATGGCGTTGCTTGCGTCATGTCGCGTGCTGCTGACGAACGACACCGGCCCGATGCACATGGCTGCCGCGCTCGGCACGCCGGTGGTCGTGCCGTTCGGCAGCACCGCGCCGGAACTGACCGGGCCGGGGCTGCCGGGCGATGCGCGTCATCGCCTGTTGAAATCGGATGCGGTGTGCGCGCCGTGTTTTCTGCGCGAGTGCCCCGTGGATTTCCGCTGCATGAACGGCATCAGCGTGGCGACGGTGGCGGATGCGGTGTTGCGTGCCGTGGATGGGAATCCCGGAGGGCAGGGCTGACATGCAGGTTTACCTCATCAACTTGGACCGGCACACGCAGCGTCTGGCGCGCATGGAAAAGGAACTTCAAGGCGTGGCCTTCAAGCGCGTGGCGGCGGTGGATGGCAAGACCGTGCCGGGTTCGGAGCACCGCGATCCGTCGCTCCCGGCGGACGCGGGACGGATCTCCAAGTTTGATCGCGCGTGCACGTGGAGTCATCGCGTCGTGTGGCGGGAATTTCTGGCGGGCGTGGAACAATTTGCCTGCGTGCTGGAGGATGACATTCACGTCAGCCCGGATTTCGGACGGTTTATCGGTGACGAATCGTGGATTCCCGCCGGCTGCAACCTGTTGAAAATAGAGACGGCCATGCACAATGTTTTCATCGAGCGCACCAGCCGACCGGGACTCGATCGCTCGCTGGCGGTGTTGCGCTCGCAGCATTTCGGGACGGCAGGATACATCGTCAGCCGCAAGGGCGCGGAAGAGTTGCTGCTCCGCGCGGAGGAGGTGGACCGTTCCGCCGACCGGCTCGTGTTCAACGAGGAGGCGCTGCGGCGGCATCATCCGGTCTATCAGCTCATCCCGGCGCTGTGCGTCCAGGGCGCACGCATCCGCGATGGCATCGTCATTCCCGAAATGGAAAGCTCCGTCCAGCCGCCCGTTCCGCCGCTTGAGGTGAAAACACTCCTGCGGAAAATCAAGGCGGAGTTGACGCGGCCGCTCCAGCAATTGGCGGCGCTGCCGAAGACCCTGTCCAAGAGGCTGCGTTGGCGCGAAAGCTGGGCAGTCATTCCCTTCGCCTGAAGCCGTGGTGCGGTTTGGCGGTGTTGAACCCGAACGCCGAAATAGGAATGGGAGAGTGCCCGCCCCGGGCGCAGTTTTCCGCGCCCTCGCGGAAAACCCGGGCGCACAGAAGCCCTCCAAAGGTTCGCAGTCATTCAGTGCGTATCAGAAGCTGACCCCGACATCCGATGTCGGGTTGAAACCATAGGAGCGCGGAGCATTGCTCCGCGCTCCGGGTGCTTGCGTTTTGGGTATCGCTGCGAAATACTCCGGCCATGCAGCAGACGGTCACGCAACTCACCAACCAGCTCGTCGCGTCCTATGCCAAGGCGGGCGGCATCAACCATCTCGACGGCAAAAACCTCCCGTCCAAGCGCGCCATCGCACTCATCACCGTGGACCTGCTGCGGCTGCTCTTCCCCGGATTCTACGACGAGAAACTCATCCACTCCTCCGAACTCAAGGCCGAGACCGCCGTCCTCCTCGACACCGTGATCGGCACGCTGGAAGACGAAGTCCGCAAGAGCCTCGAATACAACCCGCCCGCCGACCTCGCCAAGAAAGACATCACCGCCGCCGCGCACACCCTCACGCTCGAATTCCTCAACCGCCTCCCACACATCCGCGAAATCTTGCAGACCGATGTCGAGGCCGCCTACGCGGGCGACCCCGCCGCCTTGAGCAAGGAGGAAGTCATCGTCGCCTACCCCTTCATCGAGGCCATCGCCGTGCAGCGCCTCGCGCACGAGCTTTACAAAAAAAACATCCCGCTCATCCCCCGCATCATGAGCGAATGGGCGCACGCCCGCACCGGCATGGACCTGCACCCCGGCGCGCAGATCGGCACGCACTTCTTCGTGGATCACTGCACCGGCACCGTCGTGGGCGAGACCGCCATCATCGGCAACCATGTGAAGATGTATCACGGCGTCACACTCGGCGCGAAATCCACCTCCCACGTGGAGCAACTCCGCGGCAAGAAACGCCACCCCACCATTGAAGACCGCGTCACCATCTACCCCGGCGCGACCATCCTCGGCGGCGATACCGTCATCGGCGCGGGCAGCACCATCGGCGGCAATGTCTTCATCATGGACAGCGTCGCGCCCGGTTCGCTCGTCATCTACGACGGGCTTGATATGCGCGTGCTCAGCAAGGCGCAGAAGGACAAGCCCACTCCCGATTTCCATATCTGACTGACGCAGTCCGCCCGGAGCGCCGATTTCCAAATCGGCAAGTAGTCAGAGTTGCGTCAACCCGCCGATTTGGAAATCAGCGCTCCCATCCGAAGTTTATTCTAAAAACTTTTCCTAGTGGCTTTGTTGCTGCTGTGGAATGTTGCATCAGGATGAAAGAGCAGCGAACAATCTGCCTCTGCGTCGCCCGGTGGTTCTTCGGGTTGGTTCTCTGCATTCTTGTCACCCATCCGCTTCCCGCCTTCTCCACCGTAGTGAACCTGTCCGCCGGCGTCACCGGCGCGGAAATCCAGAAGGCCCTCGACCAGTTGCCTGCGGCTGGCGGCGAAGTCATCCTCGCTGCGGGCCGCCACGAAATCCGCCAGCCCATCATCCTAAACCGCAGCCACCAGACCCTGCGCGGCAGCGGGCCAGCCACAGTGTTGCGGCTCGCCGATGGCGCCAATTGCCCCGTCGTCATCCTCGGCTACACCGAAGCAAATCCATCCAACATCGTCACCCGCCTGCGGCTCGCCGACCTCACCATTGACGGCAACCGCGCTCGCCAGACCGTCGAGACCTGGCCCAGCCCTGTCAACAATTCATACATCCAGAACAACGGCGTCATGGCGCAAGCCATCGCGGATTCCACCGTGGAGCGCGTCGTCACCGCGCACTGCCGTTCCGGCGGCCTCGTCACCGCCAACGGCGTGCGGCGGCTCACCGTCAGCGATTTCGAGGCGTTCGACAATGAGTTCGATGGCCTCGCCTGCTACCGCACCGAGGAAAGCGTCTTCACCAAGATGAACCTGCACGACAACCA
>JANMJO010000007.1:0-3755 GCA_031371425.1 Verrucomicrobiales bacterium | reverse complement strand
TCGCTGAACGGCACGCCCAGCTCCAGCACCGCCACGCCCGCCGCGTCGAACGCCAGCGCGAGTTCGCGCGTGGCTTCGAGATGCGGATCGCCCGCGCCGATGTAAACGACCAGCCCCTTCTGCCCGGCTTTTTTCAGCGCGGAAAATTTTTTCAACGATGCGGTTCATGCGCGGAGAGTTTCAAGTTTGAAGCCGCAAGTTTCAAGTCTGCAATCGAACACCGCAGAGCATTGTGGACTGCGGCAGGAAACGCAGCGCCACGCCACTTTCGTGCGCGCGGAACGGGTGAGAAGCCCGCTTACGCTTCGTCCGTGCGAAAGCGCTGTCGCCGCTGCGCTCTGCCAGCGCAGTCCAAAATGCCAACCCTACCTCGTCACCCCCTCGCGCCAGCCATAGCATCGCCGCATACAAACGAACCGTCAGCATGAAACTGATTCCTTAACTTTCCCTTGGAACTTGGTGGCGAACTTGCCGCTGGGAAAGCGTTCGCCTTTGCTGATTCATGCTCAACGCTCATCGGTGGATGCGATCGGTGCTGGACAACTATTTACGCCCAGAATAGTGTCGCCTCATGAAACAGGATAGGCGAAACCTCACTTCGTCCATTCAATGTTAGGCGTTTCTAGCGCGCTTCCTGAAAGATGACCGAACACGACTGCATCAAGGAACTCGAAGCCGAGAAGGCCATGATGGTTTCTGTCTCGACTGGTGGTGCGCGTATTCAGGAGGTCAACCAAGACTACATCGAGCGCCGCCACCGCATTCGCCCCTTCCTTCTTACCATCGGGGTCGCAGACCCTAACCCATACCCAGACCTTTGGGCGTGGTATGGCAAGTGGAGCAGCGGAGAGTTGCCGACTTACCGCTCGCGCCGGGAGTATCTTACGCAGCTCTTTCAACCTACGATGGACGCCCTTACCCGTCGTGCGGCTGGTATTGTTACCGAGCCAGCAGTGCCACCGACAGGTTGGACACGCGTTGACCGCGGCATTGACGCTATCCGCCAGCGTCTTGAGACCGCCCACACCGAAGAAGAGTTCCAGACTGTCGGCTTGCTCTGCCGCGAGACATTGATTTCGCTCGGTCAGGCCGTTTATGTCCCCGTTCTGCACACTCCATCCGACGGCGTTGCGCCGAGTTCTACCGATGGCTATCGTATGCTTGAGGCGTTTATCGCCAGCACGCTTTCCGGCAGTTCCAACGAGACAATCCGAAAGCACACTAAGAC
This sequence comes from Verrucomicrobiales bacterium, assembly GCA_031371425.1. Classification (GTDB taxonomy): domain Bacteria; phylum Verrucomicrobiota; class Verrucomicrobiia; order Limisphaerales; family JAFMIX01; genus JAFMIX01. The sequence goes on along the minus strand of JANMJO010000007.1, from coordinate 2,527 downwards.
AGCCTTGGAACTCGCCAACCAGCTTCAACACCGCAGAACGGCAACCTTTCGTGATGCCGCGCTTTGCAGCGAGGCGACGCGCACCGTCATCAACATTATTGCCATCATTGCGGACAAGCGATGAACGCCTCAATTCCAATACCCGAAACGCCTGATGTGAGGATAGGCGAAAGTCACTACTCCGCGTCGTGCGCCGCCCACACCAGCCGCAAACCTTCCAGCGTGAGGTTCGGTTCAACAGCGGAAATCTCCGGCAGTCCCGACGCGATGAGTTTTACCACTTGATAACTGTCGCCGTGGAAATTAGGGTTAAACCGTGCAGACATTGAACGCGCATTTTGACGGACGGTTTATCGTGCTGGACGAACCCGCACGACTGAAACCCAACGACAAGGTCACAGTGCTCGTGCCCGGCGCGGACAATGATGGACTGGCTGATGGCTGTGCGCGCCTTTCTGAATCCGTCTTCCAAAAAATCTGGGACAATCCGCTGGATGCCGCTTATGACCGTCTATAAGCGCGGCGCAATCGTCCTGCTGCCCTTTCCATTTTCGGATCAATCCTCGGCAAAAATCCGTCCCGCAATCGTCGTCAGCCCAGATTATCCGTCGGATGATTTGATCGTCGTGGCGGTGACTTCAGTGGGTGACGGTTTACGTCCGAGTGAGTTTGCTTTTCAATTCTGGCGCGAGGCGGGGCTGATTCATCCGTCTTTTGCAAAACGCGCTATAGCTTCGGTAACGGGAAGTTTGGTCAGAAAACAACTCGGTCAACTGCGCGAATACGACCTGGTAAAACTGGATGCGGCACTGAAAGTTTGGTTCGGACTGTGAGATGCGCTATTTGCGGCTCGCCTCCCAAACCAGCCGCAAACCTTCCAGCGTGAGGTTCGGTTCAACAGCGGAAATCTCCGGCAGCCCCGATGCAATCAGCTTGGCATAACCGCCCGTCGCCACGACAGGCAATCTTTTGGTCTTCAGTTCGCGTTTCAATTCCACGAGCAGCCCGCGGATCAATCCGCGATAGCCATGCACCGCGCCCACGAGCATCGCCTGCTCCGTGCTTTTGCCCACCGCGCTGCGCACCTCGCGGATTTTGATGCGCGGCAGCAACGCCGTCTTCTCGTGCAGATAATCCGTCATCGCCGCCAACCCCGGCGCAATCACGCCGCCGATGTAGTTGCCTCGCGCGTCCACCACGTCGAACGTCACCGCCGTGCCGAAATCCACCACCACCACCGGCGCGCCGAACCGCCGCCGCGCCGCCACCGCGTTCGCCAGCCGGTCCGGCCCGATGGTCTGCGGCTTGGGATAATCAACGCCCACCCCGCGCAACGTCTTCGGCGTGAGTTGCAGCGTGGGCAACTTCCAAGTCTGCCGGACAAACCGTTCAATCAGCGGCGTCACCTGCGGCACGACGCTGCACAACGCCGCGCCCTCCAGCTTCGCGCGGCCAACAAACTTCTTCACGCGCACCGCCGCAGAACCATCGCGCCAGCCGGCGGTGGGGATATCAATCTGCTTCACCACGCGGCTGGCGTTCGCCAGTCCGAGGTGCGCGTGTGTGTTGCCGATGTCGAATAACAGAATCATGAGGCAAGGCAAAAGGTAAAAGGCAAAGGGCAAAAAGACAGTCCAATTCTCTGTCCGGGTTTTTGCCTTTTGCCTTTTGCCATTTTCATTTCTCCAGCATCACATCGCCGCCGGTGATGCGCTCCAGCCGTCCGTGTTGCGTGCGCACGAGCAGCGCGCCATCGTCGTCCAGCGATTCCGCGCGGCCCAGCACAGCCCTATCGCCAATCTGCACCGTCACGTTGCGGCCGAGCGTCACGCATTGCGCCTCCCATTCATCGGACACCGCCGCAAATTTTCCGGCGCAAATCCGCGCGTAATCCGCATCCAACTCGCGCAAGATCACCGCCGCCAGCGCCGCGCGATCCACCGTTCCGCCGGACTCGATCTTCAACGAGGTCGCCGTCTTCCGCAACTCCGCAGGAAAATCCGCCGCGCCAAGATTCACGTCCACGCCGATGCCGAGGATGACGTGCCGCACACGATCCACTTCCGCGCTCAACTCCGTGAGCACGCCCACGACCTTCTTGCCGTGGATTAAAATATCGTTCGGCCATTTGATTTCCGGCACCACACCGGTCTGCAAACGGATCGCCCGCGCCAGCGCCGTGGCGGATGCCACGGTCAACCGCGTCGCTTCCTGCGGACGCAGCTCCGGCCGCAGCAGGACGGAGAACCACAGCCCCTTCCCCACCGGCGAAGTCCACTTGCGCCCCAGCCGCCCGCGACCGCGCGTCTGCGACTCGGCGAAAACGGCCACGCCTTCCTTCACGCCATCGCGTGCAAGTTTCTCGATCACGTCGTTGGTGGAAGTCGTTTCCTGAAATACGCGGATGTCGCGCCCGACCACTTTCGTTTTGCCGAGCCGCGCGATCAAGTCATCCGCGTGCAGCAAGTCCGGCGCGCTCACGAGCCGGTAGCCGAGATGCGGGCTGGCCGCGATGTCGTAGCCGAGC
>JANMJO010000330.1:0-3782 GCA_031371425.1 Verrucomicrobiales bacterium | reverse complement strand
GGAAATAGTGGCAGAAGGCAGGCCCGGGAAGACGAAGGTGAGAACGTTCTTGGCCGAGCCCAATGCGGGCGTGGCACTGACCGTGGCGGAATAGTTGCTCGCGCCCAAGGAATTGGTTGCCTGCACCGCGAATTCGTAGCGCGTGCCATTGTTCAAGCCTGTTACAGACAAGGGCGGTGCGTTGTCGGTAAGCACCTGTGTGGCCGTGGTTACAGTGTTGCTGACCGACACGTTGTAGCCTGTCGCTCCGACGGATGCTGTCCAGTCAACACTGACTACTCCTGAACTCACGGGCGTGGCCGACACCCCGGTCGGCGTTGCCGGCGCGGTCGCTGCAGGATAGGCCGTGCTCAACCCGTATTTGTCGGCCAGATAGCTGCCGACCTGAAGCTCCTCGGCGCCCGTCAATGCCCGGTTGTAGATCAGGATTTCCGCGATGTCACCCACCCAACTCCCATTGTAAATCCGGTCCTGATTGATCTGATCGGCATTCACATTCCCGGTGGTCACGACGGAGACCAATTGAAAACTACCGGAGGGCAGCACGGTCGCGGTCCCGTCGACCGCGTTCCCCATCAGCTTGGTCGTGCCATTCTGGATGTTGGCGTGAGCATACCGGCTATCCCAAATCTTGTTGAGGTAAGTGCCATCGTAACCCCGATGGAAATCGTAAGAGGAGTTGTCCCCCAGTAAGAATTTGCCGTTGGCGGTCGCTTTGACCACCCAGAAGACGGTCCGGATGGTCGTAATGCGGGTGAACTGGAAGTAGTCGCCCTTGTTATTGGCAGTCGCGTTGAATCGCACCACCGGCAGGCCGTTGACCACGTTGGTCACATACTGGGGATAACCCGCGCTTGACGCGGCCTGGCGGACGGCGTTGTTGGCCAGACCGGAGGTGTCCAACCAAGTGCTGAGCACCGCGCCGTCGTTTGTTACGATTTGTGACGCATCCATGCGCAAGACCAGCCCGCTCGTGACGGGCAATTGCGCCTGTGCGGTGGTCGAGACGGCCAACGCCAGCGCGGCAATGGCGAAATATTTCAAGGCAGCTTGGATTGGGCTGGTCTTCATTTGAAGGGATGTTTTTTTGGCTTTCATGGCCTTGCGGCTTGGCTGGCAGGCTTGATTTTCGGTATGAAATTTATTTTGCGTTAATCGGTGTCGTTTCTTATGCGGCTGGAATCAGTTACGGCACAATCCACCCCGCACGGAGCGGAGCCGGTTCAAGAGCTTGAGCGCAAGGGTATGGAATGTTCACAGGTGAATTTTGAATCGCGATAAGCTATCACAGCCGTGCAAACGACAACGACTAGCATTTTGCGCTATTTACCGTGCCATTTTGCGCGGAACTGGGTGCGCCGGGAGGCGCGAGGTCAGGAGATTCCCTTGACTGACCAGCCTTTGCGGTAATTCCGCCGCACCAGATGGGTGGCTTCTGCAAGGTCGAATCGCAATTTATGCGCGTTCCACCGGAGGGTGGTTTGAGGGAAGTGCGACGCCACCCCGCCGAGCAGCACGGTTTCGGTGAGCGGGCCGGCATAGGCAAAGTTCGCGGTGGTCTTGCCCCTGCCGAGGCACGCCTCGACGAATTGCTCCCAGTGATTCGCCTCACCGGCGTCGGGCTGGACAAAATCATGGAATTTTTCCGCCGGGTAAAGCTGTGGCCGGCCTACATGCGGCAGCAGCAGCACACCTTCAGTGCCGATGAAAGCGGAGCCTTGTTCGGGCAACCGCTTGCCCCGCAGCAACGCCGCCAGTTCCGCCGGCGGTCTCTGCGCGCCATCATACCAGGTGACAGGCAGCGTTTTTTCGGCGGTGTATTCCGTGCCGGGAAAAAGGTAATGAATCTTGGAATCCAACGCCCAGTTCCATTCGTTGGGAGCATCGCCCTCGGAGCGGACTGTGGTCGGCGCGGTCAATTTAAGGGCCGAGAACACCGGATCTAAAATGTGACAGCCCATGTCGCCGAAAGTGCCGGTGCCGAAATCGAGACGCTTGCGCCAGTTTCCCGGATGGTAGTATTCGTCGCCGATGAACGGGCGCGCGGCGCAGACGCCCAGCCATAAATTCCAATCAAAACCGTCGGGCACAGGATCGTTCCGGTCCGGCTTGATGGACGTGTCGCCCCAGGTCTTGTTGCTCCAGGAATGGGCTTCCTTGACCTTGCCGATGACGCCGTCCTGCACGAGACGCACCGCCTTGCGATAGTGACCGTTCGAGTGAACCTGGATGCCCATCTGCGTGACGATTTTTTTCTCCCGCGCAATTTCCGTCATGCGGCGCACCTCGTAGAGATCGTGCGCGAGCGGCTTCTGACCGTAAACGTGTTTGCCCAGTTGCATCGCCGAAATGCCGATGGGCGCGTGCATGTGGTCGGGTGTGGAGACGTTGACGGAATCAATATTCTTCGCCTCCTTGTCGAGCAACTCGCGCCAGTCCTGATAAATGCGCGCTTTCGGAAACTGCGCTCGCGCCTCGGCGGTGCGGCTCAAGTCCACGTCGCACACGGCGACAATCTCAACGCCGGGGCATTTGGCGATCTGGGTGAGATCCTCCCACGCCATGCTGCTCGCGCCAAAACTAGCGTGGCGCAGAACGCTGTTGGGCGACCGGGCCATCAGGCCGCGCGTGATGAACGGCGCGCCGATGGCGGCGACGCCGAGGGTCTTGAGAAACGACCGGCGGGATTGGAAACGATTTGATTTCATTTGCGTTTGATTCCTTGAGTCTGGTCTTGCGGTGCAACTTTCGCAACCCCGTCTTTTATTTCGAGGCAGATGACCGAGGCGATCTTATCCGGCGCGGCAGCTGGCAAGGCGATGCTCACGCCGGTGGCAGTCTGTTCCACCTGCAATTTTTTGTGATCCGCCAGCAGATAGGCTTTCTTCACTTTGCTTTGGAGACCGGTGAGTTGAAGTTTCCCATCCGTCGGCCAGTTGAAAATTTCGACGTAGATTTTTCCGGGCTTCGTCGTCGCGCGCCAGTTCCAGGCGGGAATGAATTTTCCTTTGCCGGATTTGTCCTTGTCGGTCTCGCTGAATTTTCCCGCTTCCGCGCCGAACGGCGTTGGGCCAGCGCCGTAAATCGCCTCGCGGTTCACTTTCATCCACGCGCCGACTTCGGCGAGCCGGTCAACGCTCGGCTGCGGGATGAGTCCTTCGCTCGTCGGCCCGACGTTGAGGAGATAGTTGCCGCCTTTACTGGCGATGTCGCAGAGATTGCGAACGATGGTTTCCGGCGATTTCCAATGGTCATCGCGCTTGTTATAGCCCCAATGTTCGTTGAGCGTCATGCAGCTTTCCCAGTCCACGCCCGGGCCGAAACCACTCGGCGGAATCTCCTGCTCCGGCGTGCCGTAGTCGCCGACCTGCGCCTTGCTCGCGTCCAAACCCTCCATGCCGCCACGGCCTTTGCCGATGCGGTTGTTGATGATGAGCTGCGGATCGAGCGCGCGCAAATAGGCGTAGAGATCCACGCCGCGTTCGTGCGTCCAGGGCGCATCCCATTCGCCATCGAACCAGAGAATGCCGGGATGATAGCGCGTGATGAGTTCCTTGAGCTGCGCCTTCATGAAGACGATGTAACGCTCCATGTCGGGCTTGCCGGTGGCGATGTCATTCCACGCGCGGCGCTCACCCCAATCGGCGTGATGCCAGTCCATGATGGAATAATAAACGCAAAATTTGACGCCCGACTTGCGACATTCATCCGAGAGTTCGCGGAGCGGATCGCGCTGGAACGGCGTGGACTTGATGCACCAATCCGTCTGCGCCGACGGCCAC
>JANMJO010000267.1:0-4669 GCA_031371425.1 Verrucomicrobiales bacterium | reverse complement strand
GTATAATTGACTTCGTTCACTGGTGTGCCGGTGCCAGTAAACCTGCCCTGTTCATCCGTCTTCCCATTCACCCCGGTCGATTTCTGGCTGGGATTGTAGAACCCCAACAAGACTTCGGCTCCGTTTACAGGCTTGCCATGTGAGTCCACGATTTGAAATGTTATTTGTCCCTTCGCACCATTCGCCCTTGCTCGATTGACCTCAGGAGTGTCCGCCCCATGCAATCTGGACAACGCACACATCACCACCAGCACCATCATGATTGTTTTCATTTCATACCTCCTTGTAATACCAGTTCATCATAAAGCTTGTATGTATAGGGATGTGCCATTTCCCTCATGTCGTTATGCAACCAGCGCGTGTCATAATCTCCACCGCTTCTTCCCCAACCATTTTTATGGTCATTGGCGTTGGAGTTCAGCTTTGCCCCTTCAACCTCAGTTCCCCCCGTCGATCGCGAGAGTGCCGGGATGCCCTTGGCCAGGATTTCGCTTCGGTTTTGCGCAGAGATGGTGGTTGATAACAAAAAAGTGTCAGTCAATGGTATTGTCATGTTTGCTGCCAGAGTTGAGGTTGCGTTGTGTCAGAGTTGGCGGCCTGTTTGTGATGATACAGCAGGTGTGTCAGGTCATTTCTTTTTTTGGAAATTATTCCGCCGCCAGTTGCCGCGCCACTTCCGCCGCGACCGCCACGGGCATGATTGTGCGCAGGCAGGCCACCGGGTCGGGGTTGGCGCACGTTGCCTTGAAGCACGGCGAGCAGGCCAGCCGCTGGTGCAACACTTGCGCAACCTGCCCATAAGGCCCGGTGCGATGCGGCTCTGTTGGTCCCATCAGCGCCACGACGGGTTTGCCTAGCGCAGCGGCCACGTGCATCGGCCCGGTGTCGTTCGTCACCATCAGCTCACTGCGGCGTATCCATTCCACCATTTCGTGCAGCGAGAGTTCGCCGCACAGATTCAGGCAACGCTCCGGCGCAGCGGCGGCGATCTGTTCGCCCAGCGCCCGCTCATCGCCGCCGCCGAGGATGGCGAACTGCATTTCCGGAAACTGCGGGGCAAGCAGACTCACGAGTTCGGCAAAGTGTTCCACGGGCCAGCGCTTGTTCATCCAGCGCGCGCCGGGCTGTAGGACAATCCAGCGACGGCCTTCCCCAGGCCATTTCGCGCGGATGCTGGCGGCGATGGCGGCGCGTTCTGGCATCCATGTGAAATCGGTGTGGACCGGCACGCCGATTTTCGGCAGCACGCTGAGATACCAGTCCACCGCGTGTGTGTGGAACGTCGCGCGCCGCACGATGATGTCGTAGAAGCCTCGCGCTCCTTCGCGGGCTTCGTCGAGGCCGACGAGGAGTTTGCCGTTGGCGAGCCAGGCGAACGTGCCGCTGCGGACGAGGCCTTGCAGGTCTATGACGAGGTCGAATTTCTGGGCGCGCAGCCAGAAGATTTCTGTCCAGAGCAGCCGCCAGCGTCTGACTGAATCCCAGCCACGGCGTTCCCACGGGATGACCCAGTCGAGGTCGGGATCGCCGGCCAGCAGCGGCGCGAGGCGGGAATCAATCCACCAGTAAATCTCGGCCTTCGGGTGTGCGCGCCGCAGCAGCCGCAGGACGGGCAACGCCTGGATGACATCGCCGAGTGAGCTGGGTTTGAGGATGAGAATTTTCAAATGAAGAATTTAGAATGAAGAATGAAGCAGCAGAAATGGCGCGGGGCGCGCAACTGGATTCCCGCATTCTTTCTACTTCATTTCCCAAACGCGAGCCGCTCGGCCAAGCGCTCCGGCAACCCGGCGGCGCGAATCTTCTTCTGCGCGGTGGCGATGTCGTAGTCGAGCCGGCGGAGTTCAATCGTGCTCGCTTCCAGATCGTAGATGACGTAGCCGGCCTTGGGGTTGCCATCGCGCGGCTGCCCTACAGCGCCGACGTTGACGAAATATTTTTTACCCGGCTCGACCTTGAATTTGGAATACGTCCCGCCGCGCACGATGCTGTCGCGGATGAACGCCACGGGCACATGGGTGTGGCCGAAGAAACAGACTTGCGTCGTCTGGTAGGGAAAGCTGGCCGCCGCGCCGAGTTTATCGAAGACGTAGCCCCAGCGTTGGGGGCCGTCGAGCGTGGCGTGGACCATCGAGAAGGTCGAGACCACGCGGGTGTATTTCAGATCGCTCAACCAATTGCAATCGTCTTTGGTGAGTTGCTTGCGCGTCCAGTTCACGGCTTCGGCGGCGTGCGGGTTGAACCCCTCCAGCGCGTCGTCGGAGGAGCAATATTCGTCGTGATTACCCTTCACGCAGGGCATGCCCATGCTGCGGACGAGGTCGAGGCACTCCTTCGGATTGGCGTTGTAGCCCACGACGTCGCCAACGCAGGCGTAGTGGGTGCATTTCTGTTTCTCGATATCGTCCAGCACCACCTGGAAGGCTTCCCAGTTCGCGTGGATGTCAGCTATGATGGCAAACTTCATTAAAAATCAACCCGCTCAAATGTCCGCAATAATCTCAAACCCGCGCAACCCGCCCTGCGCCGCCGTCCAACTCGCCGCTTCATTCTTGATGAGCGAACCGACGCCCGATTCGCGGATGGCCTGCGCGAACGCCTCTAGTTCCGCTCGCTCGCCTTCGGCGACCAACTCCACGCGACCGTCCTGCAAATTCCTCACCGTGCCCGTCATCTCAAACCCGCGCGCCGTCATCTTGGCGGCGTAGCGGAAGCCCACGCCCTGCACGCGGCCCGAATAGATGATCTGCAACCGGCTGCGTTCCATAGATGTTTCTTCTGCGCCCGCAAATGAAGCCACAACTTGACCGTCTCGCGCAATGATTTTATTGATTACGAACCCGCCACAAACCAAAAAAGCGAGGCCGAAGCCTCGCTTTTGAAAACTTCCTCGCAGACTTACTTCTTCGCGGCTTCGGTGGTGCGGCCTTCCTTTTCCTTCACCAGCGTCGCGCCCTTGCCGAGACGTTTGCGGAGGTAGGTGAGCTTGGCGCGGCGGACTGCGCCCTGGCGCTCCACTTCAATCTTGTCCACGCGGGGCGAATGCTTGGGGAACACGCGTTCCACGCCCTCGCCGTAGCTGATGCGGCGGACGGTGAAGGACTCATTGAGCCCGTGGCCGCGCTTGCCGATGACGACGCCGGAGAAAATCTGGATGCGCTCCTTGTCGCCTTCCACGACTTTGGTGTGCACCTTCACGGAATCGCCGACGGCGAATTTGGCGTCGTCTTTGCGATACTGTTCCTTTTCAATTTTATCGAGTAATACCTGGTTCATAAATTTTCGTTTTCTATTTCAACAAATCTGGTCTGCGTTTCTGCGTCCGCGACTTGGACTGCTCTTTCCGCCACTTTTCAATCTCGGCGTGGTGGCCGTTCAACAAAATCTCCGGCACTTTCATCCCCCGGAACTCCGCCGGCCGCGTGTAGTGCGGATATTCCAGCAGCCCGTGGCTGAAGGATTCGTCCGCCGAACTCGCATCGTCGCCCAGCGCACCGGGCAGCAGCCGCGTCACCGCATCCACAATCAACATCGCGGGCAATGCCCCGTTGGTCAGCACGAAATCACCGATGGAAACCTCGTCATCCACCAGCGTTTCCACGACCCGCTCGTCCACACCCTCGTAACTGCCGGAGATGAGCAACAGGTGTTTCTCCTGCGCCAGCTCGCGGGCGAGTGCCTGGTCGAACTTCCGTCCGCTGGGCGACATCATCAACACCCGCGTGTGCTCGGTCGCCAAACTTTCCAACGCTTCAAAGATCGGTTCGGGTTTCAACACCATGCCCGGGCCGCCGCCAAAAGGCCGGTCGTCCACCGTCTTGTGACGGTCATGGGTGTAATCCCGTAAATTCACTATCGTCAAATCCAGCAGACCCTTCGTCCGCGCCCGTTTGACGATGCTCTCATCGAGCGGCCCCGCGAACATCGCGGGAAACAGCGTGAGAACGTCTATTTTCATGCCCGGTTGCAGTCCAAGCTTCAGCTTGTTCTCACAATTAAATTTTCAAACCCGACAAGCTAAAGCTTGAACTCCAACTTCAACTCGCCAGCTTGTCTTCCACAATCTCCAACGAACAACGTAAACCCTTCTTCGCACTGCCCGCCAGCAGCAGCGACCGGATGGCATTGATGGTCATCCCCTGACGACCGATGATGCGACCCACATCCTGCGGATCGAGCCGCAGCTCATAAACCGTCATGCCCTTGCGGTCCACCGGCGTGACCGTCACCGCTTCGGGACGCTCCACGAGACCCTTGACCACATATTCCACGAAGGCTTGCATGGACCGAAAAAAATCAGGCAGCGACGGGCGCGGCGGCGGCCTTGCCGGCCTTCTTGATGAAGCTGGCCACGGTGTCGCTGGGCTGCGCGCCCTGGCTCAACCAGTAATTGGCGCGCTCCAGATTGATGGTGTAATTGTTTTCCTTCTTGAGCGGCTGGTAGGTGCCAATCTCCTCGATGAACTTGCCATCGCGGGGACTGCGGCCATCGGCCACGACAATACGGAACGCCGGCGTGTTTTTCGTGCCGACGCGTTTCATGCGAATTTTGACTGACATAAAATCTATTTTTGACTTCCGACTTTGACCGCTCCGCCACTATGGCGTTCTTCTTCCGAAAAGAGCGCAAAGCCTAGTCAGCGGATGCGGGCTATGCAAGTCCTGTTTT
>JANMJO010000314.1:0-5466 GCA_031371425.1 Verrucomicrobiales bacterium | reverse complement strand
GTGGCATAAGTTTTGGTGCGGGGCGGATGGGTTTATTGCGCTCGCAATCAAACGGAATGATAGGAGGCTTTCCTGAAAATGAAAATCAAAAATCGGTTGATTTTTCGCGTGTGAAAAACATTTTCGTGGCCGGCGAAGGTCGTCAGTTTCTCCCGGAAGGGTTGACTAGGTCGCTCATCTTGAAAATGGGGAGGAACATGCAAATGACCATGCCGCCCACGACGACACCGAGAAACACGATGAGGATCGGTTCGATGAGCGAGGTCAGGCCGGAGAGGGTTGTTTCAATCTCTTCGTCGAGGAAGTCGGCGATGCGTTCGAGCATGGCGTCAATCTTGCCGGTCTGTTCGCCGGCGGTGACCATGCGGATGATGATGACGGGGAAGATGGGGTGTTTGCTGAGCGCGGTGGAGATGCTCTCGCCGCGTTCGATGTCGCCAGCGGCGACTTTGACGGCTTTTTCCATGACCACGTTGCCGACGGTCTGCGAGACAATCTGCAACACTTCCAAGATCGGCACGCCGCTGCGGACGAGCGAAGCGAAGGTGCGCGTGAACCGGGCGAGGCAAATTTTGTGCGCGATCGAGCCGAAGATGGGGAGTTTGATGCGGGTCGAATCCCAGAACTCGCGGCCCTTGGGGGTTTTGATGAAATACATCCAGCCATAGACCACGCCGCCGGCACCGAGGAAAATCAGGATGAACCATTTTTTCAGAATTTCGCTCAAGTTGATCAGGAATTGTGTCGGGCCGGGCAGCTTGCCGCCGAAGCTGCTGAAAATGTCCCCGAACACCGGCACCACTTTCATCAGCAGGAAGATGGTGATCCCCACCGCTACGATGGAAACCACGACGGGATACATCAGGGAGGTTTTGACCTTTTTGCGGAGGCGAGAGGTGTTTTCCAGATAGGTGGCCAACCGGGCGAGAATTTCCGCCAGCAAGCCGCCTTTTTCGCCAGCCGAAACCATGCTGAAATACAGTTTGTCGAACGCTTTGGGATGCTTTTGCAGCGCCTCGGAAAAACTATCGCCCGCCTCAACCCGCGCGCAAACGTCCTTGATGATATCGCGCATCACCTTGTTGGTGGTTTGTTCGGCGAGCGCCTGCAGGCACTGCACCATCGCCAGACCGGCGTCAATCATCGTGGCCAACTGCCGCGTGAACATGACTAGGTCACCCAGCGCTACCTTGCCTCCCGCGGTTTTTCCCTTCTTGCCGACCTTCTCCTGGATGGAGACGACCAGCAGATTGCGATTCAATAGGGTTGCAATGGCGGCTTGTTCCGTGGGCGCATCCACCGCGCTGCGAATCTCGCGGCCAGTTGCAGTATCCCGGGCTACATAAGTAAATGATGGCATAATGTCCTGTTCCTAGTCGTTAAATGACAGTTATAACTTGAAAAGGCCAGCCCAAATAAAGTTGCTCACCCAAAAGCAGGCACTACTCCAATTCGTATATGGATAGCAGAGGGGCTTTGCCGCCATTCAATCGAATTTAGAAGCAAAAAGACATGGCCAAAGATTAAGGCTGCTAGGCTTTTGCAGCACCACCTGAAATCCCAACCATGCAAAAATGCCAAAACAGTTGTGCCGTCTCGCAGGCTTGACCAAGCCCCGCGCCTGACCTAATCTCACCGGCTCGCTGAATGCGAAAAACAAAAGGTAAATTGTGAATATCACCGTAGAAAATCTCGCTCCCTGCAAAAAACTCGTCCGCGTGGAACTCCCCGCCACCGCCGTTGATGAAGCCTTCGAGTCCATGACCAAGGATTTCCAGCGCCAAGTCTCGCTCCCCGGCTTCCGTCCCGGCAAAGCCCCGCGCGCCATGGTGCTCCAGAAATACGACGCCGACATCGCCAGCGAGGTCAAAAAGAAACTCATCCCCGATGCCTACCGCAAAGCCGTCACCGACCACAAGCTGGACGTCGTCGGCTATCCCGACATCGAGGAAATCCAGTTTGGCCGCGGCCAGGCGCTGCAATTCGCCGCCACCATCGAGACCGCACCGGAAATCCAATTGCCCGAATACAAGGGCCTGCCTGCCAAACGCGAGGCGATCTCCGTGACCGACGCCGACGTGGACAAGGCCATCAACCTGCTCCGCGAGCGCCAGACCAATTTCAACCCCGTCGCGCGTGAAGCTGCTGCCACCGACATCGCCGTGGTGAACTACACCGGCACGGTGGACGGCGCGCCCATCACGGACGTTGCGCCCACGGCCAAAGGCCTGACGACGCAGCAGAATTTTTGGATCAACATGGACGGCACCGGCTTCATCCCCAAGTTTGCCGACCAGATTCTTGGCGCGAAGGCCGGCGAAAAATGCACGGTCACGGTGGATTTCCCCGCTGATTTCGTCACCCCGCAGCTCGCGGGCAAGCAGGGCGTTTACGCCGTGGAAGTCGTGGAAGTGCGCGAGAAAGTTTTGCCCGTCGTGGATGAGGCGTTTGCCAAGTCCTACGGCGCGGAGAGCTTGGAGAAATTGCAGGAAGGCGTCCGCCGCGACCTGGAGAACGAGCTGAATTTCAAGAACAACAAGTCCGTCCGCAACCAGCTCATCGGCGCGCTGCTCAAGCAGGTGAGCTTTGACCTGCCGGAATCTGCGCTCGCGCATGAGACGCGCAACGTGGTCTATGACATCGTGCGCGAAAACCAGCAGCGCGGCGTCTCGCAGGACATCATCGAGAAACAGAAGGAGGAGATCTACAACGCCGCCAGCCTCGGAGCGAAAGACCGCGTGAAGGCCGCGTTCCTGTTCCAGAAAATCGCCGCCAAGGAAAACATCACCGCCACGCAGGAAGAAATCATGCAGCGCATCTACCAGATCGCGCAGATGTCGCAGACCACGCCGGACAAACTCATCAAGGATTTGCAGAAGCGCGATGGCATCAACGAAATCTTCAATCAGGTCCGCAACGAAAAAGTCGTGGACTTCCTCCAGCAACACGCGCAGCTCGAAGACGTGAAGCCGGAAACCGCCGCCACCGCCGCAAGCTAAAGCTCATGGACATCCAAGTCGCCGTCCTCTGCGACGCTGCCACCGACAGCGGCGGCAAGCTCAACTTGCTCGGCGCGTTCGACACCATCCACGCGCAGGAACTGCCAGCGGTGCATCCGTTCTGCTCCGTCGCCTTGCGCGTCACGTTCACCAACGCCGAGGAAGGCTCTCACAAGCTCGCGCTCCATTTCGTCAATGACGACGGCCAGTCCGTGATGCCGAGCATCGAGCTGCCGGTGGAGATCGCTCTGCCGGAGGAAAACCATTTCGTCACCTGCAACTTCATCGTCAACATCCAACAGCTCAAGTTTGAAGCGCCGGGTTTCTACTCAATTGATTTGAGCCTCGACGGAAAATTGCAGGCCAGCATCCCGCTGCTCGTGAAGCACACGCCGCTGCAGGAGGCGTGATGTGTAAAATCACCACCGTCCGCCCCACCAACTAAGGAAGTCTTCCCAAAAGTCATCCAGATAAATTGCGGCAATCAGGCCAATCAGCACCGCGCCGATGACTGCGCCCCAAACTTCGCTGCTCCAAGAAAATCCCAGCGCCGCGCCGAGGAACAGACCGCAGACGCCGTGAATCCAAGTCTTCTCCCAATCGCGTTTCGGTTCGTCGCTCATGGTTTCACTTCGCCCGCGTCGAGTTTTTCTATCCCAGCTTCGCGCGCAACATCTCCGCCACCTTGATGAACGCCTGCCCCGGCGGCTGCGTCGGTGCAGACACCACCACGGGCACGCCCTTATCGCCGCCCTCGCGGATTTCGGTGAACAACGGCACTTCGCCGAGGAACGTGGTCTTCTGCCGCTCCGCTTCCGCGCGACCGCCGCCGTGGCCGAAAATCTCCACGCGCTGGCCGGTCGGCGTGATGTAGTAACTCATGTTCTCCACGATGCCGAGGATGGGCACGTTCACCTTCTCGAACATCGCAATGCCTTTCCGCACGACGCCCAGCGACGCTTCCTGCGGCGTGGTGATGATGACGCCGCCATCGAGCGGGACGATCTGGCAGAGGGAAAGTTGCGCGTCGCCAGTGCCGGGCGGAAGGTCCACGAGCAGATAATCCAAGTCGCCCCACGCCACGCTGGAGACGAATTGCTGAATCGTCTTTTGAATCATCGGCCCGCGCCAGATGACGGGCTGATCATCGTTCAAGAGAAAGCCGATGCTCATCAGCTTCACGCCGTGGCTGACGGGCGGAATCATTTTTTCATCCACGCTGATTTCCGGGCGGCCCTTCACGCCCATCATCAGCGGAATGCTCGGGCCGTAGATGTCGCAATCGAGCAGGCCGACTTTCGCGCCGAGATGCGCGAGCGCGCAGGCGAGGTTCACCGAGGTGGTGGATTTGCCCACGCCGCCCTTGCCGCTGGCCACGGCGACGATGCGCTTGATGCCGGGCATCTTGGTCTGGTTCTTCCACGGGCTGGCGGCGGCGGCCTGCTGCGGCGTGGGCTGGCGGACTTCCACAAAAACGTGATTGATGCCGGGCAACGTGCGCAGGATCGCCTCGCTGTCGGTGCGAATCTGCTGGGCGGCGTCCACATTGGCGGTGGTCATCTGCATCACGACGGTGACGGCGCCGTTGCCGACGGCGACGTCCTTGACCAGGCCGAACGAAATGATGTCGCGCGAATAGCCGGGATATTTGACGGCTTTCAGGGCTTCCTTGATTGTCTCTTCGTTAATCATGAGGAGTAAGTTTCCGGCAAGCGCAGCGGTTGTCGAACTTTTTTGTCCGCGAATTTCGCTAATTGCCGCGAATTATTTCCGGCAAATTCAATTCGTGGAAATTCGCGTCATTCGCGGATGAAACAACAGCGTTGCCACGCCGCGCCAAATCGGATTTGTTTGCGCCATGCAACTGAAGTTCCGCCGCCACGACCTGCAACTGGCCCACGCCTGGGCCATCGCGGGCGGTGCGGCCAAGCACGCGCATCCCGTCGTGTTCGTGGAGCTGGCCGACGCGGACGGCGCGACCGGTCTGGGCGAGGCGTCGCCGTCGTGGCGCTACCACGAGTCCGCCGCCACGGCGCAGGTGTTCTTCGAGCAAGTGGATGCGCGGCAACTTTCCTTCGCCGATCTCGCGGGCAGCATGGCGTATTTGGACACGTTGGCGCGCGGCGAGTTTTCCGCCAAGTCCGCGCTGAACGTCGCCCTGCTCGACGGCGCAGCGAAGCGGGCTGGGCAGCCGTTGCATGATTTTCTCGGCCTCGGTTTTCGCGAACCGCAGCTGGGTTCGGAGTTCCGCCTTCAGGCGGCTCGGGCGAACGCCGCCGAGTTGCCGCCTAAAGGCGGAACTCCAAACGAAAATCCGCACGTCACGTCGTTCAGCATCGGCATTGACCGTCCGGCGGTGATTCGCATGAAGGTTTTGGCGGCGGCGGATTTTCCGGTGTTGAAGATGAAGGTGGGCAGTGTGCATGACCGCGAGAATTTCGCCGCGTTGCGCGAGGCCGCGCCCGCC
>JANMJO010000277.1:0-17725 GCA_031371425.1 Verrucomicrobiales bacterium | reverse complement strand
AGGTTCGGAGGCGTGCAGCGCGTTCGGGTTCGGCGCGAGGGCGCGCCGAACTACAGCCGGGGCGGCTGTGCTCCCCAAAGCATCAACAGCCATGTTCCGCTCAAAGCTCATATCCGAACCAAACTATTCTGGACACGGTTCGGCGTCGAGAATAGCGTCGCCCCATGAAACAGGACAGGCGGAAGTCTTCGATGTCCATTGACAGTTAGGCTACAGACGATGAGAGCACTTCGATGGATAATGATGCCGGTAGCTTGCATTGCTGCTTGGTATATTGCTTTTTTTATCGGTCTATTAATTCTCGGCAAGGCGGAGTCTTTCTGTCCGAAAGACCAGATGGTTTCTGGTATGTGTGTAGCCCCATGGTGGCCTCCGGTGCAGGATGGCATCATTTGTTTCAGCACGGCATTATCCGCGACACTCGTTGTCGCGGCTGGATTTTTCGTCGCACCAGCCGCACGGGCGCTTGTCGCTTGGGTGGTGTTCGGCATTGGGAGCGCAGTCGCATTCTGGATGGCTGCCGAAACCTCGGCGTGGGCGGAATGTATTTCAGCCATCGTTGCTGGGTTGCTCACGGCATTCCTGCTTGCGCGTTCTCGCTATTCGTCGCGCTAGATACCCAGAGTAAGAATAGCTGAAAGTTAGCGTGCAGAATTTCTTCCCCACTCTCGCCTCACCACCCGGCGTCGTCGGGGAACACGTTGCTGAACTTCACGCTGGTGCGCGGCGCGGCCATCAGCGGCGCCACGGCATCGCGCCAGATGGGATAATGTTTCGTCTCCTTGTGCGCCGCCGCCGCTGCTGCATCGCGATAGACCTCCACCAGCACGAAGCGCGCGGGGTCATCGGCCTGTTGCACGATGTCGAAGCGCGCCACGCCCGGCTCTTGGCGGCTGGCGCGGGCGTTGGTGAGCGTGGCGAGTTTGAAGGCTTCGATGCTCTCCGGCTTGACGTGGACGTGGACGTGGACAATCAGCATGTGCGACGGATACGCGAAAGCGGGGAAATACTCAAGACTCGGACTCTCCGGTGGGTGTGATTGAAACTGCCACGCGGCGGAGTCCCGCCCCAAGTTGGAGTTCAAGCTTTAGCTTGTTCCCGTCACACCCGAAACCGCCCCGCCACGCTAAAGCGTGAACTCCAACAATCTCTGCGCGGCACTTCCAGTCACAGCCCTCTCATGGCTTCACGGGTTGGGCGGTAGCGTGAGGTAGCTGCGAATCATTTCGCCGAGCGCGGGGGAGACTTCAAAAATCCACGGCTGGCCGTCCAGCGTGACTGCGCCGTAGGGCGGGCGGCCGGGCGTGTTGCCGCTGAAGTCGAGCGTGTAGTCATTTGTCTGTGTGGCGCGATGGAGGGTGAGTGTGATTTGCACGGGGTCATTGGCGAAGCCGTAGCTGGCGCGGGCGGCTGCGCCGCGATCCATCCAAGTCTCGGCGAAAAGTTCGCCGAGGCGGTGGACGGTCTCTTCGATGGCGAAGGGGTTGATGATGCCTTGCGAGCCGGGGGCGAAGGCCCATTGGTTCGTGCCTTGTCGCAGCAGTTCGCGCGTGGTCGCGCCCTGCTGCAGCACGAGCCGCGTCACGTCGCTCTCTGTGAAGTCCCACAGCCGGCGTTCGCGCAACTGCCAGCCGGCGAAATTGAACCGGCGCAAATCTTCGGTGCGCACGGCATACACGGAAGTTTCATCGCCGCGCCGCGCAAAAGTTTTCCCGTTCTGCGGCGCACTGAAATCGAGTTGTGCGATGACGCTGTTGCTGCCGCTGGATTTCAGGAGGAACGAGCGTGAGGCGGGCGCGAGGCCGTAGTTGGGGAGGTCGGGTTCGGTGACGATGGCCTTGACGAACTGGGTGACTTGCAGGCTGCTGATGCCGCCGAGCAGGTTGCGGACAAGTGCGGTGTCGGCGGGAAGATTTTCCGGGGCGGTGACGCGCCACTCGTCGTTGGTGGTGCGGTGGAGGGTGAAGCTGGCGGAGCCGCGCGCCTCGATTTCATCCACAATTTCGCCGGTGAGGTTGGCGAGGTGGCGGTCGCGGAAATCCTCGTGCGCGCCGCGCCACGGCATGAGTTGTTCGCCGGCGATGAGGCTGATGCCGGTCTGGTCGGCGCGGCGGGCGTAGAGCAGGGCGGGGTTGTTGGTGGGGCTTTTGCCGAATTGCAGGGCGAGGGCGATGGTGTTGCCTTGGGTGAGTGTGATTTCGAGCGCGGCGGGTTGGAGGCCGTAGGGTTCGAGGTCGGCTTTGGGGTCGTCGGTGACGAATTGGGTGGCGCGCAGGGTCTGGAGCTGGTGGAGCAAGGCTTCGATGCGGGGGTTGTCGGCGCGGGCTTCGAGCGGGCGGGTGAGCCGCCAGAGTTTATTGGTGAGGTCGCGCTGGAGTTCAAAAACTTTTGTGCCGTTGGTGACGATGATGTGGTCGAAGGCGAGATTCTTGAGGTTCACGAGCGAGGGGTCGCGCCAATCGCTGACGGTGCGGGGAAAATATTTCAGGAGGCTGGCTTGGACGATGTAGATTTCGCTGCCGCCGGTCTGGATGAAGAGTTCATCGCCGAGCGCGGTGCGGTTGCCGAGGAGGAGTTGGAATTTTTTATCGCCTTGCCGGACGGTGAGGGCGAACTGCGGCGGGTCGAAGCCAAATTCGCGGTCGGCATTGGGGCGGTTTTTCAAATCTGCTGCGGTGAGGCGCGTGTGCCAGACGAGCGTGCCGAGGTTTTGGAGGAGGCCGTCAATGGCGGTGGCGTGTCCGGTGGCGGCGATGGGTTGGGTGAGCTGCCAGTTTTCGTTTTTGCGGGTGGCGGAAATTTCCGGCAGGCCGAGCGGGCGGATCTGCACGCTGCTGACGGCGGAGGAATTCAGTTCGGGGAGGATGCGCCCGGGCTTGGAGTCATCGCCGGTCGCGCCGGTGTGGCGCTCGTAGAGGAAGATGAACGCGCCGAGTGCGGCGGTGAGCGCGAGGAGGGTCAGTGTGGTGCGGGGTTTCATTTGCGGCGGCGCCACCAGACGAGGCCGCCCCAGAGGAGCACGATGCCGGGCATTGCGCCGAGGAGTATTCCGGCCACGATTTTTTGTTGCCAGGCGGTCATGATGACGCGGTATTCCTTGAGGGGTCGGGGGAGGAGTCCTTGCAGCAAAACTTCCGGGCGGTCGAGCAGCCAATCCACGGCGAGCGAGGCGAAGTAGTGGTTGGCGGGCGCGGTGTCTATGAGTTCGTTGTCGAGTGCGAGGGAATCGCCGACGACGACGAGGCGCATGGAGCCGCGTTCGGTGGTGACGCCTTTGACGCTGCCTTGTTCGGCGGCGGCGATGAGTGGGAAGGTGCCGGTGTGGTCGGTGTAGGGGTTGCGGTAGGGGACGCCTTCGCGGATTTCGCTGGCTTCGGTGGCGGCTTCGCTGGTGGTGGCGAGGACGGTGACTTGCGGGGCGTCTGGGCTGGCGTTGGTGGTGTTGGTGGATTTGCCGACGGCGCGGGGGAGGACGAGGCGGAGGCGGAGGTCGGCGTCGTCGGACATGAGCGCCTTCATGATGGGATGGGTGCGGTTCATGCCGGCGGTGAGGAGGTCGTTGCCGGTGGGGGAATTTTTGGGGTCGAACACCATGTTGGCGGCGATGCCGATGCCGGATTCGGCGAGTAATTTTTCGAGGCCGGTCTGGCGGCTGCCGGTGTAGGCGAGGTTGCCGATGAGGGCGAAGAGACGTCCGCCTTGCTTGAGGAAGCGCGCGATTTTTTCCAGCTCCGCGTCGGCGTAGGGCAGGCGCGGGCCAGCGATGACGAGGAGGTGGCAGTCGGCGGGAATGTCGCTGTTGCCGAGGAGGGTGAGTTTCTCCCACTGTGCGTTGCTGCGTTCGCCGAGGATGGCGGCGAATTTGCCGTAGCCGTGCGGGGTGTCGAGTTTCTCGGGGTCATGTTCGCCGTGGCCTTGGAGGAAGCAGACTTTGTATTGGCGGGGGTTGGCGAGGTTGAAGAGGGCGGTGGTGAAGAGCATCTCGCCCTTGAATGCGATGCGGCGGAATTCTTTGGCGCGGCCGGAGACGACGGAGTTGATGTCGTAGTCGGAGAGTTCGCTTTCGTAGATGATTTTGGTGCGGCCTCCGCAGTCGAGGATGATGAAATTTTTGTCCTTGAGGCTGGTGAGTTTGTATTTGGCGAGGAGGAGTTCAGCCTTGGCGGGCTGGCGCACGGGGTCAACGGTTTTGAAGTGGACCTTGGGATTCGCGTAGTTGTATTCGCGGAGCAGGGCGGTGGTGAGGCTGTGCAATTCTTCTTGGTTGCGAGTGTCGAAGAAGATGGTGCCGCGGACTTCGTTCGTGAGCGAGCGCAGGACGCGCAAGGTCTGCGGCGAGAGCTGTGTGCGGCGCTGATCGGTGAGCTGCACGCGGAGGTAGTGGCGGGCGGCGAGGTAATTCAGCATCACGCCGAGCGTGAGGACGACGGCGATGGCGGCGCAGGCGTTGAGGCGATTCGCCCATTTGCGTGCGGCGGAGAAGCTGTGTTGCGTTGTAGGTTTGTCGGCCATGTTATCTCCAGCGGCGGCTTTCCACGACGCGCAGGGTGAGGAACAAAAACAGCGCGGTCAGGCTCAAGTAGAAAATTACGGGGCGCGTGTCCACCACTCCGCGCGCGAAGTCGTTCATGTGGTCAAAGAGGTTGAGGTAATTGCACACTTGCGCCAACCCGCCGCTGGCGGCATCGAAGCGGTCGCCGAGAAAGCTCAACAGAAACAACGTGACGCCGCCCGCGAGACAAAGTATCGCCGCGATAATCTGGCTGCGCGTGACCGATGACGCGAACAATCCGCCCGCCATGAACACGCCGCCCAGTAGCGCGATGCCGAGGAATGTGCCGGCGAGCGTGCCGGCATCCAGCGCGGTGGGGTTGCTGGTGAAGCGGCGCAGGATGAGGATGCTGGCGAGCAGCGGCAGCCACATCAGCAGATAGAAAATCCATGCGGCGGTGAATTTGGCCAACACCACCTGCCGGTCGCTGACGGGCGCAGTCATGAGCGTTTCAAACGTGCCGGTAGATCGTTCCTGTGCGAAGAGTCGCATCGTGATTACCGGCGCGGCGAGCAGGACGATGAGCCAGAAGAACGGCGTGGCGAAGAACAGTTCCGTCAACGGCGCGGGCGTGGGCGCGTCCTGCAACTTCACGAGCAGCACGGTGAAGCTCAAGCCCGTCAGAAACACGGCGGCGGCGATGACGACGTAGCCGGTCATGGAGATGAAATACGCGGCGAGTTCGCGGCGGGTGAGTGTGAGGTAGGCGTTCATGCTTGGTTCAGCTTCTCCGATCTCACCAACCTCAAGGTGAGTCTGGATGTTTTGTTTCCCCTCACCCTAGCCCTCTCCCTTGGGGAGAGGGAACAGGTTGCCGCGCTCGCGGGTGGTTGGGCAATGGGTGTAACTGGAAGTGCCGCGCAGCGGAGGCTCGCTCCGAGTTGGAGTTCAAGCTTTAGCTTGTGCCCGTCACGCTGGACATCGCCCCGACACGCTAAAGCGTGAACTCCAACTTGGGAGCAGCCTCCGCTGCGTGTCGTGGTCGCACTGGTGGAGCGCCGAGCATTGCTCGGCATGATGGGCATTGCGGCGGTCTTGCCGAGCAATGCTCGGTGCTCCGTTTTCTTTCGCCATGCGCGGCAGTTCCAGTCACACCCTTGGGCAATGCGGTTGGCAAATCCAGCGGCAGCACATCGGGTGTGGCTGGATGCGGTTCTCCCTCTCCCGGTGGGAGAGGGGCGGGGTGAGGGGGAAGCCGCCGTCCGAACTGAAGTGGTTGGGTGAATTGAAATCATCAAATCTCATCCTCCTCGTCATGCTGCCGGGTGAGGCGCACATAGATGTCTTCGAGCGAATGCCGGTTGCGCGTGAGTTCGCGCAGCGCCCAGCCGCGCTGTTTGGCCAGTGCGAAAACTTGCGGGCGCAGATCTGTCCCGTCGCGCGGCGTGAGGGCGCACCGCTGAAACCCGCCGTCCACGGCGACGATGTCGAACAGCGCGACTTCGGGCATTTCATCCCAGCACTTTTTCAACTCGGCCTCCGGCGCGGCGATTTCGGCGATGACTTGCACGCTCTTGCTCATGGTCTGCTGGAGATTGTCGGGCGTGCCCTCGGCCAGGATTTTTCCCTCGCGCAGAATGATCATGCGGTGGCACGTCAGTTCCGCCTCGTGCAGCAGATGGGTGGAGATGAGGACGGTGTGCTTCTGCGCCAGGTCCTTGATGAGCTGGCGCACGGAGCGGATCTGGTTCGGGTCGAGGCCGAGGGTCGGCTCGTCGAGGATGATGAGTTCCGGCTCGTGCACGAGCGCGTCTGCGAGGCCGACGCGCTGGCGGTAGCCTTTGGAAAGATGGTCGATGATTTTCTTGCTGACATCAGCGAGCGAACATTGCTGAAGAACGGTGTCCACACGGGCGTTGGCGCGCTGACGGCTCAAGCCTTTGATGCGCGCGCGGAACTTGAGGTATTCGCGGACGCGCATTTCGGGATAGAGCGGGTTGTTCTCCGGCATGTAGCCGATGCGGCGGCGCACCTCATCCGACTGCGTGACGACATCGAAGCCCGCCACGCGCACCGTGCCGCTCGTGGCGGGCAGGAAGCCGGAGAGGATGCGCATGGTGGTGCTCTTGCCCGCGCCGTTCGGGCCGAGCAGGCCGACGATTTCGCCGCGCTTGACGTGGAACGAGATGCCGGCCACGGCGGTGTGGCCAGCGTAGCGCTTGGTTAATTCGGAAACTTCAATCATCGGACGGCTTTTGTGAACCGGCGCGGAGCTTAACTGGAGAAGTCGCGTCTCGGCGAACAAAAATTCCGCGCGGGTTCGTTGGCGGCGGGACAAAACGTGGGGGTAACTGCCGCGCCAGAGCGTAGCGGCTTTCGGCAGAAAGCCGCATTCTTGAATCCCCAAAACATTCCGGCTCTCTGCCGAGACGCCGTTACGGTGGGTGGGTGGTTTCGCAGAAATTTCCGATGTGTTGCGGCTGGTTGAGGATGACACAGCCGCGCTCCGACGAGTCGGCAGCTCATTTATCCGCCGATTTTATGTGGGTGACTTTTATTTCTGAAACCGCGTGGTCGGCCCAAAACGTGACGGCGTAACGCCCGATTATTTTCACTTGAAGAACGCGATTGGCGTTGTCTTTTTCCGTAAAATCTCCGGCGGTATTGGGGTTGTCAGCCAGGGCGCGGATAAATCTCATCACGCTTTCAAGCTGTGTTCCAGAACGTGGTGCAGCGGCAAGAGCCTGTTCGTTGATGAAGACCGTGTAGGGCCGCATGGAACTTAATTTAGGCGGCGCTCAAATTCGTCCGGCGTTAGCCAGTGGGATTTGTCGGTGTCGTTAAGGCGGTCTGTGACTTCGTGGTGATAGCTGGCGTCGTGCGCGTAACGCAACTGCAAGGTGTAGGAAATCAAATCCGCCTGCTGTTGCTCGTCCAGCAATGCCACTTCGTGTTTGATCTGCTCGAAACTCACGAGTGAATTTTAGCCGATTAACGGTCTGGCGCAAGAGCTACCTTCCGCTCAGCGCACGGGGATTTCCACGACGCCTTGCCGGTAGAGCACGAAGTTGCCTTGCTTCTGTTGCAGCACCACGCCGAGCCGCGTGGTTTCGCCCTTGGATTTGGCGTGGAGAATTTTGGCGATGGCGGTGATGTCGGCGGCCAGTTGCCCGTCAATGGCGGTGATGACTGCGCCGTGTTGCAGGCTCGCGGCGGCGGGGCTGTTCGTCTCCACGCCGGCGACGATGAATCCGGTGGTGGTGCCGAGGCCGAGGGTTTGCGCGAGCTGCGGGGTGATTTCCTGCAAGGTGATGCCGAGGCGTCGCTGCACGAGGTCGGCGTTGAAGAAATCTTTTTCCGGCACGAGCGTGACGGTGAGCTGCTGCGTTTCGCCGAGGCGTTGGATGGTGAACGGCACTTTCGGTTGCGTGCTGGCGGCGAGGAGTTCGTTGAAGTTGATGAAGCTGCGGGGTGTCTGGTGGTTCACTTGCAGGATGGCATCGCCGACCTTCAGGCCGGCGAGCGAGGCGGGGCTGCCGGGCTGCACGGAGGCGATGGTGATCGGGGTTTCGCCGGGCTTGACCTGTGCGCCAAACCAGAGCTGGCGCGTGGATTCGGGCGTGAAGGCGTGGCCGAGCGCCTCGGTGACGAGCTGGATGGGAACGGCAAAGCCGATGCCGCGTGCGATGCGGCCGCCGGATTGTTCTAGCACGGCGACGTTCACGCCGATGAGTTCGCCGCGCAGGTTCACGAGCGGGCCGCCGGAGTTGCCGGGGTTGATGGCGGCGTCGGTCTGGAGGCAGTTCGGGATTTCCAAATCCTGTCCGGCGGTGGGGCGGATGCGGCTCTTGGAACTCAAGATGCCGCGGCTGACGGAGCCGCCGAGGCCGAAGGGATTACCGAGGGCGAGGACGGTTTCGCCGAGCAGTAGGTCGTCGTCGGGCGCGAACTTGATGGCGGTGAATTTTGTTCCCGGCGGCGCGTTGATTTTGAGGAGCGCGATGTCGTTCTTCGCGTCGCTGGCGATGAGCTTGGCTTCGTAAACGTCTTTGCTGGTGACGAGCTGGATTTGGATTTTATCGGCGCGGCGCACGACGTGGTCGTTGGTGAGCAGGTAGCCATCCTCGTCAATGATGACGCCCGAGCCGAGGTTGTATTGGGAGCTGACGCGCTGCTGCTGGTGGTAGGGCGTCCAGAATTCCTGGAAGAATTGCTCGAAGGGGTCGCGCACACTCACGAGCGTTTCGGTGGCGATGTTGACGACGCTGGGCATGGCTCGCTCGACGGCGTTGACGACGTTGTCGCGGCGGACGTCATCGGGGATTTCGCGGGTGAGCTTGAGTTCTGGAACGGCTTTCGGCTCGATGTTCACGGCGGACGCGGACGCGGCGGCGAGCGCGAGGGCGCAAATCCAGATTGTTTTCATCAACGAGTTCATAGTTTCCCGACAGTTGGCTGATTCATTTTGTTCAATCACACGGCGTCCCACTCGCCGCAAATTTTACGCGCGGCGGCTTGACTTTGCAAACTTGTCCGCGCAAAAGACAGTTCAGCATGTCGCCGATAAACTTCTACGACAAATGGCGCGCCGAGTCGGGCAACGCAATGTTCTTGCGCGAGGGTGATGCCGCCACGCCGCCGGAAAAACTCCTGCAAGCCGTCTGGCAGCAGCAGCGTCTCTTGCGCGACCGATTGACGACTTTGGACGGGCGCAGCGTGCGGGTGATTCATCCGGGTTTCAAAAACAGGGAGGCGGGGCCGGACTTTCACGGCGCGGTCATCCAGTTCGGCGATGAGCCGTCGCGCTCCGGCGATGTGGAGGTGGATTTGGTTTCCGGAGGCTGGCGTGCGCACGGGCATGAGGGGAATCCGAATTTCAAGGGCGTGATTCTGCACGTCGTGTGGGAGCGCCCGCTGGGAGTTCCAGCTTCAACCGGTTCGGGCCGGCTGAAGGCGGAACTGCCAACCTTGAGTCTGCAGGGTCTGCTGGATGCGCCGTTGCGGGAACTGGACTTGTGGTTCGGCAGCGCGGCGGCGGAAGAGCTGCCGGAGAATTTTCGCGGGCGCTGCTCCGCGCCGCTGCGCGAGTTGCCGCCGGAAAAGTTGACCGCACTGTTGCAGCAAGCCGCGCTGGTGCGGTTGCGAGGCAAGGCGGCGTGGTTCTCGGCACGCGCGAGGGAGTCGGGCTGGGAGCAGGCGTTGTGGGAGGGACTTTTCCGCGCACTCGGCTACAAGCAGAACGTCTGGCCGATGCTACGGCTCGCGGAGTTGCGCACGCAACTGATCGCGGGAAAAAAACCGGACGCGCTCACGCTGCAATCGCGCTTGCTCGGCGTGGCGGGACTGCTGCCGACCGAGCCGACGCGGGCGCAGGCGGGCGCGGATGATTATCTGCGGCGCGTGTGGGATTCGTGGTGGCGCGAGCGGGAGGAGTTCGGCGGCGCGGTGTTGCCGCGAGCGGCGTGGAAGTTCAACGGCTTGCGCCCGGCGAATCATCCGCAACGGCGGCTCGCGCTCGCGGCGCACTGGTTGGCGGCGGACGATTTGCCGGCGAAGCTGGGGCGGTGGTGCGTGGCGGAAAATATTGGGACGGCGACACGCCGTCCCTCCCAGGCTGACCGGCAGGTCAGCCCTGCCAAGTTGGTTGATTCGCTGCTGCAAATTCTTCAAGTCGGGCGCGATGATTTCTGGTCGTGGCATTGGACGATGCATTCGGCGCGGCTCACCAAACCGCAGTTGCTGCTGGGTGCGACGCGTATCACGGATCTGGCGGTGAACGTGGTGCTGCCGTGGCTGTGGTCGCGGGCGAGCGAGGGCGGGAACGCGGCGCTGCAACGGGAGATTGAGCGGCGTTATTTCGCATGGCCGGCGGCGGAGGACAACGCGGTGTTGAAACTGGCGCGGCAAAGATTATTGGGGACGGCGACACGCCGTTCCTCCAAAATCCTGTCGGGCGCGGCGGCGCAGCAGGGTTTGCTGCAGGTTGTGCGTGATTTCTGCGACGGCTCGAATGCGGCGTGTGATGGCTGCCGGTTTCCGGCTCTGGTGCGGGCGTGGGCGGCGGGTGGATAACTAAAAACGCGGAGCAGTGATGCTCCGCGTTCTTGTTTGGCGTGAATGTTTGCGCCGCTTACTTGACTTCGATGTTGCCGAACGGGTTGTTGGCAAAACCATCGGCGGGTTCGGCTGAAGACTTGTTGGATGTCGCCTTGGCTTCGGGAGCGGGTGATTCGTCTGTCTCGTCCTCGTTGTCCGGTTCTTCCTCGCGCATCTGGTTCGGATTTTCTGGCACGGAGCCGTCTTCCAGCTCGCGCGGATTTTTCGCGCGCTTGTTGCGGGGCAGGGGCGTGATCATCACGTGGATGCCGCGGCCGACGAGCTTTGGCTCGAAGTCGGGATTGCCGAAGGGGACGACTTGGGCCAGAAGTTTTTTGACGACTTGGAAGCCGAATTCTTTGTGAGCCATCTCGCGGCCACGGAATTTGAGCGAGACTTTGACCTTCATGTCTTCGCAGAGGAAATCAATGGCGTGCGTGGTCTTGATGCCGAGGTCATGCGGGTCAATTTTCGGCGAGAGCTGGATTTCTTTGACCTTGTTGGCGTGCTGGTGCTTCTTGGTTTCTTTTTCTTTCTTGGCCTGCTCGTAGCGGTATTTGCCGAAGTCCACGATGCGGCAGACGGGCGGCACGGCGTTGGGTGCGATCTCGACGAGGTCCACGCCTTGGTTGCGGGCAAGGTTGATGGCGTCGGTGAGCGACATGACGCCAAGCTGCTTGCCCTGGTCGCCGATGACGCGGACTTCGCGGGCGCGGATTTTCCCGTTGATCCTGACGAACGATGCGGGGGCGGAATTACGCGGGGAGAAAGGGCGGCTCAAGACACCCTCGTCGGTTGAAGCTTGTTCATGTATTTCGGTGGCACACTGAATCCCGCACAGCGGAATTGATTGACGGGGGCAATTAAGCCGGTTGCCCCGCGAATCGCAAGCAAAAATTCAACGAAAGTGGCGGGTGCTGTGTGGCGATGGCGTCGTGCGGCGTGCAGTCAGGAGGCGGGCCGCAAAACATTTCGCCACTCATGTTCGTCATTTCGCCGTTATTAAGTGTCCCCGCCGCGCCGAGCCTGTTACCGTCCCGGGATGAAGATTACGAATTTGAATCCCGCCACCGACATCGGGGCGAGCGCGTGGTGCGTGGACCTCGAAGGTCACCGCATCCTGCTCGACGCCGGCATGCACCCCAAACTCGAAGGCCGCGATGGTTTGCCGCTGTTCAAGTCCATCCAGAATCAGGATGTGGATGCCATCGCCATCACGCATTGCCACCACGACCACGTCGGCGCGTTGCCCGTCGCCTGCAAGTATTTCCCCAAGGCGCATGTGCTGATGACTGACTTGAGTTATTTCATCGCGGAACGCGTGCTGCACAACTCCGTCAACGTCATGACCCGCCAGCGCGAGGAACTCGGTATCCGCGAATACCCGCTCTACACGCACGACGAGCTGGATGAAATCACGCCGCACTTCCAGGGCTTCAAATACAACCGCGAGGTCGCCTGGGCCGCATTCGCCAAGACGCGCGCCGGTTTCACCTCGCCCACGCTGGAATTCTTTGACGCCGGCCACACGCTCGGCTCGGCGGGCGTCATGTTGCGCGGCAAGAAGGAAACCCTGTTCTACACCGGCGACGTTTGTTTCCACGACCAGACCATCCTGCGCGGTGCGCGTTTCGATGACGTGAAGGCCGACGTGCTCATCATGGAAACCACGCGCGGCAATCGCGCCGTGCCCGCCGGCTTCACTCGCGAAAAAGAGATCGAGCGTCTCGTCGCCGACATCCAGCGCGTGCTCAAGCGCAAAGGCTGCGTGCTCATCCCCGCGTTCGCGCTCGGGCGCACGCAGGAAATCCTAGCCCTGCTCGCGGTGCTCATGCGGGAAGGCAAGTTGAAGCAGCAACCCATCTACATCGGCGGTCTCGGTCGCGTCTTCACGGAAATTTACGATCTGGAATCCCACCGCGCCAACCGCCAGCACACAAACCTGCAACTCCGCGAGGCGCTCAACCTCGTCGTCCTCGAAAAAGGTCAGGCCGATAGCATGCGGCTCACGGGCGGACGCATCTTCGTCATCACCGCCGGCATGATGAGCGAGAACACCGCTGCGCACGACCTCGCCAAGCGCATGGCTGGCGATGAAAAACAGGCCATCTTCTTCGTCGGTTACGCCGACCCCAGCACGCCCGGCGGCAGAATGAAGGCCTCGAAGTTGGGCGAGACATTCGTCTTCAGCCCCAGCGCCGGTCAAGTCACGCGCCGATGCGAGATACAGGATTACGACCTCACCGCTCACGCCAACCGCACCGACCTGCTGGATTTCGTGGGGCAAGTCTCGCCCCGCACCGTCCTGCTCGGCCACGGCGACGACGATGCGCGCAAGTGGTTTGAGGAACAGATCCGTGTGCGGCATCCAAAAATCAAAATCATCCAACCGCACCCCGGCAAGACCGAGGAGGTTTAGTTTTCAGAAGCAGAACGCCGGATTCCAATCCGGCGTGTTGGAGTCCGAGCTTCAGATTATTCAGGGACACGCTGAAGCGCGGACTCCAGTTTCCGCTCAACCGGAATTGTCGGCGTGAAATATTTTCTCGCTGACGTCAGCCGTTGCCAGTAGGTTTTCCGCCCATGAACCCCGATCCGACCCAGCAGGAACACCCGCAGCCAGCCATTCTGGAGTGTCCTGTTTTTCATCTACCCATCGAGAAGTTCACCGGCACGCCAGAGGAGATTGAGCAGCAGTGGTATGACCAGGTTTACAAGGGACGCGGCGATTCCATGCGGCAGCTCTCATGGCGCGCGGTGCTGATGGGCTCGGTGCTCGGCGGCGTTCTCTCGCTCACGAATCTCTACATCGGCCTGAAGTCGGGCTGGGGTTTCGGCGTGGCGATCACCGCTTGCATCCTTTCCTACTCCATCTGGAGCGTCTTCCTGAAACTCGGCTTCAGCCGCACGCCCATGACCATCCTCGAGAACAACTGCATGCAGTCCACCGCCAGCTCGGCGGGAATGTCCACGGGCGGCACGCTGATCTCCGCATTTGCCGCCTACATCATCCTCAACGGCCACCCGCTGCCCATCGGCCTGACGATGGCGTGGGTGTTCTTCCTCGCCGTGCTGGGTGTGACGATGGCCGTGCCGATGAAGCGGCAGATGATTAACATTGATCAACTCCGCTTCCCCAGCGGCGTGGCGGCGGCGGAAACATTGCAGGCGCTCCACGCTCACGGCGATTCCGGCATGCGCGCCGCACGCGCGCTCGGCATCTCCGGCATCATCGCGGCGGTGGATAAATTCTGGGCGGAAGGACTCGGCCTCATCTCCGCGCATTGGGAGAAGTTCACCAGCGTCGCGCTCCTGGATAAACTTCAAGGCAAACTCTTCAGCAGTTTCCCCATCTGGCAATCTCGCTCAATGACCTTCTCGTGGGACATCCTCTTCCTCGCCGCCGGCGCCATCACCGGCATGCGCGTGTGCATCTCCATGCTCATCGGCGGCACGCTGTGCTGGGGCGTCTTCGTGCCGATGGTGCAGCAGTCCGGCGTGAACTCCCGCCTCACTTCCTCCGCCAGCTTCAAGGACGACGCCCGCCAGACCGCGTTCGTGGCGAACCTCATCTCCGGCGGCGACCCGCTCGCGAAACATCTCTGGGCGCAGTTCCCCGAAGATGCCCGCGCCGCGCTCGCCGCGCCCGGCCTGACCGTGGCCGCCGCGAAGAAGCCGCTCATCAATTCCCTGAACACCATTCTCGAAGGCGCGTGCCTCTACAACGCCGAGCGCTTCGCCGGCGTGGAGTTGTCTGATGAAACCAAGGCGCTCCTCGCCATGCCGCCGGGCAAGGTGCCGGCCATCCGCGTGAACCGTCGCCTGCTCGAGGACGCCTACCCGAAATGGGTCGCCGATACGCAATTCCGCGGCCTCATGCAGTGGACGCTCTGGGGCGGCACCGCCTGCATGGTCACCAGCGGCATCCTCGGTTTTCTGCTCCAGTGGTCGAGCGTGATGCGCGCGTTCCGCACCCTCGGAAAAATCTTTTCTCGCGGCAAGACCAAGCTCACCGCCATGGAGGAGATCGAGACGCCGATGTCGTGGTTCGCCATCGGCCAGATCGTCTCGCTCATCGCCCTCGCGTGGCTCGCGCACGCGTCATTCGCCATGCCCTACTGGCAGAGCGTCCTCGCCGTGCTGCTCTCGTTCGCCCTCTCGCTCGTCGCCTGCCGCATCACCGGTGAGACCGACACCACGCCCATCGGCGCCATGGGCAAGGTGACGCAGCTCACGTTCGGCGCGCTGAACCCCGGCAACATCAACGTGAACCTCATGAGCGCCAACATCACCGCCGGTGCCGCCGGTTCAGCTGCCGACTTGCTGACGGATTTGAAAAGCGGCTACTTGCTCGGAGCGAATCCGCGCAAACAATTCATCGCCCAGTTTGCCGGCATCTTCATCGGCACGCTCGTGACGGTGAGCACCTTTGCCATTCTCGTTCCGCGCGCCGACGTGCTAGGCTCGAAACAATTCCCCGCTCCGTCAGCCCAGACTTGGGCCGCCGTGGGCAAGGCCATGAGCGAAGGCCTTTCCTCCCTCGAACCGGTCAAAATCTGGTCCATCATTCTCGGCGGCGCGGCGGGCATCATCATGGTGCTGCTGCCCGTGTTGCTACCCAAGCGCTGCGAGAAATGGCTGCCGTCCGCCGCTGGCGTCGGCCTCGCGTGGGTTTTCGAGTGGAACAGCAGCCTGATGTTCTTCCTCGGCGCGGTCATCGCGTGGGCGCTTGAGCGGCGGAAGCCGGAGGTCGCCAAGGAATACACCTTCCCCGTCGCGTCCGGCCTCATCGCCGGCGGCGCGCTCATGGGCGTGTTGCTGATCTTCTGGGCGAACGGCCCGGAGATGGTGCGGCAGTTTCTGAACCGCTGACGGAAGCATCCGCAGATTGCGCAGATGTCCGCAGATTAGACCGGAACTTCGAAATGGAATTTCAAAGCTGGCGGAGCGTGGCCGTCCCCGGCCACAGCAACAAGGATTGGACTGGCAGCTAGAAAATTTCCACGACCCTGCACAATTCACGCTGCTGCGCCCGGGGACGGGCGCGCTCCGGTGCGGCGTTGTGCTTCCCACTGACTCCGGCCACTGAAAGGCATTCGCAGATTGCGCCGATGTCCGCAGATTGAAATTCCAATCTGCGTTAATCTGCGAAATCTGCGGACAACCGGAAGTTATTTCCCGTGCGCCGCCGAGGCGTCGCGGTATTTGTAGAACGACGCCACCGCGCTGAACAGGATCGCGACGACGAATGACAGCCCCGCATACATCATGAAGCGGCCTGCGGACACGGATTCCTCGCCGCCGGTGCCGTGCGCAAAGTATTTCGTGATGAGCGCCACCAGCATGTTCCCCGCCGTGACCGTCAGCAGCCAGAAGCTCATGATGAGGCTCTTCATCTCCGGCGCGGCCTCGCGAAATGCGAACTCCAGTCCCGTGGTCGAGACCAACACCTCGGCCATCGTCAGCACGATGTAGGGCAGCGTCTGCCAGGCGATGGACAATTGCGCGCCCGCCTCCAGCCGCTGCTGCAAGGCCGCCACGATGACGTAGGAGAACGCGCCGAGGAACATTCCGTAGCTCATGCGCTTGAGCGGCGCGGCCAGCTTGCCGAGGCGGGGATAGACCAGCAGCGTCAGCACCGGCACGAGCAGCATTACGAGGAGCGGATTCGCGGACTGCATCTCCTCCGCGCCGATGTTGAAGCCGAAGATCGTGAACGGAATCATCTTCCCTCCCTGCAACACCCACGTGGAATTCGTCTGGTCGAACAGCGACCAGAACGGCGGCACGAGCGCGAACACGGCGAGGATGGGCAGCACGGACTTCGCCGCGTCCACCTCGCGCTCGCTGAACCGCAACCGCGCCGCGCTCCAGAAAGATTTCTTGTAGCAGCCGACGTGAGGAGGCTCTGACTTCTCCCTCGAAATATTTTTGAGCCTCCTTACGTCGGCTGCTACGGATTGATGGGTCACCGCATACCACAACACATTAAAGAACCCCGCGCTCTTCGTCTCGCGGCTCGTCGGCACGCGGGTGTAATGTTTCGTGCCCAGCCAGAATACGAACGTGGCCACGGCCATGAAGATGCCCGGCACGCCGAACGCCCAGCTGTAGCCGTGATGATTCTTCACCCACGGGATCACGAGGAACGAGAAGAACGAGCCGAGGTTGATGGCCCAGTAGAACGCGCCGTAGGCTTTCTGCAACAGATGCGATTGCTCCAGCTTGAACTGGTCGCCCATGAACGCGGAGACGCACGGCTTGATGCCGCCCGAACCAAACGCGATGAGCGTGAGGCCGGCGATGAGACACCAAGTCCTGCCCTCCACGCCGCCTGCGTAATCGCTGCACGCGAGCACGCCGTGACCGAGACAGTAGAGCAGCGACACCCAGAGAATGGTGTGGTAGCGCCCGATGAACTTATCCGAGAGCCACGCGCCGAGCAGCGGCGTGAGGTAGTTCACCGACACGAACGTGTGGATGATTTCTGTGGAGCGGTCTGCCGTCTGCCCTAGCCCGCCTTGCAACACCGTGCCGGTGATGTAGCCCGCAAGGATGCTCCGCATGCCGTAATAGCTGAATCGCTCGCACGCCTCGTTGCCGATGATGTATTTGATCTGCTGCGGCCAGCGGGTCGTGGGATTTGACATGGCGGGAGTATTTCGGGACGGAAAAGAAATTCAACGAGAAACTTGCTCGTGCCTTCGCTGGAACTCAACGCCGCCTCATCGGGCGCATCTCAACCGCAACGATGACGTTCGATTTGGAGCGGAACAAACGCAGAGACGCAGAGAACATGGAGATGCCGCAGCGCGGGTCTGCGACCCGCAGCGCGTGTGCAATATCGGGAGCGTGTGAAATGTTTTCCCGGTTGGCTGGCTGGAGTGCATCTTGACACTGTTTTTACCGCATGGGCAGGCGAGACGCCTGCCCTACGTTGACGGCGGCTTCGACGCGCCCTGCCTTGGAAAATTTCCTTTTCAATTGCGGTTGAACGCTTCGTGCCTAGACTGGTCGGACAATCATGGAAAATATTTCGAGAGCGTTTCACCCGAAACTCCGGCGGCTTAAATCCAAGTCGCTGGTTTTGTTTTTCACCGGCGCGTTGCTGCTGCCGCTGGCGGCGCAGCAGTTGCC
>JANMJO010000213.1:0-8560 GCA_031371425.1 Verrucomicrobiales bacterium | reverse complement strand
CACGATCGCTTCCTTGTCGCCGCGCTTGGCTTCCTTGGCCACGCTGGCCAACCGCTTCTGCACCGCTTCCAAATCCGCCAGCACCAGTTCGGTGGTGATGGTCTCGATGTCGCGCACCGGGTCAATGTTGCCCGCGACGTGATGGATGTCCGCGTCCTCGAAGCAGCGGACGACCTGCACGATGGCGTCCACCTCGCGGATGTGCGTGAGGAACTTGTTGCCCAAACCTTCGCCCGCCGCCGCGCCCTTGACGAGGCCGGCGATGTCCACGAACTCGATAGCCGCCGGAATCACGACGCCGGTCTTGGCGATCTTCTGCAATACATACATGCGTTCGTCCGGCACGGTGACGATGCCCACGTTCGGGTCAATGGTGCAGAAGGGGTAATTGGCCGCCTCCGCCTTGCGCGAGCGCGTGAGGGCGTTGAACAGGGTTGACTTGCCCACGTTGGGCAGACCGACGATTCCAGCTTTTAGCATAAATAAAAATCAGCGCGGAGTTTGTTTCCAAGGGTTAAAGACCGGGTAATAAAAATCAGGTTCGTTGCGGGTGACAGCGGTCAGGCCGAAATGAATGGCCGTGGCTTCAATCTGGCTGTCGAGCACGGACAAATTACGCCCGCGCTTTTGAGCTTCAGCCACGAGCCGCGCCCACTCGACGGCCACGCCCTCGGTGAAATCCAGAATCCGCCCGCTGTAATCTTCCCGGAGAAATTTCAGCGTCCGCTCCAGCGTGCGGCGGCGTTTGCTCTCCGGCAGCCGCTCCAGGCCCAATTGCATTTCACCGATGCTGATGGAGCTGATCGCGGTCAGGGGTTCTTGGGTTTCCAGCCATTCGAGCAAACCCGGCAACGGCGCGGGTTTGGTGAGTTCGGAGAGAATGTTTGTATCCAGCAACCACTTCACCAAGCCACCTCCCGCACCCGTTCGCGGCTGCGCTTGATTTCAAGGCCGTGAAGCTGGCGCAAATGCCAGACCA
Source organism: Verrucomicrobiales bacterium (assembly GCA_031371425.1). Taxonomy (GTDB): domain Bacteria; phylum Verrucomicrobiota; class Verrucomicrobiia; order Limisphaerales; family JAFMIX01; genus JAFMIX01. The sequence goes on along the minus strand of JANMJO010000213.1, from coordinate 7,581 downwards.
ACGAATGTTTCGGCTTGCGGGCATGCCGCAGCAAGAGGTCGCCGTTGGAAAGCTCCAGCAAAAGTAAATCGTCGCCTGCGCGGAGCTTGTGTCGCTCCCGGATCAGGCGCGGAATCACCACCTGACCTTTGCTGGAAATGGTCGTCGTCACGGGGTAAGAATGTCTTACTGCCGGGAGTTGGTCAAGTCGCCGCCTCCGCCTTGCGCGAGCGCGTGAGGGCGTTGAACAAAGTTGACTTGCCGACGTTGGGCAGACCGACGATTCCAGCTTTTAGCATAAAAGTTATTTCTTGTCCGCCGCCGCCACCGCCTTGCGGATGGTCTCCCGAAACTTCTCCATGCCTTCGCCGAACGCCGCCGAAATGGGCAGCACGGAAAGTTTTTTGAAAGAGGCTTCAGGCCAAAATCAGGCCGTGGGGCAGGAAGGGTTGGAAATCAACGGTGTTGCTGGTCGCCAGTTATGCCCCGCAGCGGATGGCCACCGCCGCAATCATGCAATCAGCGAGACTGCGGGAACGGCGGCCGGTCTGGTTGAACAGGTGCGCGGCCAGCATGGCATCAGCGGGCAGAAATGGATCGGGGTTGGGGAAAATCTGTCGCGCGAGGGCTTCGGCGGGCGCATCCAGCGGTCCACACAAAAACTCCGCCCAGACAATGCTGCTGGCGTTGCAGGCTTCGGGCGATTGCGTTCAGCCCCGGAATTTCTCATGCGCCGCCGAGCCAGCGACGAGGGCTTGAATGAGAAAGTTGGTTGTCGAAATGAATCATGCGGAATCAGCCGGACATCAACGTCTGGCTTCGCGCACGGACGCCATCCATGCCGTCGCCCGGGCGGGATCGAGGCGGAGACGTTTTTGCAGTGATTCTAAGGCCTGAAGCGGGGAGAGGGCGGGGAGATTCACCGCATCCGACTGGAAAATGGTGAGCAGGCCGGAGGCTTTTTCGGGCAGGCGCTCCGCGCCTTTGGCGAGAACATGTCCGTGGTCAATTTCAACCTCAACGGTCAGATAGCTCATGGCGCAAAATTACGCTTCCCCCCGGTCGCCCGCAAGCGGTGATTTATTTCCTGGCCTTCGGTTTGGTCTCCGCCGCCACCGCTTTGCGGATGGTTTCCCGGAACTTCTCCATGCCTTCGCCGAACGCCGCCGAGATGGGCAGCACGGAAAGTTTTTTGAATTTCGTTTTGAACTGCTTGAGCATTTTTTCCGAGGCCGGTTCGTCCATCTTGTTGGCGACGACGAGGCGCGGGCGGTCGAGCAGGGCGGGGTCGTAATACTCCAGCTCCTTGAGCAGTTGTTTGTAGTCGTCCCACGGCAGGCGGTTGTCCGTGCCGGCCATGTCGAGCAGCAGCACGAGGACTTTGCAGCGTGCGATGTGGCGCAGGAACGCGTGGCCGAGGCCGACGTTCAGGTGCGCGCCTTCGATGAGTCCTGGGACATCGCAGACAGTGAGCCGATGCCAGTCCGGATATTCGACGATGCCGATCTGCGGCGTGAGCGTGGTGAAGGGATACGGTGCAATCTTCGGGCGCGCGTGCGAAATGGCCGCGAGCAGCGTGGACTTGCCGGCGTTCGGATAACCGACGATGCCGATCTCGGCCATGATGCGGAGTTCAAAAAAGTAGTCGCCTTCCTCGCCGGGCTCGCCGGGTTGTGCGAAGCGCGGGGTCTGGCGCACGGAGGTGGCGAAGTTGCGGTTGCCTAGGCCGCCGCGTCCGGCTTTGCAGAGGACGTAGCGTTGGCCGTGCGTGGTGAGGTCGGCGACGAGTTCGCCTTTCTTGCCGTGGTCGGTGGCTTTTTCTGCGGCGAACGAGTCAGGCTCTTTGGACAAATCCATTTCCACTCCGCGTGCGTCGCCGGAGTGGCGGATGACCGGGCGCTTGCCGGTGCTCAACATCATCGGCGGCAATTCTTCGGAAATTTCTTCGGCTTCATCGTCCGTTTTCTCCGTTTCCTCTGTCTCCTCTGCTTCGACCGGGTAGGTTGGCGGCGTGGTGCTGGGTAATTTCCAGATGAGCGTGCCGCAGGGGACTTTGATGATGATGTCCTTGCCAGCGAGACCGTCGCAGCCTTTGCCCAAGCCGCACTTGCCGTCCTGCGCGATGAGGCGGGGCTGGTAGTATTGGCCGATAAGGTTGTTGAGGTCGTGGCTGGCTTCGAGGATTACATCGCCGCCGTGCCCGCCGTTGCCGCCGCTCGGCCCGCCCTTGGGAACGTAGGCTTCGCGATGGAACGCCACACAGCCTTTGCCGCCGTGACCGGCGCGGGCGTAGATTTTAATTTGGTCTATGAACATGATTTTTATTCTCCCACCAATTGCAGTATCCGGTTTCGCAACTCGGGTGCGATCCAGAATCCGGCTTCCGTCTCCAGTTGTCCTAGGATTGTCTTAACGTCCGGAATGAAGTTTCGGCGGCGTGCTTCAATCAGGATTCCCAAAATGCCGATGGTGCGGACGCCCAGCCGGGCCGCGACTTCGCGTCCGAGCGATTCGTCAATCAGTAGCGCATCGGCGTGACGGTCCAGACAGAGTGCGATAGCGGCGGACTCACCCGCATCGAGATGCGCTTGGACGACTTCCGGCGGCAATGTTCCAGGGGTCGGCAAAACCTCAATCCACTCCGGCAAAGCCAGCCCGGCGAACCTTGTTTGCGCCTGTGCGAGCCGTGCGAATTCCTGGGCCACTTGTGCGGGAATCAGCACCCGCTGGAACAGGGATTGCAGCAGGCACTCCTGTTGGACGCGGCAGAGGTTCAAAATCACCGAAGTGTCAGCAACGACAATCATCGGCTTGGCATATCCCGGAGCACCAGCAGGTCCTGTTCAAGATCGTGATCGTCGTAGTGCTGTGGAATCCGACGGTCCCGCAGCATCGCCTGAAAGTCAAAAAGCCCCGCCCCCGCGATGTCCGCCGCCTGTACGAGCGTGACCCTGCGTCCCGCGTAGAGCGAGAGCGCCAGCTCCTGCTTCAACTCGCGCTCCGTCAGCATTTCCAGCGACGGGATGCCTTCGGGCAATGTCAGCGTCATGTTTTGAATCTAGTCAATCTGCCTGTTCCGGTCAAATCGTCCGGCCAACAAAAAAGGCGAGGCGGTTGGCCTCGCCTTGAAATTGTGTGGCGTCTGTCAGTTCTTGGTGGCGGCGGCGGCGGCGGCTTCAGTGGCGACCACGTTGACGCGCTTGCTGCCGAGGTCGAACTGCACCTTGCCGTCCACGAGGGCGAACAAAGTCCAGTCGCGCCCACAGCCGACGTTCTTGCCGGCGATGAATTTCGAGCCGCGCTGGCGGATGATGATGCTGCCGGCAGTGACGGTTTCGCTGCCAAATGCTTTCACACCGAGACGCTTGCTGACGCTGTCGCGCCCGTTACGTACGCTGCCTTGACCTTTTTTATGTGCCATAAAGCCTGAAAATTATGCGTTGATGGTTTTGATCTGCACCACGGTCAGTTCCTGACGGTGGCCTTTGGTTTTATGATAGCCTTTGCGGCGTTTCATCTTGAAGGTGACTTTCTTCTCGCCGCGAATGTGCTCCACCACGTCGGCGGTCACGGTCGCGCCGGTGACGGTGGGTGAGCCCACGGAGAGTTTGCCGTCGGCGTTGACAAGCAACACGCGGTCGAAGGTGAAGGGTTTGCCCGCCTCGGTTTCGAGACGTTCAATTTCCAGTTTGTCGCCGGCGACGACCCGATATTGTTTGCCACCAGTTTCTAATACAGCGTACATAAAATCAAAGGGCAGACATGAAACCTCAGGCGTGGCGAAGTGTCAACGTTGAATTTCTGGAAAATGCGTCTGTTGGAAGCCGCCTGATGGCATTGCGCTGTATTTTTACTTCGACTTTCCGGGGTGGAGGGCTATGTTTGCCCTTCGATTCAAATAAAGGATTTATGACAAGCTCGTTCGTTTCCATCCGTGGAGGAATTGTATCCTTCACCATCGCTGCAACCATTTTTTGCCTCGCCTCGCTCAATGCCTCCGCCGCACCGCAGAAAGTCCGCGTGGATGATCCCGCCCTCGCAAAGACATTGCTGGCGCGAGGCGGAAAGGTCATCGCCGACTACGGTGGATTCCAACTCATCGAGATGGACAGCCCGCAGTTGACCGTCAAGGAAGCCGGCCACGCGCAGGTGGACGCCGATGCGGATTTCATCGAGCTGCACGCCTCGCGGCTGGACACGCGCACGGCGGCGGTGAAGGCCAAGCGCGTGGCACGCGGCCTGTTCGCCGGCAAACAACTGCACCTCGTCCAATTTGCCGGCCCCGTCAAACCCGAGTGGCGCGACGCCTTGGAGAATGCCGGCGCTCGCGTCGTGGATTACATCCCAAACAACGCCTATCTCATCTACGGCGATGCCGCCGCGCTCGCGAACGTCCAAGCCTGGTGCGCTGCCAACGCCGTCGTCCAGTGGGAAGGCGGCTATGCTGATTCCTACAAAGTCCATCCCTTCGCGCGCGCCACCTTCGTGACCAAGACGGGCCGCCGTGCGCCGACTCCCACCGGTTACACCGTCCAGCTCGTCAATGACCCCGCCGCCAACGCCGCCACGCGCACGGTGATTGATGCCATGAAGCTCGGCCCCGTCATCCGCGAGTCAGCGGTGCTGGATTACGTGAACATCTTCGTCCCGCTGTCCGCCGACCGGCTCGATGAACTCTCCGCGCGCCCGGACATCATCTCCATCCTCCCCTACTACGCGCCGCACAAGCTCGACGAGCGGCAGGGCCAGATCATTGCCGGCAACCTCACCAATGTTTTTTATCGGTATTCCACGAACATCACTTCCGGAGGCGTCACGAATGTCGTCGCTCTCTCAAACGCCGTGCCCAGCGGCGCTGGCTACCTCGCGTGGCTGACCAGCAAGGGATTCACCAACACGCAGTTCACCAACTTCGTCGTGGATGTCGCGGACAGCGGCATTGACAACGGCACGACTACGCCCGGCCACTTCGCGTTTTTCACTTTGGGCAATCCTACTCTTGCGAGCCGCGTTGCGTATTCCCGCTATGCCTCCGGCACCACCAGCGGCACCAGCACGCTCGCCGGCACCGACGGCCACGGCAATCTCAACGCCCACATCATCGCCGGCTACGACAACATGGCCAACGGTTTTCCCCACACCGACCTGAACGGATTTCACTACGGCCTCGGCGTCTGTCCTTTCGTCAAGGTTGGCGCGAGCGTCATCTTTGATCCGAGCACGTTCATCATGACCAATTATTCCATCACCGTGCATCGTGCCTTCACCAACGGTGCGCGCATCAGCAACAACAGTTGGGGCGGCGGCTATTTTGGCGCTTATGATTCCGACTGCCAGACCTACGACACCCTCACGCGCAATCCCAGCACCACCTCGATCAATCTTGGGATGACCTTCGTCTTCGCCGCCGGCAACGACGGCCCTGACATCTCCACCGTCACCTCTCCCGGCACCGCCAAGAACGTCATCGTCGTCGGCGCGGGCGAAAACGTCTTCTCCTTCGCCATCACCAACGGCGGCAACGACGCCGCCGGCAACGACGGCTGCACCACGGCCGACACTGACGCCAACAACGCCAACGACGTCAGCTACTCCTCCAGCGCTGGTCCCTGCAACGACGGCCGTCTCAAGCCCGACATCATGGCCCCCGGCACACACATCACCGGCGGCGTGCCGCAGCAAGGCGCCGCCACAACGAACGGCAATGGCACTGCCCTCGCCGCTTTCGACGCCAGCGGCGTTTGCGGCCTCGTCGGCAGCGGCACCAACGCTGCCAATCCCAACAACTATTATCCGCTCGGCCAGAAATTCTGGACCACCTCCACCGGCACCAGCCACGCCGCTCCCGCCGTCTCCGGCGCTTGCGCGCTGCTCCGCCAGTATTTCATCAATCAAGGCCGCACCAATCCCAGCCCCGCCTTGACCAAGGGCTACCTCATGAACGCCGGCCGCTACATGACCGGCGGCAATGTCACCGGCGACACCTTGCCTTCGCCGTTTCAAGGCATGGGCGAGGTCAACCTCGGCAATACTTTCGACGGCGTCGCCCGCATCATCCGCGATCAGGTGGATACCTTCACCGCCAGCGGTCAGACGCGTGTCATCACCGGCATCATTACTGATACGAACAAGCCGCTCCGCGTCACCCTCGCTTGGACGGACGCGCCCGGCAGCACCACCGGCAACGCCTACAAAAACGACCTCGACCTCGCCGTGACGATTGGCGGCCAGAACTACCTTGGCAACCACATGGTTCTCGATGTCTCCACCGGCGGCGGCACCGCTGATAAAAAGAATAACGTCGAAAGCGTTTACCTCCCCGCTGGCACGTCCGGCAATTTCACCATCACCATCACCGCCGCCAATATTAATTCCGACGGCATCCCCAACATCGCCCCCACGATTGATCAGGACTTCGCGCTTGTCGCCTACAACGCCGTCTCCAACGCCACACCCGTCATCGGCATCAGCGCCACGACCATCGCCGCCGAAGGCTGTGCGCCCACGAATAACGCCATCGACGTCGGCGAAACCGTCACCATCAACCTCGCGCTCATCAACGTCAGCGCCACCGCCACCACCAACCTCACCGTCTCCATGCTCACCTCAAACGGCGTCACCAGCCCGAGCGTCGCGCAGAACTACGGCGTGCTCACCAGCGGCGGCGCGGCGGCCAGCAAGCAATTCACCTTCACTGCGCCGACCAACGCGGTCTGCGGCGGCACGTTCGCCGGTGTGTTTCAGTTGCTCGACGGCTCCGCCAACTACGGCACCGCCAGTCAGACCTTCCGCGTCGGCTCAATCGTCACCAACATCTACAGCTATACCAATAATTTCATCACAACCGTAAACATTCCGACCAACGCATCAGCTCCCGGCAATGCAAGCGTTTATCCCATTACCAACCTAGTCAGCGGCTTCCCTAGCACTGTCAGCAAAATTGTCGTCACCTTGCGCGGACTAACCCATACTTATGCAGGCGATATGGACATCCTGCTCGTTGCGCCGAACGGCACCAATTGCATACTGATGTCCGACGCTGGCGAAGGTTATTCCAACCGCCTCACCGCCATAACAATCACCTTCGACGACGACTCAGACCTGCTCATCCCATTGTCCGGCCAGATTAATCCCTTCACTTACGCCGCGGCGAATTACAATGGCGACACCAACACGGTTTACGACCAATCCGATAATTTCACCGCGCCAGCTCCTGCTAATCCAATCAACGGACTCTACTCCGATCTCATGGGCAACTTCAAAGGCATCAACCCCAACGGCACTTGGAATCTCTTCATTCGCGACGACTACGCTAAGGACAATGGCTTTCTCACCGGTGGTTACATCCTGAACATCTACAGCGTCTCCACCAACTGCACCACCTGCGCCGTCGCCGTGTCCGCCGACCTCGCCATCGGCCAGACCGTCTCGCCCGCATCCACCTACACCAACAACAACCTTGTCTTCACCCTCGCCGTCACCAACCTCGGCAGCGGCACCGCCAGCGCCGTCATCGTCAGCAACACCCTGCCCGTTGGGTTGAACTACGTCTCCGCCACGCCCGCCGCCACCTCCACCAACGGCCGCATCTACGGCTTCACG
>JANMJO010000202.1:0-1879 GCA_031371425.1 Verrucomicrobiales bacterium | reverse complement strand
CCATGATTCCGGCGGCAGTGGAAATTCTCATATTCATCGCGTAAAAATTAAAAGCCGCGCCGCAGCTTGGCGAGAAAAATTGGCGGATTTATCGCTGCTCTACAGCTTCTTGAGCCGCGCACCCTTGGGTGTATCCTCGATGACCCAGCCCAGCGCCTTCAGCTCATCGCGGATGGCGTCGCTGCGCTTGAAATCCTTGGCTTTGCGCGCCGCCTGCCGCGCTTCCAGCAGCGCGATGATCTCCGCCGGTGCTTCCGCCGTGGCCTTCGTGCCGATGCCGAGCACGGAATCCACCTTGTCCCACGCCGCGAGAGCGGATGCCGCCTGCTCTGGCGTGAGGGAATTTTCCGCGAGCGCCTTGTTCGTCTCGCGCACCCAGTCGAACACCGCGGCCCACGCGCCGGAGATGTTCAGGTCGTCATCCAACGCGGCGGTGAAGCAGGTGATGAGGTTTGGAGTTCCGCCTTTAGGCGGCGCGTCCGAACCGCCTGAAGGCGGAACTCCGAACGCCCGCAGCTTTGCCACGCACTCGTCAATGCGTGCCAGCGATACCTTCGCTCCCGCCAAGCCGTCCAGCGTGAAGTTGAACGTCTCGCGATAGTGCGCCGAGAGTAACATGAACCGCACTTCCCGCCCGGTGAACCCTTTCGTCTGGAGATCGCGCAGCGTGTAGAAGTTGCCGAGGCTCTTGCTCATCTTCTTGCCTTCGACGAGCAGGTGCGCGCCGTGCAGCCAGTGTTTCACGAAGGGCTTGCCGGTCGCGCCTTCGCTCTGGGCGATCTCGTCCTCGTGATGCGGAAATTTCAAATCCTCGCCGCCGAGATGCAGGTCGAACGTTTCGCCGAGCGCCTTGATGCTCATCGCGGAACACTCGATGTGCCAGCCGGGACGGCCTTCGCCAAGTGGACTCGGCCAGAACACAGCGCCGTCGTCCGGCACGCGCGCCTTCCACAGCGCGAAGTCGGCCACGGATTCCTTCTCGTATTCATCCGAGGCGATGCGCTCGCCGGCGCGCATCTCGTCCAGGTTCAGCTTGAGCAACTGACCGTAGCAGCAGCCGCAGCCGCGATATTTCTCGATGCTGAAATACACCGAGCCATCCGCCGCCGAGTAGGCCACGCCGCGAGCGACGAGCTTCTCAATCAGCGCGATGATCTCCGGGATGTGCTCCGTGGCGCGTGGTTTGGCGTGCGGCTCGCGGCAGCCGAGCGCCTTCAAATCGTCGAGGAACGCCGTCTCGAATTTGCCGGTGAACTCGCGCAGCGTGGTTCTCTGCTCGCGCACGTGCCGGATGATCTTGTCCTCCACGTCCGTGATGTTCATCACGTGCGTGACCGCGTAGCCGCGGAACTCCAACGTGCGGCGGACGAGATCGGCGAAGACGAACGTGCGCCAGTTGCCGATGTGCGCGAAGTCATAGACCGTCGGGCCGCAGCAATACATGCCCACCGTTTTCCCGGAGGCATCCAGCGGGGTGAACTCCTGCACCGAGCGCGAGAGCGTATTGAATAATTTCAAAGCCATATCGAATCGCGGCGAAGATTACGGGGCGCGCGGTGAAAGCAAAAGCCGAAACAGCGGAACGTCTCCAACTCGACTTCCGAAATTGAAACCACAATGACGCCGATGGCGCTTGCAGTTCCGCTGTCGCGGTTCACGTCGCGAGTCGGCGGTGGCTCAGCTTTCTACGTTAGGCCAACATCACTTCTAGGCCACAAAGCCTTCTCCGCTGCTAGTTGATTTGATTTCCCAATCCCGATCTGCTTGAGGAACGGTTCGATGGAGCGCGGGCGTCACTGGGAGGCTTTCGCCCTTGCAGCCCAAACCCGCCGGTGTAATCTTTTGGCATGTCGAGCGAACAATTGTTGTCCCGCATCAC
>JANMJO010000198.1:0-2742 GCA_031371425.1 Verrucomicrobiales bacterium | reverse complement strand
GCGATTTGTTTCTGCTGGTTCTTGTGGGCGGCGAGTTGCTGCTCGTAGCGCTCCTCGCGTTGCCGCAGGAAGTCCGTGTAATTGCCGGTGTAGGCGATGAGCTTGCGCTCGGAAATGTCGTGAACCTGCGTCACGATTTCGTCCATGAACTGGCGGTCGTGCGAAATGAGCAGCACCGCGCCGGAATAGTTCTTTAGGTAATTCTGCAACCACAGCAGCGAAAGCAGATCGAGGTGGTTCGTCGGTTCGTCCAGCAGCAATAAATCCGGCTCCATCACGAGCAACCGCGCCAGCCGTGCCCGCATGATCCAGCCGCCGCTCATCTCCTTGGCCGGACGGTTGAAATCCGTCTCGCGATAGCCGAGGCCGCGCAACATCTTCTTGGCCTTAATCTCCACCTGCGTGTCGGTCAGCGCATCGTGCTTGGCGTGCACCTCCATGTATTCGGGCGTGTCCACCGTGCCGAGTTTTTCCAGCTCGTGCAACCGCGCCTCCAACTGCGGCAATTCCTCCACGCGCCCCGTCGCCACATCCAGCACGGTCTCCTCGCCGAACGCTTCGCCTTCCTGCGGGAGATAGCCGACCATCGTCCACGCGTCGCGTTCGATCGCGCCCTCGTCCGGCACGCGTTGCTTGAGGATGAGCGAGAACAACGTGGTCTTGCCCGCGCCGTTCGGCCCGACCAGCGCCACGCGGTCGCCATAATTCACTTGGAACGACGCGTTCTCGAAAAGCGTCCGCGCGCCAAAAGTCATCTTTAAATCTCGGATTGTCAGCATGGGATAAATTGCCGTCGGAAGACTGGTCGGTTCGCCAGCAGCCAAGCGCGCGAGATTCTATGCACCGCAAAGCCGGCGTCAATCGCCCTGTTTCATCAACTGCCACACGCCCGCCATCAGCGCGAGGCACGCGAGCGACATCCAGAACCACGACGTGACTAGGAACGACACCGCGATCATCGCCACGCCGCCGAGGAACGGCGTGACCTCGCGCTGCTTGCGCGCGTAGAGCAGATAGCCGCCACCCACCGAACCCCAGAGCAGCGAGGCGAACAGATATTGCGCGTTCAACATGCTGTCCGGCTTGAACCCCTCCTTCTTCATCGCCTCGGTCAACTGCTTGACCTGCGGGTTTTCCGCCGTGAGTTCAGGGTCAATGAAGTTGGTGTTCGCCGGCGCAGGCGAGTTCGTGGCGAACAGCGAGCAGGCGAACGCCACCGGCAGGCAGACCAATCCCAATCGGCGCAACGCGTTTTTAATCACGACGCAATTAAACAGGAGAACCACACAGTTTGGGAATTGGAATCGGCGGCGGCGAATTTGGGCTGCGCGGCAGCAGAGTCCCGCCCCGAGTTGGAGTCCAAGCTTTAGCTTGTTCCCGTCGCACCGACACCGCCCCAACACGCTAAAGCGTGAACTCCAACAATCTCTGCGCCGCACTTCCAGCTACACCTCAACAACAGGTGTAACCGGAACAGCCGCGCAGCAGAGTCCCGCCCCGAGTTGGAGTTCAAGCTTTAGCTTGTTCCCGTCGCACCCGACACCGCCCCAACACGGTGAAGCGTGAACTTCAACAATCTCTGCGCCGCCGTTTCAGTCACACCCGCCTACGCTGCCTTGTTGCTTTGTTCCTTTGTTGCTAATAGTTTCGCGCTGCATGGCACTCCGCTTTTACGACGCCCACAATCACCTCCAAGACGACCGCTTCGGCGGACGCCAGACGGAACTCATCGCTGCGTGCGCGCAAACCGGCCTCGCCCGCATGGTCGTCAACGGCACATGCGAAGCCGACTGGCCGCAAGTCCTCGCGCTCGCGTTGAAGTTTGGTAGGGCGGGCAGTCCCCTGCCCGCCGACGAACCCGGTAAATCGTCCGCACCTCAACCGTCGCCCGCCGGCGCGCACGGAGTGACGCGCCCTACCATCATCCTCCCCAGCTTCGGCTATCACCCGTGGTATCTGCACCAACGCACCACTGACTGGCTCAAGAATCTCGCGCACCACCTCGATACCGTCCCGTCCGCCGTCGGCGAAATCGGCCTCGACCGCTACAAACCGGACTTGCCTTACGATGGACAGGAGGAAGCCTTTATCGCGCAACTCCGCCTCGCCGCCGAACGCGACCGACCCGCGAGCATCCACTGTTTGCAAGCGTGGGGGCGCATGCTGGAAATCCTGAAGGTCGAACCCCGCCCCGCGCGTGGCTTCCTGCTCCACAGCTACGGCGGCCCGCAGGAAATGGTGAAAGCCTTCGCCGACCTCGGCGCGTATTTTTCCTTTCCCGGCTACTACGCGCACGAACGCAAGGCCCGCCAGCGCGAAACCTTCCGGCACATCCCCGCCGACCGGCTGCTCATCGAGACCGACGCGCCCGATCAATGTCTGCCAAGAAGCCAGAATTCAGAAGCCAGAATCCAGAAGCTGTTTGGCGACGCGACCGTGTTTGACCTGACAGACGAGCGAACCGGCCAAGCCATCAACCACCCCGCCAACCTCGCCGCCGTGTATCACTTCGCGGCGGAACTGCGCGGCGAACCGGTGGAACAACTCGCCGCGCAAGTGGAGCAGAATTTTCTGCGGCTCTTCGGCGGACTCTAGCGCGGTTCAATAAAACTGTGGCCGGTGAGTTGACCTGGGCGAACGAATGGCGCGCCAGCGTCTTGGACTGCGGCAGCCCTCTGCCGCTTTCGATCATCCCACTACACTCACAGCGGCAGTGGGCTGCCGCAGTCCAAGACCTCGCGG
>JANMJO010000254.1:0-12495 GCA_031371425.1 Verrucomicrobiales bacterium | reverse complement strand
GCGCGGCGGCGGTGGCGAGCTACAACGCGCAGCGCATGGAGTTGGGCGGGGAGAATTCCATCACCGCAGCGCAAATCTGGTTGCAGATGGCGCATCGCGGGATGGCGGCGTTGATTCTTGGCGCGGTGGCGGCCTGCGCTTGGAAAGTTCGGAGTTCCGGCTTTAGCCGGTCCGAGCCGCCTGAAGGCGGAACTCCAAGTGTGTTACGTCGTCTTACGCTCCTCTGGCTTGGGTTGATTCTATTGCAAGCGTCGCTCGGTGCGTGGACAATTTGGTCGAACAAGGCGGCGGACGTGGCTACGGCACACGTGTTGATGGGCGCAATTTCACTGGTCACGGGCGCGTTGCTAACTATAATGACGTTTCGTTTTTCGGGGTCGGCTCGTCGGTAGCCGCGCCCCGCAAAACGGTTTGATGAACGCAACGACAACACCATCTTTGAACGCAACGGCGACGATGCAGAAAGCCGGCGCAGGAGTCTTTGGCGAACTATTGAAGCCGCGCCTAACGACGCTGGTCTTGCTGACGACGCTCGTGGGTTTCTACATCGGCTTTCGCGGGCCGATGGATTATGTGCTGATGCTGCACACGCTGGTGGGCACGGCGCTGGTGGCGGGGGGCGCGGCGGCGTTGAATCAATTGCTGGAGCGCGAGCACGACGGGAAGATGCGGCGCACGGCGGGGCGGCCGTTGCCCTCGGGCCGCTTGCAGCCGGCGACGGTTTTGATTTTCGGCGCGGCCTGTTCCGCGACGGGTTTGATTTGGTTGGCGCTGGCGGTGAATCTACTGACGAGCTTTCTCGGTGCGGCCACGCTGGTTTTGTATCTGTTCGTTTACACGCCATTGAAACGCGTGACGTGGCTGAACACGGCCATCGGCGCAATCCCCGGCGCATTGCCGCCGTTAATGGGGTGGACGGCGGCGCGCGATGAGATGTCGCTGGGCGGTTGGTCGCTGTTCGCGATTTTGCTTTTCTGGCAACTGCCGCACTTTCTGGCCATCGCATGGATTTACCGCGAGGACTATGCGAAGGGAGGGTTCGTGATGCTGCCGATGGTGGACGCGGACGGCGTGCGCACGGGCCGGCAGGCGGTGAGCCACATGCTGGGGTTGCTGCCGTTGAGCCTGTGTCCGTTTCTGCTGCACCTGACAGGAAAGGTTTATCTGGCGGGCGCGCTGGGACTGGGGCTGGTTTATCTGGTTTGCGCGGTGCGATTTTCGCAGCGGCGGGATGTGCCAAGTGCGCGGCGGTTGTTTTATGCTTCGATCATTTACCTACCACTGCTCTTGTGCCTGATGGTGATGAATAAAATCAAATAGCCGCTTTTTTTCCAATCCGCCGTTGACAGTAACAGCCGAGATGAGTCTAATTTCCGGCTTTACGAAATGGTGTCGGGACAAGTTTTGATTCAGCGTGGCAAAATAAGACAACGAACAGACAAAAATGCAGCCAACCACTCATGCAACGGCGCAACCCGGAAACTCGGAGGCGGCTCACGCTCATTCCGCGCATCACGAACCGGGTTTCTTGAGCAAATATGTTTTCTCGACTGACCACAAGGTCATCGGCATCCAATACGGCATCACGGGGCTGGCCTTCTTGTTCTTCGGCTTCTGCCTGATGATGATGATGCGGTGGCAGATTGCGTATCCCGGCAAAGCGCTTCCGGTCGTCGGCCATCTGCTGGAAAAAATGCTCGGCGACGTGGCCGCCAAGGGCATGATTTCGCCCGACCTCTACAATTCCTTCGGCGCGATGCACGGCACGATCATGGTCTTCTTGGCGGTGGTGCCGCTGGTGTTCGGCGCGTTCGGCAATTACGTCGTGCCGCTGCAGATTGGTGCGGTGGACATGGCGTTTCCCCGGGTCAACATGGCCAGTTATCAAGCTTACTTCATCGGCGGCATCATCATGCTGGTGAGTTTTTTCATTCCGGGCGGCGCGGCGCAAGCGGGCTGGACTTCGTATTCGCCGCTGGCGTCCATCATCCCTACGGACGGGCAAACTTTCTGGCTAGTCGGCATGGTGTTTCTCATCACATCGTCGCTGTTGGGCGCGGTGAATTTCATTGTGACCATCATTCAACTGCGCGCGCCGGGCATGACGTGGATGAGGCTGCCGTTTTTCTGCTGGTCGCAGTTCGTGACGGCATTTCTGCTGTTGCTCGCGTTTCCACCGCTTGAAGCGGCAGGCGTGATGCAGTTGATGGATAAAGTTTTTCACACCAGCTTCTTCTTGCCGACCGGGCTGGCTGTGGGCGGCGCGTATGCGAACATCAGCGGCGGCGGCAGTCCGTTGCTGTGGCAGCATTTGTTCTGGTTTCTCGGACACCCGGAAGTCTATGTCTTGATCTTGCCGGCGATGGGCATCGTCGCGGAGATCATCGCCAACAACACGCGCAAGCCGCTCTGGGGCTACAAATCGCTGGTCTATTCCGTGCTCATCCTCGGCTTTTTGTCCTTCATCGTCTGGGCGCACCATATGTATATGACGGGCATGGGCACGCACATCGCGACGTTTTTCCAGACGACGACAATGATCATCTCGATTCCGTCGGTGGTCATTTTGACGTGCTTGTTCCTCTCGTTGTGGGGCGGTTCGATCCGCTTCAATACGCCGATGCTGTTCGCACTGGCGTTCCTGCCGATGTTCGGCATCGGCGGGCTGACGGGCCTGCCGCTCGGCCTGAACTTCCCCGACCTGCACCTGCACGACACCTATTACGTCATCGCGCATTTCCATTATGTCGTCGCGCCGGGGACAATTTTTGCGCTGTTCGCGGGCGTTTACTTTTGGTTTCCCAAGGCGACGGGACGCATGATGAATGAATTCTGGGGGCGCGTTCACTTCTGGCTTTCGCTGGTTTTCATGAACGCTATTTTCCAGCCGATGTTCGCGCAGGGCATGGCCGGGATGTTGCGCCGCATGTCGGACGGCGGCGCGAACTACTCGCTCGCCAAGGTGCCGGACGCCATCGGCGGCTTGAGCGACAGCATCATGTATTGCAACACCACGATCTCCATCGCGGCGTGGTGCTTGGGGCTGGCGCAGCTCCCATTCATCTTCAACTTTTTCTGGAGCATCAAGAACGGCAAAAAAGTGACGAGCGACAATCCCTGGCAAGCCACCACGCTCGACTGGCAGACGCCGACGCCTCCGCCACACGGCAATTTCACCCGGCCCATGGAAGTATTTCGCGGCCCGTATGAATACAGCGTGCCCGGCCATGCCGCCGATTTCACCCCGCAGAACGAACCGCCCTCAAAGTAATCACATGGAAATCCCCTACGCAGTCCAACCCCGCCGCGACACCGGCCTTTACAACGCCAAGCTCGGCATCTGGCTGTTCCTCGCCTCCGAAGTCATGCTCTTCGGCGCGCTGTTCTCCGCCTACATTCTGCTGCGCGTGGGCGCCGCGCCCGGCATGTGGCCACACGGCTGGCTCAACGTGCCCATCGGCATGGCCAACACCTTCGTGCTCATCTGTTCCAGTATCACCACCGTGCTCGCATGGGTCGCGTGCAAGGACCGCAATTACAACAAATTCAAATTCTTCCACGCCCTCACCCTCGTGCTGGCACTCACGTTCGTGGGCATCAAATCCTACGAATACTACACCAAATTCACACACTACGAAATCACGCTCACCAACGGAAAATTTGCCGACGGCCACGTCGTGGCGAAGTCCAAGGACTTCGACCTCATCAAAAAAACCGGCAGCGTCACGCTCCACGGCCACATCGTGGAAAAGCGCGAGGAGTTGATGGACATGCACAGCGCAGAAGCGCGACACGAGAAGCACGAAGAATTGACCGTCCCCGCCGCAGAAATCACGCGCATGGAAAACTACGGCCCGTGGCATCACACCTACCTCGCGATTTATTTCACCCTGACAGCGCTGCACGCGCTGCACGTCATCGGCGGTGCGCTGGTCATCGGCTACATGTGGGTGACCGCCGGCAAGATGTGGAAGACCGACCCGGAACGCTTCACCAACCGCATCGAAGTCTCCGGCCTGTTCTGGCACTTCGTGGACTTGGTCTGGATTTTCCTGTTCCCCGTGCTGTATCTACTCTGAACGATCATGAACGACGCCCATTCAACCGGCCATGCGGAGCATTCCATCCGCGGTTACATCTTTGTGTTCATCGCGCTGCTCGTCGGCACGATGTTCACCGTCTGGGCTTCCTACATTGACCTCGGTCACCAATGGAACATTGTGCTGGCGCTGGTCATCGCCAGCGTGAAGGCGTTTCTGGTGGCGGGCTATTTCATGCACTTGGTCTCCGAACGGAAGTTGATTTTTATGGTGCTTGGCTCCACCGCCTTCTTTTTTGCGGGACTGATATTCATCACCCTCTGGTCCATGCAACCGCACAGCCTGATTCATTTGTGAAATGTCGCTGAAAGCCTTCCATATTTTCTTCGTGACCAGCGCGATATTGCTCGCTGCGGGCTTCGGCATCTGGTCGTTGCGGAACGGCTTGGCAACCGACGGCTCCAAGATGGATTTCGTTTACGGCATCGGCTCGCTGATCGCCGCCGTCGCGCTCGTGATTTACGGCTACTATTTTTTGAAGAAACTGAAACACGTCAGTTATCTATGAACTTGTTTCCGACCTCGAAATTTATGCGGCTCGTCGCCATCGTCGCGTTGACGCTCGCGGCGAACTCAGCCTTCGCCTGCGCCGTCTGCGGCGGCGCGTCGGACTCCAACCTCGCGCAGGGCATGAACTGGGGCATCTTCAGCCTGCTCGGCGTGGTCGTGGCGGTGCTCGGCGGCATCGGCATGTTCTTCATTTTTCTGGCGAAACGCGCCGCCGCCGTTTCAGCGGAAACCAACTTGTCCTCCTTGGCGGAAGTAAATCAAAAGGCCTGATGATGGAAAACGTAATCGCATTTTTTAGCAAACTTCTGGGAATGCCCGTGCTCGCCTCCAAGCACGGCATCGAAGTGGACAACCTCATCATCTACGTCCATTGGCTGATGATCGCGTTGTTCATCGGTTGGCTCGCCTATTTCGTTTACGCCCTGTTCCGCTTCCGCAAGGGGAAACATCCCCGCGCCGATTATGACGGCGTCAAGAGCCACGCCTCAACTTATGTGGAAGTTGCCGTGGCCGTGATCGAAGGCGTGCTGCTCATCGGCTTCGCCATCCCGTTCTGGTATCAGAACGCCGGGAAATTTCCCGCCGAAAGCGAATCCACCGTCGTCCACGTCGTCGCCCAGCAATTCGCTTGGAACGTCCGTTATCCCGGCGCGGATGGCAAAGCCGGACGCCAGGATTTCCACCTCGTCAACGCCGCGACCAACCCCTTCGGCCTCGACCCCAACGACCCCGATGGCAAAGACGATTTCGCGACCGTCAACGACCTGCACGTTCCCATTAACAAGCCCGTCATCATCAACCTGACCTCCAAGGATGTCATTCACTCCTTCAAGGTCATCGCCATGCGCATCACGCAAGACGCGATACCCGGCCTCAAGATTCCCTCCCATTTCACGCCCACCAAGATCGGAATCTATCAGATCAACTGCGCTCAACTCTGCGGCAACGGCCACGCCAGCATGGCCAACGGCCGCCTCGTCGTGCAAACCCAAGAAGACTTTGACAAGTGGATCGCCGCCAAATCCAAGACCGGCGGCGCATCGCAGAGCTTTGAATAATTTTTTGGCCTGCCGATTCTGCTTCGGGAGAAAGCCCGTCGCCACCACTGGCTTTTTGGTGACAACACTCTTCTCACCCAATGAATAACCCTTCGCGCACCACCAACTGGATCGTCTGGGGCTGCCTTATCGCCGTCATCGCGGTCGTCAGCGGCGCATTCCTCCTTTCACAACTCAAACCCGCCGCCGCGCCGCTGCCGGTGTATGGCTCGGTTGCCGACTTCGCGCTGACCAATCAAAACGGCCAACCCGTCACCCTCGCCGGCCTGCGAGGCAATGTCTGGCTCGCCGACATCATCTTCACCCGCTGCCCCGGCCCGTGCGCTCGCATGACCAAACAGATGAAGGAACTCCAGGACGCCCTTCCCGCCGCGAGCGCGGCCAAACTCGTCTCCCTCACCACCGACGCCGACTTCGACACGCCGCCCGTCCTCCAGCAATACGCCGAACGCTTCAGCGCGCAGCCCGGCAACTGGCTCTTCCTCACCGGCAACAAACGCGCCATCGCCAACCTCGCCATTGATTCGCTCAAACTCACCGTGCTGGAAAAGCCCGCCGCCGAGCGCACCTCGCCGGAAGATTTGTTCGTCCACAGCACCATCTTCGTCCTCGTGGACAAACAGGCACGGCTGCGCGGCGTGTTCGAGACCGGCGGCGAAGGCGTGGAGTGGATGACCGACGTGCTGCCCAAGATTTTGCAATCTGTCCGCGAGCTTGAAAAAGAGTAGCAGCCGACGTAAGGAGGCTCTGACTTTCCCTGAAAAAATATAATGAGCCTCCTCACGTCGGCTGCTACAAATAAGATATGACCGTCCACGACCTGCCCGCCGTCAACGCCACGCTCAACGGCTTGAGCGCCATCTTCCTCGCGCTGGGATTCGTTGCCATCAAACGCGGCAACAAGACCGCGCACCGCAACTGCATGGTCGCCGCGTTCACCACCTCCGTGATTTTTCTCGCGTGCTACCTCACCTACCACGCGCTGGTGAAAACCGTCACGCACTTCGTCGAGCCTGCGTGGTTTCGTCCCATCTACCTCACCATCCTCCTCACGCACACCGTTCTCGCCGTCGTAATCGTGCCGCTGGTGTTCATGACCTTGAGCCGCGCCGTGAAGCAACGCTTCGATCTGCAC
Organism: Verrucomicrobiales bacterium; assembly: GCA_031371425.1. Taxonomy (GTDB): domain Bacteria; phylum Verrucomicrobiota; class Verrucomicrobiia; order Limisphaerales; family JAFMIX01; genus JAFMIX01. The sequence continues at coordinate 5,692 of JANMJO010000254.1, read as the reverse complement.
AAGAAAATTGCACGCTGGACGTGGCCCATCTGGATGTATGTCTCCGTGACCGGCGTGGTGATTTACCTGTTGCTCTATCGGATTTTTCCGCAACAGTAGCCGGGCATGAACGCCGCCCGCGTCACCATCCACGCCAGCCAGTCGCCGGAAAATGTCCGGCGCGACCTCCTCGCCTCGTTGCGCACCCGGCGCGTGAACCACAAATTTCACTACGACAGCGTCAAGCAAACCCAGAAGTGGCTCGCGCTGCATCAGATTTATTCGCCCACGCGCAACGACGCCGATTGTCTGGCCATGTATGAAAAAAGTTTCGCTGCGGCAGCGGCGCAAATCCCGTCGCCGCGCGTCCACGTCATCGGCCTCGGCTGCGGCGGCGGACAAAAGGACACGCGGCTGCTCAAGCTGCTGCGCGCCGCCGGCAAGGAAGTCAGCTACACGCCCTGCGACGTCGCCACCGCGATGGTTCTGGTCGCGCGCGAAACCGCGCTGGCCGTCGTGCCGGAGGAAAACATTTTCCCGTTCGTCTGCGATCTAGTCTGGGAGGGTCAGCATGTTGCCGACCCTGATTTATTTGGGACGGCGACACGCTGTCCCTCCCACGATGCCGCACGGCTCGTCACCTTCTTCGGCATGATTCCCAACTTCGAGCCGCAACTGATTTTGCCCCGGCTCGCGGCGCTGCTCCGGCGCGACGACTGGCTGCTGTTCAGCGCGAACCTTGCTCCGGGCGCGGATTACGCCGCCGGGGTGCAGGCGATTCTGCCGCAATACGACAACGCTCCGACGCGCGAGTGGCTGCTGACCTTCCTGCTCGACCTCGGCGTGGAGCGCGGCGACGGCGAGGTGCGGTTTCAGGTTCACGAGGACGCGACGAGCGGTTTGAAACGCGTGCAGGCGGAATTTTATTTCACGCGGCCGCGCCGGATTGAGATGGAAGGCGAGGGTTTTGACTTCGCTGCTGGCGAATCCATCCGGCTGTTCTTTTCCTACCGCTACACGCCGGAGCGCGTTCGCTTGGCTCTGGCCCAGCATGGTTTGGAAGTCCGCGAGCAGTGGATCACGCAGTCGGAAGAAGAGGGTGTGTTTCTCTGCGGGCGTTCTTTGTAGCAGCCGAGGTAACGAGGCTCTGAATTTTGATGTGAGCCTCTTCACGTCGGCTGCTACAATCAAAATACTTTCATCGTATCCAACACGGCTTTGATGCGGGGGACTTCGTGAGTGCGGAACAAATCGGTCTTGCCCAGCGCGGCCAGCACGGCGAAGAACGGCTCGGCGCAGCGGACTTCATCGCCGAAATACTCGACGGCGTGCGGCAAGGCGTGGCAGACGGGGAAGCCGAGCGTCCGCAGCCGGAAGGTGTTCAGGAAAACATTCATCTGATGGCGCACGCGCACGGCACTGTCCTGGAGGTTGCGGTAGTAAAAGCCGAGGCCAGGATCGAGGAAGATTTTCGTCACGCCGTTGCGCTGGGCGATTTCGATCTGGCGCGAGAAATAGTCGTGCATCATCGCCACCGGGTCGGCGGTGAAATCGAACTCGCCGACTTCGCGGACGTTTTTTCCCTGAACGTAACAGATGATGACGGCGGCATCGTGCGCGGCGACCATGCGGAACAATTCGTCGCTGCGGTCGTTGCCGGTGAGGTTGAGGACGTTCGCTCCGGCTTCGAGGCAGGCGCGCGTGACGGCGGGTTGGTAGGTTTCCACCGAGACAAGGATGTCCGCCGCCCGCAGCTCGCGGATGACGGGAAGGAGCTTGGAGTTTTGCGCCGCGTCGTCCAAACGCGCCGCGTGGGCGAGCGTGGATTCCGCGCCCACGTCCACGATGTCCGCGCCCTGCGCCGCGAGGGTTTTGCCGCGCGCCACCGCGCTTTCGGTCGTGAGGCAGATGCTCTCGCGATACCACGAGTCGGCGGAGAGGTTGACGACGCCCATGATGGCCGGGCGGGAATTGAAGGCGAATGGTTTGCCGCCTATGGCAAACTCCGCCACGCGCACGGAGGCGGCGGGGCGGTGGCGCTCCAGCAGCTCGGAAAGTTGTTCGAGTTTCAGCATGGTTGGAGTTCAAGCTTCAGCTTGTTTATCCGCGGCCCCAATCGAGTCGGAACAAGCTAAAGCTTGAACTCCAACAAAAATGGTGCGCCCGGCGCGATTCGAACGCGCGACCATCCGCTTAGAAGGCGGATGCTCTATCCAACTGAGCTACGGGCGCACACGGCAGATTTCAGTTGGCGAGACAGGTTTCGACTCATCACATCCGCCAATTATCCATCTGATGGCCATTATGCCCGCATCCAGATTCGTGGCAAGCTCGTCGTCAAATCCCTGCAACCCAGGCCGTGTCCGTGGCCAAGTTCCAGTTGTCCGAGCCAGCCGCAGGCAGTCGCATCCGTTCGGCAATCTTCTCCAGCTTGGGGATGAGCATGGCAACTCCGGTCACGGCAGTGCGCCCGCCGAAATCCAAATGTGTTTTGGGTGGTTTGCTGGGTGAGTTGCGCTAGACTTTTCCCATGTCGAATCAGCGCCAACGCGTATTTATTTGGGCGGGTTGCGGGTTGATCGCAATCTGGGGACTGGCCTACGTTGGCTACTCGCTTTCCAAAAACTTCAAGATGACGTCCGAGAAAGTCGATGCTTACGTTAAAACTGTGGACTTGGGCAAGTTGTCGGCCACAGAACGCGCCCGCAAGCTCAAGCGACTGGCGGAAATGTTGAACCAACTTTCGCTGGAGGAACGCGGGCGGATGCAGTCAGGGCAACTGACAAAAAACTGGTTCATGCAGATGACCGATGCGGAAAAAGGCGAGTTCATCGAGGCAACGTTGCCTACGGGATTCAAGCAAATGCTGACCTCGTTCGAGAAGATTCCGGAAGATAAACGGCGCAAGCTGGTGGATGATGTGTTGAAGCGGATGCGCGAAGACCGCACTGGGACGACATCCGGCAATGCAAGTGGAACGAACAGGCCACCACAGATTACTCCTGAACTGGAGGCCAAGGTGCGCATGATAGGGCTGAAATCTTTTTACAGCGATAGCTCGGCGCAGACGAAAGCGGAACTCGCACCGATATTGGAGGAGATACAACGTTCCATGCAGAACGGGAGGTTTAACCGTGGGCGATAAGTCTCCAGCCCTGAACCGGAAGTTCAAAGCTGGCTTCACGCTTGTTGAATTGCTGGTCGTGATTTCCATCATCGGGATTCTGGCAGGGTTGCTCTTGCCGGCACTGGGACGGGCCAAAGAGACGGCGCGCGCCACGGTTTGCCTGAGCAATCTCCGGCAAATCGGCGTGTCGTTGCAGATTTATGTGCAGGAGAATGACAATCGCCTTCCGGTCATGCGCGATCAACTTGCCGGCACCAAACCGCCCACGACGAATGCGTTACCCGGTCCGGAAGTGGTGTTGAAGCGCGAACTTGGCAACACCAATGTGCTGCGGTGTCTATCGGACCGGCAGCGGATTTTTGAGGAGACGGGTTCAAGTTATGCGTGGAACAGTTTGCTCAATGGCCAGCGCGACGACCAGCTCACCGTGTTTGGAATGCACTTTGACCCGCACGCCACCCCGGTCTTCTACGACAAGGAAGGCTTCCACGCGGCGCGGGGGCCGGCCAAGGCGGTCAACTATCTTTACGCCGACGGCCACATCAGAAACCTGCTGGCGATTGAAGGCACGAAATGATTCAACTCCGCCACGTTCATAAGAAATTCGGTTCACGACTGGCCGTGAACGACCTTTCGCTGGCCGTTCCCGCCGGCGAAATCTTCGGGTTGCTCGGCCACAACGGCGCTGGGAAGAGCACCGCCATCGGCATGATGCTCGGCCAGGTTTGGCCGTCGAGCGGCGAGGTGCGGGTCTGCGGCCATGATGTGACCTCACGACGTGACCTGGCGTTGCAGAAGGTCGGCGCGATTTTTGAAACGCCCGCATTTTACGATTACCTGAGCGGCTGGCGAAATCTTGAAATCTTCACGCACTTCACAGCGCGCACCTCCGACGCGCGCATCCGCGAAGTGGTCGAGTGGGTCGGGTTGACGGGGCGCGAACACGGCAAGGTCAAAACTTATTCGCACGGGATGCGCGCCCGGCTTGCGCTGGCACAGGCGCTCTTGCCGCAGCCGGAGCTGCTGATTCTCGACGAACCGGGCGAGGGGCTTGATCCCGAAGGCATCCACGAAATGCGGGAAACAATTCTGCGACTGCACCGCGAATTGAAGCTCACCATCCTGCTCTCGTCGCATCTGTTGAGCGAGGTGGAACAGCTCTGCACACGCATCGCAGTCCTGAACCAGGGCCGGAAAGTTTTTGAAGGCCCGCTCGCCGAGACGAAGCGCGGCAATCCATGGGTGCGCTTGCACGTAAATGATTTTCCGCTGGCGGCGGCCGGCCTGACCGCTGCCGGATTGATTACCGGCCAGCGCGGAAATGATCGGATTGAACTGGCCGCCGGCGTGGCGACGGAGTCGGTGGTGCGGAAGCTGGTGGAACAGGGAATCGCCGTCCACGAAATCGCGCGCGAAACGGAGACGCTGGAAAGTTTCTATCTGTCGTTGATGAGCGAAACCAAATCCGCCGGGAAGGCCGCCTGATATGTTTTACCTACAACTCCGCAACGAACTCTGGAAGCTCTTCGGCAAAAAGCGCACCTACATCGGCTTCGGCGCGTTTCTGCTGGCGCAGACGCTAATCGTGCTGGTCTTCCGCTACTCCAACGCCTCCCGTAGTCTGATCCGGCAACTGGAAAACAGCGGCTATGACGCCGATCAATTCATCACAAGCTTGACCATCGCCACGGTGATGCTGTTCCCCATCGCCTACGTGCTTCTGCCGCTTTACACGTCGCTCGTGGGCGGCGACCTGGTGGCGAAGGAGGCGGAGGACGGCACCTTGTGCATGATTCTTTCGCGTCCCATTTCCCGGGTGCGGCTGCTGCTGGTCAAGTGGGTCGCGGGCGCCATCTTCTCGGCGCTGCTGGCACTGGCGCTGGGCGTAATGGGCATCCTCTTTGCCGCAATCCTCTTCAAGCGTGGCGGATTGTTTGTCTTTGTGCCGGGAGAAGTGTTCGGCGTGTTCGACTGGAGCGGCGGATTGGGGCGATACGCGTTCGCCCATGCGCTGCTCGCGGTGAAGGCGGTCACGGTCACGGGCCTGGCGTTCATGTTCTCGTGCTTCAACGTGAAGCCTGCGGCGGCGACGATTCTTTCGTTGTCCTTCGTGTTTGTGAGTTTTGTGCTGATGCAGATTCCATTTTTTCACGACCTGCAACCTTGGTTTCTCACCTACCACTTGAACATCTGGCAAGTCGCCTTCGTGCAGCCTGTGCCGGCGTGGCGGCTGGGCGAATCCTTGAGCATCCTGCTCGGCTTCAATCTCACCTTCCTTATCATCGGATGCGCCGCATTTCAAATGCGGGACATCAAATCGTAAGGGATACCATGCCGGCTCTGTCGCCGCTGCGAGCGGAAGGCTTGCACCATCGTGTCCAGCAAGGCAGGGATGAGTTAAACCCGACTTCCGAAGTTGGGGAGCACGCCCGCCCCGGGCGTCGCTGCCCCCGACATCCGATGTCGGGGGCAGCATCTTGCGGGCGCGTGTTGGCCAAGAACCTTTGGATGACTTCGGTGCGCCCGGGTTTTCCGCGAGGGCGCGGAAAACTGCGCCCGGGGCGGGCGCGCTCCCATTCCTATTTC